>NZ_JACHMM010000001.1:6487500-6825000 GCF_014204975.1 Jiangella mangrovi
TCGACCGCGCGGCCGTCGTCGTCGAGCACCGTCGGCAGATACGCCCAGGTGTAGGCCGCGCTCAGCGCCAGCCGCGCCACCCGCTCGTCCTGGACGTCGCCCGCCTGGATGGTCCTGGGACTGTGCGCCATGGTCGGCTCCTTCGTCGCGTGCCGCTGCTGCCTCGAATCTACGTCAGCCGTACCCCGCGAACGGGTCTACGCTCGCCCCGTAGAGCGGTTACAGCCACTGAGGGGGCGGTCATCGTGACCGGACAAGTCGTGCACTTCGAGGTTCCCGCCGACGACCTCGACCGGGCCCGCGAGTTCTATCGCGCCGCGTTCGGCTGGGAGCTCACGCCGATGCCGGAGGTCGACTACACCATCGCCATGACGACGCCGGCCGACGAGTCCGGCCGGCCGAAGGAGCCGGGCGCCATCAACGGCGGCATGTTCACCCGCGACGACGCACGACCGGGCCCGATCATCACCCTCGACGTGCCCGACGTCGACGCGGCGCTGGCCACCGTCGAGCAGCTCGGCGGGTCCACCGTCCTGCCGAAGACCGAGGTCATGGGCATGGGGTACGCGGCGTACTTCCGTGACACCGAGGGCAACGTCATGGGCCTCTGGCAGTCCGCCGCCGGCTGACGCCCGCCTGACGCCGGCGCCGGCATCGGGCCGCCCGCGCGGGCACCGCACCACACCGGACCACCCTTGCGACCGGGCCTAAACCGGTATAGGCTCCCACTCTAAACCGGTTTAGCACTCATCGTCGAGGGGAACCGCATGCCCGCCGCCCGGCCCACCATCGCCGACGTCGCCCAGCGCGCGGGCGTCAGCAAGGGGCTGGTGTCGTTCGCTCTGAACGGCCGCCCGGGCGTCTCGGCGCAGACCCGCGAGCGCATCCTCGAGGCCGCCCGCGAGCTGGGCTGGCAGCCGAACCTGCGGGCCCGTGCGCTCTCGGTCGACCGGGCGTTCGCGCTGGGCCTGGTCATCACGCGGGATCCGGAGATCATCACCGGCGACCCGTTCTACCCGTCGTTCATCGCCGGCATCGAGCGCGAGCTCGCCCCGGCCGGCCAGGCTCTGGTGCTGAGCGTCGTCCCCGACGAGGCAGCCGAGCTGGCCGCCTACCGCAAGCTGGTCGCCGACCGCCGGGTCGACGGCGTGTTCGTCACCGACCTCCGCCACGACGACGCCCGCATCGCGCTCGCCGAGGAGCTCCAGATCCCGGCCGTCACGCTGGGCCACCCCGAGGCGCCGTCGCCGTTCCCGGCCGTCTCCATGGACGACCGCGCCGGCATCGCCGCCGCCGTCGAGCACCTGGTCGGGCTGGGCCACCGCCGCATCGCGCACGTCGCCGGTCCGGCCCGCATGCTGCACGGCAGCCGTCGCCGTCACGCCTTCGAGGACGCCATGGCCGCGGCCGGCCTGCCCGCCGACCTGGTGGTCGAGACCGAGTTCCGGGCCGCCGACGGCGCCCTCGCGACCCGCGATCTGCTCGCCGGCCCGGACTACCCCACCGCCATCGTCTACGCGAACGACCCCATGGCCATCGCCGGGCTCGGCTTCGCCCAGCGGGCGGGCCTGCGCGTCCCCGAGGAGCTCTCGATCACCGGCTTCGACGGCAGCGACGTCGGCGAGCACCTCTTCCCCTCCCTCAGCACCGTGGCCACCGACGCGGTCAGCTGGGGCGCCGTCGCCGCGCGGGTGCTGCTGCGGTCGATCGCCGGCGAGGAGCCCGGCGACACCGACCTGCCGCCCGCGCGCTTCGTGCCGCGCGAATCCACGGCTCCGTACAGCGAACCCTCCGAACCCCCCACCCGGACCGGCCGCTGACGCCGTCCGGGACGACAGAAGGAGACACCGTGCAACGACGCACCCGAGTCGCCGCCGCCCTCACCGCGGCGGCCGGCCTGTTCACCGTCGCGGCCTGTGGAGGCGACGACGAGACCTCCGGCGGAGGCGGCGGCGAGGACGGCGGCCGCGGAGACATCACCATCTGGTACTCCAACAACGAGGCCGAGGTGGCCTGGGGCCAGCAGATGGTCGAGGCCTGGAACGCAGAGAACCCGGACGAGCAGATCGAGGCGCAGGAGATCCCCGCCGGCGCCAGCAGCGAGGAGGTCATCGGCGCGGCCATCACCGCCGGCAACGCGCCCTGCCTCATCTTCAACACCGCCCCCGTGGCCGTGCCGGACTTCGAGCGGCAGGGCGGCCTCGTGTCGCTGTCGAGCTTCGACGACGGCGAGAACTACGTCGAGGAGCGCAGCGGCGACATCGCCGAGCAGTACCGCTCCCCCGGCGGCGAGTACTTCCAGCTGCCGTGGAAGTCGAACCCGGTGATGATCTTCTACAACAAGGACATGTTCGCCGCGGCCGGCCTCGACCCCGAGAACCCGCCGCTGGGCACGTACGACGAGTTCCTCGCGACGGCCCGCACGCTGGTGTCGTCCGGCGCCGCGCCGAAGGCCATCTGGCCGGCCCCGACCAGCGAGTTCTTCCAGAACTGGTTCGACTTCTACCCGCTGTACGCGGCCGAGACGGGCGGCACGGCGCTGGTCGAGGACGGCGCGGCGACGTTCACCGACGACGCCGGCCTCGGGGTCGCGGAGTTCTGGAAGACGCTCTACGACGAGGGCCTGGCCAGCCGCGAGGCCTACCAGGGCGACTCGTTCGCCGACGCCCAGGCCGCCATGGCCATCGTCGGCCCGTGGGCCATCAGCGTCTACGGCGAGAACGTCAACTGGGGCGCGGTGCCGGTGCCGACCTCCGCCGGCACGCCGGCCGAAGAGACGTACACCTTCAGCGACGCCAAGAACATCGGCCTCTACACCGCCTGCGAGAACCAGGCGACGGCGTGGGACGTGCTGAAGTTCGCCACCAGCGAGGAGCAGGACGGCCTGCTGCTGGAGATGACCGGCCAGATGCCGGTGCGCCAGGACCTGCCCGGCACCTACCCGGACTACTTCTCCGCGAACCCGGCCTACGAGGCGTTCGGCGACCAGGCCGCGCGCACCGTCGAGGTCCCGAACGTCCCGAACGCCGTCGCGGTGTGGCAGACGCTGCGCGACGCGTGGTCGCAGTCGGTGATCTTCGGCGAGGGCGATGTCGAGGAGTCGCTGCAGGGCGCCGCCGACGAGATCGACGGCCTGGCCGGCCAGTCCTGACGGGCGGCCGGACATGACGGTCGTCGACACGGGCGCCCCGCCGGCGGGCGACGCAGCACCGTCGCCCGCCCGGCGGCCGGCCCGCCGCCGCGGCATCCTCGGCGTCCTGGGCAAGAACCCGGCCGGGCTGCTGTTCAGCACGCCGTACCTGGCGTTCGTCCTGGTGGTGTTCGCGTTCCCGCTGGGCTTCGCGGTGTGGATCTCGTTCCACGACTACTTCTTCGCCGCGCCCGGCGCCGACGTCGACCGCCCGTTCGTCGGCCTCGACAACTACACCTCGGTGCTGAGCGACCCGGACGTGCGCCGTTCGTTCGTCAACATCGGCATCTTCCTGCTCATCAACGTGCCGCTGACGGTGCTGCTGTCGCTGGTGCTCGCGACGCTGCTCAACCAGGTGGTGCGGGCCCGCACGTTCCTGCGGGTCGCCTTCTACGTCCCGTACGTGACGGCGTCCGTGGCGGTCGTGGGCGTGTGGCTGTTCCTGTTCAGCGGGAACGGCCTGGTCAACGAGGTGCTCGGGCCGCTGGCGCCGGATCCGCCGTGGCTGATCAACTCGTTCTGGGCGATGCCGTCGATCGCGTTCTTCGTCACCTGGAAGCAGCTCGGGTTCTACATCCTGCTGTACCTGGCGGCGCTGCAGAACGTGCCGCGCGAGCTGTACGAGGCGGCGGCGACCGACGGCGCCGGGCGGCTGCGGACGTTCCGGTCGGTGACGGTGCCCGCCGTGCGGCCGGCGACGGTGCTGGTGGTGCTGCTGGCGACGATCACCGGCGCGAACCTGTTCACCGAGCCGTACCTGCTGACGGGCGGCGGCGGGCCGAACGGGGCGTCCGCGTCGCCGGTGCTGATCATGTACCAGCGCGGCATCGAGCAGGGCTCGCCCGGCGTGGCCGCGGCCATCGGGGTGATCCTCGTGCTGCTGGTCCTGCTGGTCGCCTGGCTGCAGCGGCGCTTCGTCGGAGGTGGTGAGTCGTGAGGCGCGTGGCCGCGGCGACGGTCGGCCGCTACGTCGTGCTGGGGATCGGCGCGCTGGCGTTCCTGTTCCCCTTCTACTACATGGTCGTCGGGTCCCTGCAGGCCGAGCCCGAACCCACCCCGTCGGGCGCCTTCCCGGACCCGTCGAACCTGACGCTGGACAACTACGCCGCCATCGACGGGCGCATCGACCTGCTGCAGGGGCTGGTGAACTCCGGCATCTTCACCGGCGGCGTGCTGCTCGGGACGGTCGTGTTCGGCGTGCTGGCCGGCTACGCGCTCGCGGTGCTGCAGTGGCGCGGGCGCGGCACGACGTTCGCGCTGGCGCTGCTGGTGCAGGTGGTGCCGTTCCAGCTGCTGATGATCCCGCTGTACGTGCTGATCGCGCGCGACTACGGGCTGGCCGACAGCTACCTGGGCATGATCCTGCCGTTCGCGATCAACTCGACGGCGGTGATCGTGTTCCGGGCCTACTTCCTGCAGCTGCCGCGCGAGCTCTTCGACGCGGCGGCTGTGGACGGAGCCGGCGATCTGCGCACCCTGTGGAGCGTCGCGTTGCCGCTGGTCCGGCCGGTGCTTCTGACCGTCGTGCTGATCACGTTCATCGGGCCGTGGAACGAGTTCCTGTGGCCGTTCCTCATCACCAAGGAGCAGTCGATGCAGCCGCTGGCGGTGTCGCTGGCCAACTACATCGGCAACATCGCTGCGACGGCGGCCAACCCGTTCGGCGCGATCCTCGCCGGCGCCGTCGTGCTGGCGGCTCCCGCCGTCGTCCTGTTCATCGTCTTCCAGCGCTACTTCACCTCCACGAACCTCGATTCCGGAGTGAAAGGCTAGGCATGACCGTCTCCACCGCGATCCCCTACACGCTGACCCGCCTGGGCGTCGTCATGACCCCGCGCGACGGCGACCCGAACGAGGCCGAGGGGGTGCTCAACCCGGCGTCCGGCCGCGGCCCCGACGGCGTCCTGTACCTGCTCCCCCGGCTGGTCGCCGCGGGCAACGTGTCACGCGTCGGCCTGGCGCGCGTGGTCATCGACGACGACGGCGTGCCCGTCGGCGTCGAGCGCGAGGGCGTCGTGCTCGAGCCGGACCGGGCCTGGGAGCGCGGCGTCGCCCACGGCGGCGTCGAGGACCCCCGGGTCACGTACGTCCCGGCGCTCGGGCTGCACGTCATGACGTACGTCGCCTACGGGCCCCTGGGTCCGCGCACCGCGCTGGCGGTGTCGGAGGACCTGCGGTCGTGGCGACGGCTGGGCCCGGTGTTCTTCGAGTACGACGACGACCTCGACGTCGACCTCAACCTGTTCCACAACAAGGACACCGTGTTCTTCCCGACGCCGGTGGTGTCGCCGGACGGGGTCGAGAGCCTGGCCGTGCTGCACCGGCCCATGTGGGACCTCGGCGAGATCCGCCCAGGTCAGGGCGTCGTGCTGCCGCGCGGCGTCACCGACGAGCGGCACAGCATCTGGATCTCGTACGTGCCGCTGGCCGGGGTGCTCGCCGACCTCCGCGCCCTCGTGCACTGGCGCGAGCACCGGTTCCTCGCGGGCCCGGAGTTCCCGTTCGAGGAGCTGAAGATCGGCGGCGGCCCGGCGCCGCTGCGGGTCCGCGAGGGCTGGCTGCTGCTGCACCACGGCGTCACCGGCGTGCTGGCCTCGGGCATCGCGCAGCAGCAGCGGGTCAACTACGCCGCCGGCGCGCTGCTCCTCGACGCCGACGACCCGTCGACGGTGCTGGCGCGGACGCCGTCGCCGCTGCTCGCCCCCGAGACCGACGACGAGCGCAGCGGCATCGTGCCCAACGTCGTCTTCCCCACCGCGATCGAGGAGATCGGCGGCGCGCACTACGTCTTCTACGGCATGGCCGACAGCAAGATCGGCGTCGCGCGGCTGGACCGCACCGACACCTGACCGAAGGGAGCGCACCATGGCGCGGATCGGATGGACGGCGGCCGCTGCTGCCACACTGCTCACGGCGGGGACGCTGGTGGCCACGGCGGCGCCGCAGGCCGGCACCGTCGGGCCGCAAGCCGACACCGTCGAGCCCCTCGCGAACACCGCGCATCTGGACTTCCTGCTCGACGAGGCGTCGCCGGTCGCGGTGGACGGGCACACGACGTACCGGCTGGCCGAGGAGCCGGCGCTGACGTTCCCGTGGACCTACGCCGACGCGCGGCCGGGCGGGATGTTCGAGCGGATCGGCGGCGGCGCGCTGGATCCCGCGACCGGGCACTGGTCGCAGGGCGCCTACAACGCCGACGACGTGTCCCGCGCGGCCGTCGTCTACCTGCGGCACTGGCAGCAGACCGGTTCGTCCGCCAGCCGCGACAGCGCGTACGAGCTGCTGCGCTCGCTCGCCTACCTGCAGACGGTCAGCGGGCCGGACGCCGGCAACGTCGTGCTGTGGATCCAGCCCGACGGCACGCTGAACCCGAGCGCGGAGCCGGTCGAGCTGCCCGATCCATCCGACTCCGGGCCGAGCTACTGGCTGGCGCGGACGATCTGGGCGTTCGGCGAGGGGTACGCGGCGTTCGCGTCCGAAAACACCGAGTTCGCGGCGTTCCTGCGGGAGCGGCTGCGGCTCGCCGTCGACGCCGTCGACCGGCAGGTACTGACGCGCTACGGCGAGTTCACCGTCGCCGACGGGCTGCGGGTGCCGTCGTGGCTCATCGTCGACGGCGCCGACGCGACCGCAGAGGCCGTGCTGGGGCTGTCGGCGTATGTCGCGGCCGCGCCATCCGATGGCGTGGCGCGTGAAGCGCTGCGCAAGCTGGCCGAGGGCGTCGCGGCCATGGGCGGCGGCGACGCGGACTCGTGGCCGTACGGCGCGATCCTGCCGTGGGCGCAGTCGCGGTCGATGTGGCACGCGTGGGGGTCGCAGATGCCGGCGTCGCTGGCCGCGGCGTCGACGGCGCTGTCGTCGCCGTCGCTGCTGCGCCCGGCCGTCGCCGACTCGGCCCGGTTCGTGCCGGTGCTGCTCACGGCAGGCGGGGCCGACAACGGCTGGCTGCCGACGCCGACCGAGCGCGTCCAGATCGCCTACGGCGTCGACTCGCGGCTGCAGTCGCTGCTGGCGGTGTCGGCGGCGACGGGGCGGGCGGCGTTCGACGAGCTCGCGGGGCTGACGGCTTCGTGGTACTTCGGCGCCAACGTGGCCGGTGAGCCGATGTACGACCCCGCGACGGGCGTGACCTTCGACGGCGTCGCGGCCGACGGGACGATCAACCGGAACAGCGGCGCCGAGAGCACGATCCACGGCCAGCTGTCGATGCTCGCACTGGACGCCGCCGGTGACGAGGTGCGGTCGCGTGCCGTGGGGCTGACCTCGGTCGAGGCGCGCGACGGGCTGCGGCTCGTCGAGGCCGAGACGGCGACGTCGACGACCGGGACGGTGCGGGCGCCGTCGGCCGCGTGGACGGGCGAGTCGCTGTGGAGCGGGACGCTGCTCGCCCTGTCGCCCGGGCAGACGGCGACGTTCTCGCTGGGCGCGTCGGACGGCGCGCGGCTGGTCGAGCCGGTGTCGTGGCTGCCGCTGGGCGGCGACGCGCGGACGGCGTGGACGGCGGACGGGCGCGCGGTCGGGACGCTGAGGCACGGTGTCGGAGCGCAGGGACTGACGGCGGTGCCGGGCGCGCTGCTGCCGCAACCGCTGCGCCGGCCGGTGCCGGCCGGGGCCTCGGCGGTGTCGGTCTCGGCGGCGGGCGGTGAGGTGGAGCTGGACGCGCTGCTCGTCCGGCCGGAGGTGTCGCGGCTCGAGCTGACCGGTGACGGCGGGGCCCGGGCGGAGCTGCTGCACTCCGCGGCGTCCTCGCCCCGGCGCGTCCCCGTCGAAGGACCGGGCACGGTGCAGGTCTACGACGGGACCGGCCGCGAGATCGCGTCGCAGTCCATCGGCGAGCGGACGACGATCACCCTGCGCCCCGGCGGCTTCGCGGTGGTCTCGACCGGCTGACGGCGTGCGATGCTGTCGTCGTGGATCCGCTGCGGCCCAACCTCGAGCGGATCCCCGGCGACGGCGACGCGCGGGCGGAGCGGATCCTCCGCGGCCTGCCGAGGCGGATCGACGCGGCCACGGTGGCGGCCCTCGATGACGGCGACGTGCTGGCGCTGGGCCGGTACGGCGCCCGGCAGGTGGTCGTCGCGCTCCGCACCCGCTCGAAGTCCCGGCTGCGCGACGCCCTGACGGCGGCCGCGCTGTCGGAGCGGCTGCGGATGATCGACCCGCGCGACACGATGGTCGCGCTGGCGCCGTTCGTCCATGTCGCCCGTGAGCTGGGGGTGAAGCCGGCGCGACTGTTCGCCGGCGTGGCGCGCCGGCTCCCGAAGGGCGACGTCGCGACGCTGCTGCGAGTCTTCGGCGCCCGCGACGACGTCACCCTGGAGTCGTTCCTCTGGCGGCTCGTCGACACCCCGGACGGCCCGGACATCGTCCCCGCCCCCTGGGGATCCCCGTGATCATCAACCTTTCGTGCTGCCATCACGGCACGAAAGGTTGATGATCACGGGGCAGGGACGGCGGGCGCGCGAAGCGCGACCGCGGGGGCGGACGGCGACGGCGTGCGGGCCGGCCAGAGCGTGGCCCGCAGCCGCATCGGGACCGGCCGCGACCGGAGCACGGCGCGGCGGACGGTGTGCGCGTCGCGGCGCAGCGTCGGGACCGGGTCGGCCCGGGGCGCGTACCGGGCCCGCTCGACCGCCGTCGCGACGCGGTGCAGCGCCGCCCGCGCCTCCGTATCGAGAGCGACCGCCGTGCTGACCCGCGCGACCATCCCGCGCGGCGTGGGCGGGGCCGGCCCGAGTCCGGCGTCGCGCACGGTCAGCCGCACGTCGGTCCAGGCCGCCTCGGCCTCGCGGTGCGGGTCGCCGGCGGCCCACCGCCAGCGCCGTCGGCGGCGGATCGGGGTGGCGGCCGAGCGAGCCACCACCAGGGCGGTCGCGAGCAGCGCGGCGAGGCCGACGGCGGAACCCGCGCCCGGCCGCAGGCTGCCGCCGTCGTCACCCGAGGATCCACCGGCGGCACCGGCCGGCTCCTCGGGCGGGGAGGGCAGCGCGCCGGCACCCGCGCTCGGGCCTGGCGACGGGCTGCCCGACGGCGCCGGCTCGCCCGACGGCGACGGCGGGGGCGACGGGGTCCGGTCCGGCGGGGTGGGGTCGAACGCGACCCAGCCGGTGCCCTCGAACCAGAGCTCGGGCCAGGCGTGCGCGTCGTGGGCGGTGACCAGGCGGGAGCCGTCGGGCAGCGGGTCGCCGGGGAGGAACCCGACCACGACCCGGGCCGGGATGCCGAGCCGCCGGGCCATGACCGCCATGGTCGCGGCGTACTGCTCGCAATAGCCGCGCCGGTCGTCGAGGAACGTCAGCAGCGAGCCGGTGGAGGTTCCGGGGTCGACGGTGTCGGTGTCGTAGACGAAACCGCCGCCCTCGCGGAACCAGGCCTCCAGAGCGCGGGCGGCGTCGTAGTGCGTGGGGGCGTCGCCGACGGCCTCCGTCAGGAACGGGTCGATGCTCTCGCCGACGCCGTCGGGCAGTCGCACCAGCGGCTCGAGCTCGGCGCCGGGCGCCGGGGCGGAGCGCAGCCGGCGGGCGTCGGCCGGGACCTGGGCGATCTGGGCGCGGTACGAGAGGCCGCGCGGGTCGCCGTCGGGCGAGGCGATCTCGAGCGTGTCCGGGTCGGCGTACCACTCCCCCGCCAGGTCGACGTGCCGCGGCGGGTACGGCAGCGGCAGCGACCGCCACGGGTAGTTCTCCGTGACCGTGATGTCGATGGCGGCCAGCGGCGGCTCGCTCCCGAGGCCCGGCGGAGGGGGCAGCCCCTCATCGACCGGCACCAGGGTCGACCCGCTCCCCTGGTGCCAGCGCCAGCCGTCGAACTCGTCGTGGACGGCCACCCGCAGGTAGGCCGGCTCCGGCGCCTGGGTCCGGTATCGCAGCACCGGGAGATTCTGCGGCCGGGTGAGGTTGCGATGCAGGTCGACGATCGGGTTCTCGGCGGGGACGACGGGGCCGCTGCTGCCGCCGTCGCCGCCCGCCGCGAACAGCGACCCGTCGATGACGCCGTCGCCCAGCCCGGGCAGCAGCGCCGGTACGACGACCGCCGCCGACACCGCCGCCAGCCCCACCCTGCGGCCGGTGCGCAACACGGCCGGCCGCGCCCGCTCGTCGTCGGCGCGCACCACCCGGCCCCAGGCGACGACCCGGCCGCGGCCCTCGGCGGCCAGCACCAGCAGGTAGCCGGCCGCGGGCGGGACGAACCAGTACCAGGCGACGCCGTCGGCGAGCACGCCGGCGGCGATGAGGTAGCCGGTCGCCAGCACCGGGCCGGTGTACCCCGCGCGCCGCAGCCCGGCGGCGAGCAGGTCCGCGGCGATCGCCACCACGCCGGCGCACGCGACCAGCAGCACGACGGCGCCGGGCTCGACCGGCAGCGGCGCGCTGTGCGACCGGACGACGTCGATGCCGGCCCGGACGGTGGTCAGGAGGTCGGCGGGCGCGGGCAGCGGCCGGCCGGACGCGAGCACGCTCAGCCACCAGCCCAGGACGACGACCTGCCCGGTCACGACCAGCAGGTCCCCCGACCCGATCCGGCGCAGCGTCCAGCCGGCCAGCGCCACCAGCAGGACGGCCGGCGGCACGGCCAGCGCCCACCGCGGCGACGCCATGAGGCTCAGCAGCGGGGCGGCGGCGAGCAGCGCGGCGAGCGCCGTGACCGTGGTCGTCCGGACCGCACCTGGCACGCCGTCACCCCCTCACTGCGTGAGACGCACGGGAGCCTCGATACGTTGCGTCCGACTACCCGGCCATGCGCCGCCGCACGTCCTTCGTCCGCAGGTAGGCGGCGACGTCGTCGTAGCGCTCGCTGTGGTTGGCGAACTCGATGTAGCCGCGCACCCGGTGCAGCCAGTCCAGTGTGGTGGGCCGCACCACCTCGGCCGCCGCCTCGAGGTGCGCCCCGGACAGCGGCGGCTCCTGGCCGGTCGCCAGTGCCTCGTCGATGACGCGGTCGAGGGCACGTTCGACGACGGCGCGCAGGTCGGCGCCGCTGAACATCGGCGTCCGCGCCGCCAGCGCCCGGAGGTCGACCCCCGCCGTCGGCACGTCGCGCAGCAGCACGTCGACGATGGACGCCCGGGCCGCCTCGTCCGGTGGCGGCACGAAGACGACGCGGTCGAACCGGCCCGGCCGCAGCATCGCCTCGTCGACGTCCCAGGGTGCGTTCGTCGCGGCCAGCACGAGCAGGCCGTCGTTCTCCGACCCGATGGCGTCCAGCTCCTGGAGCAGCACGTCGACCAGACGGCGCGCGTCGGAGCCGCCGTGCTTGTGCCGGGCGAACGCCAGGGCGTCGAGCTCGTCGAGGAACAACACGCACGGTGCGCTGGCCCGGGCCCGCTCGAACGCCGCGTGCAGGTTGCGCTCGGAGACGCCGAGGTACGGGTCCATGACGTCCTCGATGCGGACGTTCACGAACGGCAGCCCGCACTCGCCCGCCGTCGCCCGCGCCAGCAGCGTCTTCCCGCAGCCGGGCGGCCCGTACAGGAGGACACCGCCGCCGGCGCGCCGCCCGTACTTCGCGTAGAGCTCAAGACGGCTGAGCGGCAGGATCACCAGCCGGTGGATCAGCTGCTTGACATCGTCCATGCCGCCGACGCGGTCGAAGGTGGTCGACTCCCTCAGCACCTCGGCCTGCATGGGCGCCGGATCGACACCGCCGGCCGGCACCAGGACCCCGGTGCGCCGGGTGACGATCTCGTCGACCAGCTGCTGCAGCCGCCCGGTGCCCTCGACCACCCCGGCCTGCCGGGCGGCCTCGAGGCAGCCCCGGAGCAACGGCAGCCGTTCCGCCGTCGCCGCCAGCTCGCCGACCGCGACCAGGTGCTCGGCGGGCAGCGCGCCGCGGTCGAGCAGCACGGCGTACTCGTCGAGGGCGCCGACGGCGTCACCCGCGGTCGCCAGCGACTCGGCCAGGATCAGCCGCAGCATGTCGTCGTCGGGCGAGGCCTCGACGGCCTTGCGCAGCGCGGCGATGCGTTCGGTGCTCATCGGCGCGCCCTCCAGTCCAGCCAGCGCCGCAGCACCGGAGGGACCACCCACGAGTACACGCAGAACACCAGCCACACGATGGCCGCGACGAACCCGGCCGGCTGCGGCGCGGCCGCGTTGAGCACCCCGATGACGAGGATCGCACCGAGCCACAGGGCCAGCGGGTTGACGGTGCCGAAGACGGTGAGCGGGCGCATCAGCGGGTGCCGGATCATCCGGGCCTCGCGCGCGGCCTCGAGCAGGGGCGCGTTCCCCGGTTCGTTTGCGGCCGCGCGGGCCAGCGAGCGGTAGGCGGCGTCGTGGTCGCCGGTGGAGTGCGCCGCCGCACCGTGCAGGGCGCGCGCGGCCACGTCGTCGGGGTCACCGGCCAGCGCCTGGGTGGTGTGCCGGTGCATCTCGGTGTGCTTGCCCTGGGCGAAGGCGATGGTGGCGCGGTCCTTGTCGAGCAGCGGATGCTCCGGGTTCTGGGCGGCCGCGCGGTCGGCCAGGGCCGCCGCCTTGTCCGCCTGGCCGGCGTCGACGCAGACCCGGGCGTAGCCGAGCAGCAGGTCCGCGTCGTTGGGCCAGTGCCGCAGCCCTTCGAGGTAGGCGGACTCGGCCTCCTGGAGCCGCCCCAGCTTGCGCAGCGCGTCGCCGATGATCGGGAAGTAGACGCCGACCGGGCCGTGCAGGGCGAAACCCTCGCGGATGACCTCGATCACCTCGGCCCAGCGCTGCTGACCCGACAACGCCACGGCCCGCAGCATGTGCGGCCGCACATCGGTGGACGAGAGGTGCCAGACCCTCTGCAGCTCCTCGAGCGCCTTCTCGGGCCTGCCCCGCTCGATCCAGCCCCAGACCATGCGCAGCTCGGCCGTGCCCGGCCGGCCGGAGTCCGTCGTCTCGGTCACAGCGCACCCGCCAGCGCCACGATGACGAGCACCTCGACGAGGCCCAGTGTGAACACGGCCAGCAGGCCGGGTCCCCAGAGCGAGCCGTACTCGCCGTTGCGCAGGACGAACGCCCGGTCCATGGGCTGTTGGAGCCGGATGAGGAGCAGGATCGCGACGACGGCGACGACGC
This sequence comes from Jiangella mangrovi, assembly GCF_014204975.1. Taxonomy (NCBI): domain Bacteria; kingdom Bacillati; phylum Actinomycetota; class Actinomycetes; order Jiangellales; family Jiangellaceae; genus Jiangella; species Jiangella mangrovi. Next base: position 6,500,728 of record NZ_JACHMM010000001.1, read on the forward strand.
GCGCGCCGAGCCGGGCCGCGCCGGTGCCGTCGTCGGCCAGCAGCGCACCGACGACCACCGCGGCGACGAACGCCAGCCCGCCCACCAGCATCATGAGCCGCCGTTTGTCGGGCGGAACGCCCAGCCGCCGGGCGTTGACGACGGCGATGGTGGTGGACGCGAGCACGCCACCGAAGAACGCGACGTAGGCCTGCGACGTCAACCGCCAGGGCTTCTCGGACGTGCCGATGAGTCCCTGGACGGTCGGGCGCAGCAGCTCGTCCGACATGTGCCCCCCCCAGTTGGGTCGAGTGACCGAAACGCGCACATCGTAGTGGTATGGGCGGACGCTAGGCTGCGGTCCATGGCAGACGACGGCGACCGGCCCGCGACCGTCGCCGACGTGCACGAGATCGCGGCGGCCATGCCACACGCCACCGTCTACCCCGGCACCGAGCAGAAACCCGTCTACCAGGTGGGCGGCAAGTCGTTCGTGTTCTTCCGCAACCCGCGCCCCGACGCCGTCGACCCGTCGACCGGCGAGCGCTACGACGACGTGATCGTGCTGTGGGTGGAGTCGGAGGCCGAGAAGACGGCGCTGGTGCAGGACGAGCGCACGCCGTACTTCACGACCCCGCACTTCAACGGGCACCGCTCGGTGCTCGTGCGCGCCAGCCGGCTGGGCGAGCTCACCCGCGCCGAGCTGGCTGAGCAGATCCAGGACGCCTGGATCTCGCGCGCCTCGAAGGCCCGGGTGACCGCCTGGCTGCGCGACCGTGGAACGTAACCGATCGGCCTGAGACGATGCCTCGCAGAAGCACGTGCGCGAGTACGACGAGCTGGGCGTTCCGTGCCGGTACGTCGTCGGCGTGGTCGGCGGAGCTGTGGGGGTGCCGCTGCGCGACGGCTGCGCCGACCTCGTGTACACCGGCAAGGGCACGCTCATCTGGCTGACCGACCTGCGGTCGTGGGCTCGCGACGTGGCCCTGTTGCTGCGCCCGGGCGGCACGCTGTTCGCCTACGAGGCGCACCCGGCCGTTCCCCTGCGGACCTGGCACGCCGACGAGCCGCGGATCCGCCCCGACCGCAGCTACTTCGAGCGATGCCCGCCCGGTAGCCCATCTCTGGACTACGCCGGGCGGGTGCCCGATGTAGTTAGCCCTTCGGAATGACACCTGATCAATCGACCGTCAACGGCGGTACGCTGATCGTGGCCGGTGGAGGTGCTGTCACACCGATGATCCCGGCCGGACCCCGGCGCGCTTCTCACTCACTGGGTTCCCGCGCCGGGGTTTCTGCTGCCCGGGCGCGAAGACGGGGTCAGGTCGCGAGGGCGGCCGCGAGCAGGTCGTGGGTGGCGCGGTCGAAGGCGACCAGCCGGATCAGCTCCACCTGCGTCGAAACGGACCGGACGGTGTCGACGGCGATGCGGGCGGCCTGGTCGGGCGGGTAGCCGAAGATGCCGGTCGAGATGGCCGGGAACGCGACCGACCGCGCTCCCAAGGAGTCCGCCACCTCGAGCGACCGGCGGTAGCACGACGCCAGCAGGGCCGCCTCCCCCGCCGAGCCGCCGCGCCAGACCGGGCCGACGGTGTGAATCACGTGGCGGACGGGCGGGTCGAGGTCGAACGCCGGGGTCGCCACGGCGTCGCCCGGATGGCATGGCGCCAGCGCTCCCCCGGCCTCCGCGAGCCGCGGCCCGGCGGCCCGGTGGATGGCGCCGTCGGCCCCGCCACCGCCGCGCAGCGACGTGTTGGCCGCGTTGATGATCGCGTCGACGTCCTCGCGGGTGATGTCGCCCTGCACCACCTCGACCCGAGCCATGATGCCGACCCTAGGACCAGGCCCGCCCAGCTGCCACCGCGTCCTGCACGGCGGCGAGCTGCTCGCGTACCCGCTCCGGCGCCGTCCCGCCGCGCGCGGACCGCGAGGCCAACGATCCCGCCACCGACAGCACCGACCGCACCCCGGGCGTCAGCGACGGCGAGATCTCCACCAGATCGGCGTCCGACAACTCCCACAGTTCCAGACCGCGCGCCTCACACGCCCGCACGCACGCCCCCGCGATCTCGTGCGCCGACCGGAACGGCACCCCCTCGCGGACCAGCCACTCCGCGACGTCGGTGGCCAGCGAGAACCCCTGCGGCGCAAGCTCCTCCAGCCGATCGGGCGCGAACCGAAGCGTCGCCACCAGCCCTGTGAACGCGGGCAGCAGCACGGTCAGCGTGTCGACGGAATCGAAGACGGGTTCCTTGTCCTCCTGCAGGTCGCGGTTGTACGCGAGCGGCAGCGCCTTCAGCGTCGTCAGCAGCCCCGAGAGGTTCCCCACCAGCCGGCCCGCCTTGCCGCGCGCCAGTTCGGCGATGTCCGGGTTCTTCTTCTGCGGCATGATCGACGACCCCGTGGACCAGGCGTCGTCGAGGGTGACGAACGAGAACTCCTTCGTCGCCCACAGGATGATCTCTTCGGCGATCCGCGACACGTCGATGCCGATCATCGCGAACACGAAGGCCGCCTCGGCGACGAAGTCGCGCGACGCGGTCCCGTCGATCGAGTTCTCCGCCGACGTCGAGAAGCCCAGCTCCTGGGCGACGAACAGCGGGTCCAGACCCAGCGACGACCCCGCCAGCGCCCCGCCGCCGTAGGGCGAGGAGTCGGTGCGCCGGTCCCAGTCGCGCAACCGGTCGACGTCGCGGAGCAGGGCCCACGCGTGCGCCAGCAGGTGGTGCGACAGCAGGACGGGCTGCGCGTGCTGCAGATGCGTCCGCCCCGGCATGGCGACCCCGAACTGCGCGGACGCCTGCGCGACCAGCGCGTCGACCACGTCGAGCACCAGCCCGGACACCGTCCGCGCCGACTCGCGCAGGTACATCCGGAACAGCGTGGCCACCTGGTCGTTGCGCGACCGGCCGGCGCGCAGCTTCCCACCCAGGTCGGCGCCCACCCGCTCGATCAGCCCGCGCTCGAGCGCGGTGTGCACGTCCTCGTCATCCGGCGCGGGCGCGAAGGCACCCGACGCGACGTCGGCGGCCAGCCGGTCCAGCCCGTCCAGCATCGCGGCCAGCTCCGACGGCGTCAGCAGCCCGGCCCGCTCGAGCACCGTCGCGTGCGCCTTCGAGCCGGCGATGTCGTACGGCGCGAGCCGCCAGTCGAAGTGCGTCGACTTCGACAGCGCGGCCAGCGCGTCCGACGGACCGCCCTCGAACCGGCCGCCCCACAGTGCACTGCTACTCACTCGTCCTCCGTCATGCCACTCGTCGTTCCTGTTCAGCAAGGGGGACCCGCACGGTCCCCGTGTCGGCGGCCAACTCGCGACGGGCAGCATCGAGGACGGCGGCGCCTGCGGCCAGGACCGATCCCCCGGGCCCGACCAGGCCGTGCGCGCGAGCCAGCTGCCCGGCCAGCAGCAGCGCCTCGGCCAGCGTGACGGTCTCGCCGTCCAGCGCGACCGGACGGCCCGAATCGAACGTGACGGTCATGACGGCGGCGCGGGCACGTTGCCCTCGGCGAGGGCCAGGAACCAGGCGGCCACGCGCTCCCCGCCCGCCGGGTCGGTCGTGATGACGAGGACCGTGTCGTCGCCCGCGATGGTGCCCAACAGGCCCGCGTGGGCTGCATGGTCGATCGCCGACGCGAGGTACTGCGCGGCGCCCGGCGGGGTGCGCAGCACTACCAGGTTGGCCGACGACCGCGCCGAGACCAGGATCTCCTCACACACGCGGACGAGCCGGGCGTCGACGGCGCCCTCTTCCGCCGCGCGGGGGCGCATGTCGCCGCCCTCGCCGGGCAGCGCGTACACGAGCGAGCCGCCGGCGCCGCGGATCTTCACCGCGCCCAGCTCGTCGAGGTCGCGCGAGAGCGTGCCCTGCGTGACCTCGATGCCGCTCTCGGACAGCCGCTCGGCCAGCTCCGTCTGCGACCGGATCGGCGTCTGCGCCAGGATCTCGGCGATCCGGCCGTGCCGGGCCGCGCGGGTGGCCGGCTGCGTCATGCCACGGCCTCCTGCGAGAGCAGCCAGGTCAGCAGCGCCTTCTGCGCGTGCAGCCGGTTCTCGGCCTCGTCCCAGACGGCGCTCGCCGGGCCGTCGATGACCTCGGCCGCGATCTCCTTGCCCCGGTAGGCGGGCAGGCAGTGCAGCACGACGGGGTCAGCGGCGGCGGCCTTCACCGCGTCCGCCGTCAGCGCGAACGGCACGAACGGCGCCTCGCGGTCGCCGGCCTCGGCCTCCTGCCCCATGGACACCCAGGTGTCGGTGGCCAGCACGTCGGCGCCCGCGAACCCGTCCGCGGGGTCGGTGACGTGCGCGACCGAGCCGCCGGTCTGCGCCGCGATCTCGGCCGCCCGCGACAGCACGGCGGCGGCCGGCGCGTACCCCGTCGGCGACGCGATGCGCACGTGCATGCCGGCGGTGGCGCCGGCCAGCAGGTAGGAGTGCGCCATGTTGTTCGCGCCGTCGCCGGCGTAGGTCAGCGTCAGCCCGGCCAGCGTGCCCTTGCGCTCGCGCACGGTCTGCAGGTCGGCGAGCAGCTGGCAGGGGTGGAACTCGTCGGTCAGGGCATTGACGACGGGGACGGCGGCAGCTGCGGCCATGGCCTCGAGGCGCCCCTGCTCGTAGGTGCGCCAGACGATGGCGGCACACTGCCGGTCCAGCACCCGCGCGGTGTCGGCGATCGGCTCGCCCCGGCCCATCTGCGACGTCTGCGCGTCGATGACCAGCGGGTATCCGCCCAGCTCGGCGATGCCGACGCTGAACGAGACGCGGGTGCGGGTGGAGCGCTTGTCGAAGATCACCGCGACGGCGCGCGGGCCCTCGAGCGGCCGGTACGCGAACCGGTCCGCCTTGAGCTCGGCGGCCATGTCGAGGACCTGCAGGTACTCGGCCGGCGACAGGTCGTCGTCGCGGAGGAAGTGCCGGGTCATCGGATCTCCTTCGGGGCCGTCCCGACGGCGTCCAGGATCGCCGGGAGCGCCGCCAGGAACTCGTCGGCCTGCGCGGTGTCGAGGATCAGCGGCGGCGCGAGCCGGATCGTATCGGGAGTGACGGCGTTGACGATGAACCCCGCGCCGAGCGCCTCGCCCAGCGCCTGCGCCGCGACCGGGGCGGCCAGTTCGATCCCGAGCAGCAGACCGCGCCCCCGCACGCCCTTGACCAGCGGGTGGCCGAGCGCCAGCACCTCGGCCCGCAGGTGCGCGCCGACGGTGCGGACGTTCTCGAGCAGGCCGTCGCGCTCGACGGCGTGCAGCACGGCCAGGCCGGCGGCGGCCGCGACCGGGTTGCCGCCGAACGTGGTGCCGTGCGCGCCGGGGCCGAGCAGGTCCGCGGCACGGCCGAGCCCGATGCAGGCCCCGATCGGGAAGCCGCCGCCGAGGCCCTTCGCGACGGTGACGACGTCAGGCACGATGCCCTCGGCGGAGTGCGCGAACCAGTCGCCGCAGCGGCCGATGCCGGTCTGGATCTCGTCGATGACCAGGAGCGTCCCGGTCCGCTCGGTGATCTCGCGCGCGGCCTCGAGGTAGCCGGCCGGCGCCGGGACGACGCCGCCCTCGCCCTGGACCGGCTCGAGGAACACCGCCGCGGTGTCGCCGTCGACCGCGGCCGCCAGCGCCTCGACGTCGCCGAACGGCACGAACGTCACCCCGCCGGGCAGCGGCTCGAACGGCTCGCGGATGGCGGGCTTGCCGGTCAGCGCCAGCGCGCCCATGGAACGGCCGTGGAAGCCGTTCTCGGCGGCGACGACCTTCGTCCGACCGGTGCGCCGGGCGATCTTGAAGGCCGCCTCGTTCGCCTCGGTGCCGGAGTTGGTGAAGAACACCCGCCCGCCCAGCACGGACGCCGTCGGGCCCAGCAGGTCGAGCAGCCGCTCGGCCAGCGCGACCTGCGGTGCGCTGGCGAAGAAGTTCGACACGTGCCCGAGCGTGGCCAGCTGTGCGGTGACGGCCGACACCAGCAGCGGGTGCGCGTGCCCGAGCGAGTTCACCGCCAGCCCGCCGAGCAGGTCGAGGTAGCGCCGTCCGTCGGCGTCCCACACGTAGCAGCCCTCGCCGCGCACCAGCACGCGCTGCGGGCTGCCGAACGTGTTCATCAGCGACTGGTCGTAGCGCGCGGTCCACGCGGCGTTGTTGCTGGCCGCCAGCGAGTCCTCGGTGAGCCCGGGGACCAGCGCGGAGGCCTCGGCCTGATACGTCATGAGGGGATCACCATCGTTCCCACGCCTTCATCGGTGAACACTTCCAGCAGCAGCGAGTTGGGGACCCGGCCGTCGATGATCGTCGCCTCGGGCACCCCGCCCTCGACCGCGCGCAGGCAGGCCTGCATCTTCGGGATCATGCCCGACGAGAGCGACGGCAGCAGCGTCGTCAGCTCGCCGGCCGTGATCTCCTGCACGATCTCGGTGTCGACGGGGTAGTTCCGGTACAGCCCCTCGACGTCGGTCAGCACGACCAGTTTCTCCGCGCCCAGCTCCACGGCCAGTGCGGCGGCCGCGGTGTCGGCGTTGACGTTGTGCACCACGCCGTCGGCGTCGGGCGCGACCGACGAGACGACGGGGATGCGCCCGGCGTCGATGAGGTCGCGGACGGCGTCCGCGTTCACCTGTGCGACGTCGCCGACCAGCCCGATGTCGACCGGCTCGCCGTCGATGATGGCCGACTGCCGCTCGGCGGTGAACAGGCCAGCGTCCTCACCGGACAGCCCGACCGCGAGCGGGCCGTGCGCGTTCATCAGCCCGACGATCTCGCGGCTCACCTGGCCGACCAGCACCATGCGGACGACGTCCATGGCCTCGGGCGTGGTGACCCGCAGGCCGCCGCGGAACTCGCTGGCGATGCCGAGGCGGTCGAGCATGGCGGTGATCTGCGGCCCGCCCCCGTGCACGACGACCGGCTTCAGCCCGGCCAGCCGCAGGAAGACGATGTCGTCGGCGAACGCCCGCTTGAGGTCGTCGTCGATCATCGCGTTGCCGCCGTACTTCACCACGACGATCTTGCCGTGGAACCGCTTCAGCCAGGGCAGCGCCTCGACCAGCACACCGGCCTTCGCCAGTGCCCCGTTCGTGAGCGCCCCGTTCACAGCCGCCGTCACGTCGAGTACGCCGAGTTCTCGTGCACGTAGTCGTGCGTGAGGTCGCTCGTCAGGATCGTCGCCGTCGCCGGCCCGGCATTCAGCTCGACCAGCACGTGCACGTCGCGGCCGGACAGATCGACGTCCGTGGATGGGCGGCCGAACTGGGTGCCGCCGGCGACGCAGACCTTGACGCCGTTCATCGAGATGTCGATCTTCTCGGGCTCGAAGGCGGCCCGCGTGGTGCCGACGGCGGCCAGCACGCGGCCCCAGTTCGGGTCGTTGCCGAAGACCGCGGCCTTGAACAGGTTGCTGCGGGCGACGGAGCGGGCGACCTCGACGGCGTCGTCCTCGCTCGCCGCGCCGACGACCTCGATGGCGATGTCGTGGTGCGCGCCCTCGGCGTCGTGCCAGAGCTGCCGCGCGAGGTCGGCACAGACGGCGGCGACCGCGGCCGTCAGCTCCTCGGCCGGCGGCGTCACCCCGGAGGCGCCGCTGGCCAGCAGCGCGACGGTGTCGTTGGTGGACATGCAGCCGTCGGTGTCGAGCCGGTCGAACGTGCTCTTCGTGGCGGCACGCAGCGCGGCGTCCAGCGTGGCGGCGTCGGCGACGGCGTCGGTGGTGATGACGACGAGCATCGTGGCCAGCGCGGGCGCGAGCATGCCGGCGCCCTTGGCCATGCCGCCAACGACCCAGCCTTCCCCCGACGCGGTGGACTCCTTCGCCACGGTGTCGGTCGTCATGATCGCCGTCGCCGCCGCGGAGCCGCCGTCGGGCGACAGCTCGGCGTGGGCGGCGCGGATGCCGGCCTCGAGGATCGGCCGGTCGAGCGGCTGGCCGATGAGCCCGGTGGAGCAGACGGCGACGTCGAACGCCTGGCCGCCGGTCAGCTCGGCGACGAGCTCGGCGCTGGCGTGCGTGGTCTGGAAGCCCTCGGGGCCGTTGTAACAGTTGGCGCCGCCGGAGTTCAGCACGACGGCGGTCAGCCTCCCGTCGGCGATGGTCCGCTCGCTCCACAGCACCGGGTTGGCCTTGCACCGGTTCGACGTGAAGACGGCGGCGGCCGCGCTGAGCGGGCCGTCGTTGACGACGAGCGCGACGTCGGGCTTGCCGCTGGGCTTCAGTCCCGCGACCACGCCCGCCGCCCGGAAGCCGGCGGCCGCGGTGACGCTCACGGCGCCACCCCCGTCGTCGGCAGGCCGAGTGTCTCGGGCAGACCGAGCGCGAGGTTGGCCGACTGGACGGCGGCGCCCGCGGTGCCCTTGGTGAGGTTGTCGATGGCGGCGACCGCGACCACCCGCCCGGCGGCCTCGTCGACCGTCACCTGGACGTGCGCGGTGTTGGCGCCGAGGACGGCGGCCGTGGTCGGCCACCGGCCCTCGGGCAGCAGGTGGACGAACGGCTCGTCGGCGTAGGCCTGCTCCCACGCGGCCCGCACGCTGCCACCGTCGACGCCGTCGCTCAGTTTGGCCGTCACCGTGGCGAGGATGCCCCGGCTCATCGGGACGAGCGTAGGGGTGAAGGAGAGCGTCACCGGGGTGCCGCCGGAGGCCAGCTGGAGGTTCTGCTGGATCTCGGGGATGTGCCGGTGCACGCCGCCGACCGCGTACGGGCTGGCGGCGCCCATGATCTCGCTGGCCAGCAGGTGCGGCTTCAGCGACTTCCCGGCGCCGGACGTGCCACAGGCCAGCACCGCCACGAGGTCGTCGGGGGCGACGACGCCGGCGGCCAGGCCGGGGGCGAGCGCGAGCGTGACGGCGGTGACGTTGCAGCCGGGGACGGCGATCCGCCGGGCGCCGGGGAGTGCGTCGCGCTGCTTGTGTCCGTCGGCGTGGACGAGCTCCGGCAGGCCGTAGGGCCAGCTGCCGGCGTGCTCGGTGCCGTAGAACCTCTGCCAGGCGGCGGCGTCGGTCAGGCGGTGGTCGGCGCCGCAGTCGAGCACCAGCACGTCGTCGGGCAGCTGCGCGGCGATCTGCGCCGACGCCCCGTGCGGCAGCGCCAGGATCACCACGTCATGCCCGGCCAGCGTCTCGGCCGTCGTCGGCTCGAGGGTCCGGTCGGCCAGCTCGATCAGCTGTGGGTGGTGCGCGCCCAGCTTCTCGCCCGCCTTCGAGTGCGCGGTCACCGTCCCTACTCCGAGTTCGGGGTGCGCGAGCAGCAGGCGCAGCAGCTCGCCGCCCGCATAGCCGCTCGCTCCCGCGATCGCCACAGTCGCTCCCATGCGAATGATTATGCAGAGTCTCGCAAATCCATGCAACGTGGTTCCTGTCACGCAGAAAATCGCGTGCGCCCGCCGATGGGCGTTGGGGACCATGGTGCGATGTCGCCCGTCACCGCGTCCGGAGTCCGCGCCACCTGGGAGTCGCTGCCGGCGGCCGTGCGCGCCGGTGTCGAGGACGTGCTCGGCTCACCGGTGGTCGCCGCCGTCAACCAGTCCGGCGGCTTCTCCCCCGGCCTGGCCGCGCGCGTGCGCTGCGCCGACGGCGGCCGGGCGTTCGTCAAGGCGGTCGGCACGCCGCTCAACCCGGAGTCGCCGGACATCCACCGGCGCGAGGCCGTGGTCACCGCGGCCCTGCCCGACGGCGTGCCGGTCCCGCGGCTGCGGGGCACGTTCGACGACGGCGACTGGGTCGCCCTGGTCTTCGACGAGGTCGACGGCAGGATGCCGCACGAGCCGTGGCGGCCGGACGAGCTGAGCGTCGTGGTCCGCGCGGTGACGGAGCTGTCGCGGTCGCTGACGCCGTGCCCGGTGCCGTCGCCGCTGGTCGCGGCCGACGAGGTCGGCGACATCATGCTGGGCTACCGGGAGCTCGCGGCCGACCCGCCCGCCGACCTCGACCCGTGGGAGCGCCGGCACCTCGACCAGCTGGCCGACCTGGCCGCGTCCGCGCTGGACGTCGTCGACGGCGACACGCTGGTCCACTTCGACCTGCGCGCCGACAACGTGCTGCTGTCCGGCGACGACGTGTGGTTCGTGGACTGGCCGTGGGCGTTCCGGGGCGCGGCGTGGATCGACTCGGTGATGCTGCTGAAGAACGCGGCGTTCCACGGCCACGATCCCGAGCCCTACCTGCAGGACCACCCGCTGCTCGCGGACGTCGACCCGTGGCACGTGACGGCGTTCGTGGCCGGCATGGCCGGGTTCTTCGGCTCGAGTGGCCGGCGGCCGGCGCCGCCCGGGCTGCCGACGCTGCGCGCCTTCCAGCTCGCCCAGCACGCGACGACGCTCGCCTGGGTCCGCCGGCGCACCGGCTGGGAGTGACTCGTCAGCGGGACGCGACCAGCTTGGCCGGGACGACGCGCACAGGGTACGGCTGAGTGAGTTCGAGGGCGTCGATGCCGCTGGCACGGCCGACCTCGGCATAGGCGCCGTCGCGCAGCTCCCAGGCCGTGATGGACGGTTCCTCCGGGTCGACGACCCAGTACGACGCCGTGCCGGCGGCCTCGTAGCGAGACCGCTTCAGCAGCAGGTCGTACCGCCGGGTGGACGGCGACAGCACCTCGACCGCCAGCAACGGCGCCGTCGGCAGATCCCGCTCGGTGTAGTCGTCGGCACGGGCGACGAGCAGGTCCGGTTCGAGCACTGTGTCGTCGCTCAGCGCGACGTCGAACGGCGCCGCTATGGCCTCGAACCCGCTCGGGCAGGCGTCGTCGAGCAGTCGCCAGAGTCGTAGGGTCGCGCGTTGATGCCGCCGCGCCGGTGCGGGCGTCACGAGCAGCACCCCGTCGAGGAGTTCGTGCCGCCGCCCGTCATCGGGCATCGCGTCCAGCTCGGCCCGGGTGATCGGCCCCGGGTTGAGCGGCGGCAGCTCGTCGCTGCGCGGAACGGTCATGACCACCATCGTGCCTCCTGTTCGTCACGACCGCCAACGCTGCCACGCGACGCCTCGCGGCGCGAATCGCTATCCACAGGGCTGTGGATAACTCAGCGGAGGGGGTCGTCCGGGCCGGCGGTGGGGAGGCGGAGGGTCCGCGCGTCGCGGGCGAGGATCTCGTCGCGCAGCGCCAGCAGCGACTCCGGGGTGTCGGTGCCGGCGCGGAAGAACCGTCCGCCCAGGTCGTCCAGGACGCCGTCGCCGATGGCTGCGACGAGGTCGACGACGTCCGATGGCGCCGTCCACTCGGTGCGGCCGGCGTGCATGGGCATCGAGGTCGTCATCTCGGTCTCGACGTGGCCGGGCGCGAGGTCGAACGCCCGCACGCCCCGCGACCGGTACTGCAGGTCGAGCAGCCCGGTGAACCGGGCCAGCGCGCCCTTCGAGATCGCGTACCCCGTGTAGATCTCCGCCGACCGGTACCCCAGGCCGCTGTTGAGGTTGACGACCCGCCCGCCGCCACCGGCCAGCATGACCGGCAGGACGGCGTGCGTCACCAGCAGCGGACCGCGCACGTTGACCTCGACGGAGCGCCAGCTGTCCTCGACGTCGGTGTCGAGGAACGGCGCCTCGGCCGACTCGATGACACCGGCGTTGTTGACCAGCAGGTCGATGCGGTCGAGGCTGCCGGCCAGCGCCCGCACGGCCTCCGCCACGTCGGCCCGGTCGGTGACGTCGGCCGTGATGCCGACCGCCGCCACGCCGTGCGACCGGCACTCGGCCACGGCATCGTCGAGCCGGGCCCGGTCGCGTGCGACGAGGCCGACCGACACCCCGTGCGCGGCCAGCCCGACGGCGAGCGCCCGGCCGATCCCCCGGCTCGCACCGGTGATCACCGCCGTGCGGGCCGCGGGCACCCCGGCCGGAACGCCGTCCGTCATGCGCCGCGCAGGACCGCGCCGGTCCGCTCGGCGGCCGCGGCGACGGCGGCGTCGCGGGCGGCGGTGGTCTCCTCGACGGTGAGCGTGCGGTCGGGCGCGCGGAACCGCAGCGCGTAGGCCAGCGACTTCTTGCCGTCGCCGAGCTGCGCACCGGTGAACACATCGAACAGCCGCACCGACTCGAGCAGCTCGCCGGCGCCGGAACGCAGCGCGTCCTCGACGTCGGCGGCCGCCACCGACACGTCGACGACCAGCGCGACATCCTGCGTGGCGACCGGGAAGGTCGACACCGCGGGAGCCTGCACCGGCGCCTCGGTCAGCTCGCCCAGCCCGCCAGGGAAGAACCGCTCCAGCTCGAGCTCCATGGCGGCCGTCCGCTCCGGCAGGCCCAGCGCCGCGACGACCCGCGGGTGCAGCTCGCCGGCGTGCCCGACCAGGGTGTCGCCGACATACAGCGCGGCGCAGCGGCCCGGGTGCCAGGGCGCGTGCTCGTCCTTCTCGACCCGCAGCGTCACGCCCGCGGCCCGGGCGACGACCCTCGCGGCCTCGACGGCGTCGGCCCAGCTCGCCGCTCGGCCCGCGCCCCACCAGCCGGTCGGCTCGCGGTCGCCGGCCAGCGCGACGGCGACCCGGCGCGGCTGTGACGGGACGGCGGCCAGCAGCTCGGCGAGCTCGGCGTCGGTGGGACGGCGGTCGACCGGCAGCCGCGGTGGCACTGGCAGCGCGCCGGGAGACGGCCGGAAGACCAGTCCCGCCTCGAAGACGGCCACGTCGACCGACCCGCGCCCCGCGTTGCGCCGCAGCGTGGCCAGCAGGCCGGGCAGCAGCGTCGTGCGCAGCAGCGGCTGCTCCTCGGAGATCGGGTTGGCCAGCCGCAGCGCGACCCGTCGTGCGTCGTCGGCCGGGAAGCCGAGCGCGTCGAAGTCGGCCTCGCCGACGAACGGGTACGACGGCGCCTCGACGTAGCCCGCCGCGGCGACCGCGCGCTCGACCCGCCGGCGCAGCCGCTGCGACGGCGTGATGCCACGCCCGGCCGGGGCGACCGGCAGCACCGACGGCACCGCGTCGTAGCCGTGCAGCCGCGCCACCTCTTCGACCAGGTCGTACGGGTCGGTGAGGTCGGGCCGCCAGGTCGGGGGCACGACGGCGATCCGATCGCCGGCCGCCGGGGACACCGTCGCGCCCACGGCCGTGAGCAGCGACGTCACCTCGTCGGCCGGATAGTCCACGCCCGCGATCCGGGCCGGCAGCGACACCGGGATCTCGATCGGCGACGGCGACGGCACCGCGCCGGCGACCGTCAGCCCCGGCTCCTCGACCGCACCGCCGAGCGACACCAGCAGGTCGACGACCCGCTGGGCCGCAACCGACGGCAGCGCCGGGTCGACGCCGCGCTCGAACCGCTTGGACGCCTCGCTGGGCAGCTTGTGCCGGCGCGCTGTGCGGGCGATGCCGGTGGGCTCGAAGTGGGCCGCCTCGACGACGACCGCCGTGGTGGCGTCGCTGAGCTCCGTCGAGCCGCCGCCCATGACGCCGGCCAGGCCGATGGGCCCGGAGTCGTCGGTGATGAGCAGGTCGTCGGCGTCCAGCGCCCGGACCGCGCCGTCGAGCGTCGTCAGCTTCTCCCCCGCCACCGCGCGGCGCACGACGATCGGGCCGCGCAGCGCGTCGCGGTCGTAGCCGTGGATCGGCTGGCCCAGCTCGAGCATGACGTAGTTGGTGATGTCGACGGCCAGCGAGATGGGCCGCATGCCGGCCAGCTGGACCCGGCGCTGCAGCCAGCGCGGGCTCGGGGCGGACGGGTCGAAGCCGGTGACCGTCCGGGCCGCGAACACGGGACACCGCAAGGCGTCCTCGACCACGACGGGGTACCCGTCGTCGCCCGTCGTCGAGAGTTCAGCGCGCACGCCCGGGTCCGTGAACGGCACCCCGAACGCCGTCGCCGCCTCACGCGCCACGCCGCGGACCGACAGGCAGTAGCCGCGGTCGGGCGTGACAGCGATGTCGAGGACGTCGTCGCGCAGGTGCAGCAGCTCGATCGCGTCGTCGCCCGGCGCGGCCTCGTCCGGCTGCAGCACGATGATGCCGGCGTGGTCGTCGCCCAGCCCCAGCTCTCGGGCGGAGCAGATCATGCCGTCGGACGTGTGCCCGTAGGTCTTGCGTGCGGCGATGGCGAACCCGCCGGGCAGCACGGCGCCCGGCAGCGACACGACGACGAGGTCGCCGGCGGCGAAGTTGTGCGCGCCGCAGACGATGCCGCGCGGCTCCGCCTCGCCGACGTCGACCGAGCACCAGCGGATGGTCTTGCCGTTCTTCTGCGGCTCGTCGGCGAACTCGAGCACCCGGCCGACGACCAGCGGTCCGACCAGGTCGGCGCCCGCCTCGTCGACGGTCTCGACCTCGAGGCCGGCCCGGATCAGCCGGGTGGCGACGTCGCGCGGGCTGACGCCGTCGGGCAGCGGGGCGTACTCGCGCAGCCAGCTCAGGGGGACGCGCATCAGATCTCCATCCCGAAGGCCGCGGCGAACCGGACGTCGCCCTCGACCATGTCGTGCATGTCGGCGATGCCGTGGCGGAACATCAGCGTCCGCTCGAGGCCCATGCCGAACGCGAAGCCGGTGTACCGCTCGGGGTCGACGCCGCAGGCCACCAGCACGCGCGGGTTGACCATGCCGCAGCCGCCCCACTCGATCCAGCCCTCGGACCCGCAGGTGCGACACGGGTTGTCGGGGTCGCCTACCGACGCGCCGCGGCAGACGAAGCACTGCAGGTCCATCTCGGCGCTGGGCTCGGTGAACGGGAAGTACGACGGGCGCAGCCGCGTGGTGATGCCGGCGCCGAACATCGACGAAGCGAAGTGGTCGAGCGTGCCCTTGAGGTGCGCCATGGTCAGGCCCTCGTCGATGGCCAGGCCCTCGACCTGGCTGAACACCGGCGTGTGCGTGGCGTCGAGCTCGTCGGTGCGGAACGTGCGGCCCGGGCAGATGACGTAGATGGGCGGCGTCCGCGTGAGCATCGACCGCGCCTGCACCGGCGACGTGTGCGTGCGCAGGACCAGCCCGGAGTCCTCGTTCTCGACGAAGAAGGTGTCCTGCATGGTCCGCGCCGGGTGGTCGGGGCCGATGTTGAGGGCGTCGAAGTTCAGCCACTCGGCCTCGACCTCGGGTCCCTCGGCGACCTCCCAGCCCATGGCGACGAAGACGTCGGCGACCCGCTCCTGGATGGTCGTCAGCGGGTGCCGGGCGCCCTGCGGCGCGCGGTCCCACGGCAGCGTGACGTCGACGGCCTCCTCGACCAGCACCCGCTCGTCGCGCTCGGCCTCGAGCGCCGTCTGCCGCTCGGCGAGGGCGGCGGCGACGTCGCGGCGCGCGGTGCCGACCCGCTGGCCGACCTCCTTGCGGGCGGCCGGCGGCAAGGCGCCGATCTCGCGGTTGGCCAGCGCCAGCGGCGACCGGTCGCCGGTGTGGGCGAGCCGGGCCTCCTTCAGCGCGTCGAGGTCGCCGGCCGCGGCGAAGGCGGCCAGGGCATCGGACACCATGCGCGCGACCTGGTCGGGGTCGAGCGGGGTCACCTGGACTGGGTCGTAGTCGCTGTTGGGCGCGGACATGTTCCTCGTCTACTCACGCGGGGTTCGCAACCCCGCGAGTCTACGCGGACCTCGGTCAGACGGGGACCAGCGGCCGGTGCGGCTCCGGCGGGGTCTCGACGGCGATGGCGTCGCCCGGGCGGACCTCGCCACCCACCAGCACGATCGCCATGACGCCGGCCTTGCGCACGATGGCCCCGGCGGCGTCGCGGCCGACGACCTCCTTCAGCACGCCCGGCTGGAAGTCGTCGATCTGGTAGCAGGGGTTGCGCAGCCCGGTGACCTCGATGACCGCCTGGTTCCCGAGCCCCAGGCGGGTTCCCGTCGGCAACCCGAGCAGGTCGACCCCGCGGGTGGTGACGTTCTCGCCCAGCTGCCCGGGGCCGACGGCGTACCCGGCGGCGGCGAGCTCGTCGTGCAGCTCGGCGTGGATGAGGTGCACCTGGCGCAGGTTGGGCGCCGACGGATCGCGGCGGATGCGGGACAGGTGCTGCACCGTCGTGCCGAGGTGCGCGTCACCCTCGACGCCGAGCCCGGCCAGCAGCGCGATGGCCGGCCGGGTCGGCTTGCCGAAGGTGTGGTCCGGGTTGGAGCTGACGGCGACGACCTGCGCCATCAGTGCCCGTGACCGTGGCCGTCGTCGCCACCGTCGTGCCCGCCGTGGCCGTGACCGTGGCCGTCGCCCTCGTCGGGGAACAGCCCGGGCGGGAACCCGCCGGTGGCGATGGGGCTCCACCGCTCGGGCGTGATGCGCAGCAGCGACTTGCCCTGCCGGTGCATGGCCTCGCGGTAGCCGTCCCAGTCCTGGTGCTCGCCGGCGACGTTGCGGTAGTACTCGACCAGCGGCTCGACGGAGTCGGGCAGGTCGATGATCTCGGCCAGGCCGTCGACCTGCACCCAGGCGCCGTCGAAGTCGTCGGACAGCACGAGGATGCTGGCGCGCGGGCGGTGCCGGATGTTCTGCGCCTTCGCGCGGTCGGGGTAGGTCGCGACGACGATGCGGCCGGAGTCATCGACCCCGCACGTGACAGGCGATGCCTGCGGGCCGCCATCGGCGCGCTGGGTGATGACGATGCCGTGGTGGCGCACCCGGACGAACTCGAGCAGCCCGGCGAGATCGACGGTGGTGTTCGTGGCGATGTTCGGCATGGGTGACACCCTACGCAGGGGGTGTGTCAGGCCCGCCGTGCCGACGCGCGGCGACGCGCACGGGCGGACCCGTACAGGCAGACGGCCGCCGCGGTGGCGAGGTTGAGGCTCTCGGCGCGGCCGTAGATCGGGACCCGCACCACGTGGTCGGCCAGGGCGCTGACCTCGGCCGGCAGACCCCACGCCTCGTTGCCGAACAGCCAGGCGACCGGCCCCGCGAGCAGGTCGTCGTCCTCGGCCTCGTCGAGGTCGAGCGAGCCGGCGCCGTCGGCCGCCAGCACCGTCAGGCCGCGCTCGCGCAGCGCCGCCATCGCGTCCGCCGTCGGCGCACCGGCCGAGACGGGCAGGTGGAACACGCTGCCGGCCGACGCCCGGACCGCCTTGCCGCCCTGCGGGTCGACCGAGCCGTGGGTGAGCACGACGGCGTCCGCTCCGGCCGCGTCGGCGCACCGGATGACGGTGCCCGCGTTGCCCGGATCGCGCGCCTCGGCGAGGATGGCGACCAGCTGCGGCTCGCCGTGGAGCGCCTCGGCGAGGTCGACCGTCAGTGACCGGCAGACCGCCACCAGGCCCTGCGGCGTCACGGTCTCCGACAGCGCGGCCAGCGCGGCGTCGTCCGCCGCGTGCACAGGGATGCCGGCGGCGTCAGCGGCCGCCACGATGGGCGCCCAGCGGGCCGCCGCCGTCGCCGTCGCGAACAGTTCGACGACCCGGCCCGAGCCCGAACCGACCGCCTCGCGCACGGCCTGCGGGCCCTCGGCGAGGAACAACCCGGCCTTCTCGCGGGCCGGCCGGCGCAGCAGCTTGTGCGCCTCGCGCACCCGGCCGGACCGTTCGGTCAGCATCGGGTCATCCCATCCTTCCGGTGATCATGTTCCCTGGCGGTCACCCTGCGACCGCCAGAGGACATCATCACCGGAACAGACGAAGACCGGGCCCGCCTCACGCGACAGGCCCGGTCTCGGCGTACTGCTGGCGGCGCTCAGGCCGCCGGTGCCGCCGGAGCGTTGCGGTCGGCGGGCAGCGCGGCGCGCGCGACCTCGACCAGCGCCTTGAAGGCACCCGGGTCGTTGACGGCGAGGTCGGCCAGCATCTTGCGGTCGACGTCGACCTCGGCCAGGCGCAGACCCTGGATGAAGCGGTTGTACGTCAGGCCCTCGGCCCGGGACGCCGCGTTGATGCGCGTGATCCACAGCTGCCGGAAGTCGCCCTTGCGCTGCTTGCGGTCGCGGTAGGCGTAGACGAGCGAGTGGGTGACCTGCTCCTTCGCCTTCCGGTACATGCGGGAGCGCTGACCCCGGTAGCCGCTGGCCCGCTCGAGGGTCTCACGGCGCTTCTTGTGGGCGTTGGTTGCCCGCTTGACGCGTGCCACTGGTACTCCTTGCTGGATTCGGCCGGACCGGCCGAAGATCGGATTGGACGGTCGCCGCTTACTTGCCGAGCAGCTTCTTGATGCGGCCCTGGTCCGGCTTGGCCACCTCGGTGGTGCCGGCGAGCTTCCGGGTCAGCGTGGACGGCTTGTGCTCCAGGTAGTGGCGACGGTTCGCCTTCTGGCGCAGCACCTTCCCGCTCCCGGTGATCCGGAACCGCTTGCTCGTGCCGCTGTGCGTCTTGTTCTTCGGCATGGCGCCGTCAATCTCCTCGTCAGTCTTCGTTGTCGGGGGTGGGCCGCTCGACCTCGGGCCGCTGCGCTTTCTCGGCCTCGGCCGCCGCCCGGCCCGCCGCACGCTCGGCCCGCTCGGCCTCTTCGTCGGCTTGCCTCTGCTGCTGCCGCTCGACCTTCGCCGCTTCCTTCTCGGCCCTGGCGTCGGCCTTCTTCTTGTGCGGCCCCAACACCATGATCATGTTGCGGCCGTCCTGCTTCGGCGACGACTCGACGAAGCCAAGCTCGTTGACGTCCTCGGCGAGGCGCTGCAGCAGCCGGAAGCCGAGCTCCGGCCGCGACTGCTCACGGCCGCGGAACATGATGGTGACCTTGACCTTGTCACCCTCGGCCAGGAAACGCTCGACGTTGCGCTTCTTGGTCTCATAGTCGTGCTTGTCGATCTTGGGTCGGAGCTTCTGCTCCTTGATCAGGACGTGCGACTGGTTCCGGCGAGCCGCGCGCTCCTTCATGGCGGACTCGTACTTGAACTTGCCGTAGTCCATGAGCTTGGCCACCGGCGGCCGGGCGCCGGGAGCGACCTCGACCAGGTCGAGATCGGCCTCCGCCGCAAGCCGGAGCGCGTCCTCGATGCGGACGATGCCGACCTGCTCACCGTTGGGGCCGACGAGCCGGACCTCCGAAACGCGGATCCGGTCGTTGATGCGGGGCTCTGCGCTGATGCCTTCCTCCTGAAATCGCCGGGGTGGTGCCTCGACCACGCCGCGGAAAACACGAAAGGCCCCCGCGAACGTGCACGCAGAGGCCAACCCATCGGCGTCGCGGCACATTCCTGCACCACGACCACAAGGGCGTCCACTGGACGCCCTGACCAGGGAACCCGACGACCCGAGGGTCGATGCGGGTGGGAGAGGACTCCGCTTGCTGGCCGCCTGTCCCGAGGGTCTCGAGTCAGACGGTCCGGTCGGTGTGAGAGCCTACCATGAATGAGCACGCCGGATCACATCGCGACCCAGGCAGGGCGCGACATCGCCGATGTCCCCGCCGTCGAGGTCATCTCCACCGCCGCCGTCCACCTCATGAGCGCGGCCGCCGTCCACCTCGGCCTGGCCGAGGACCTGCCCGAGCACCGCGATCTCGATGAGGCCCGATCGCTCATCGAGGCGCTCGCGGGGTTGATCGTGGCGGCCGCGCCGTCCCTGGGAACCCACCACGCGGGGCCGTTGCGCGACGGGCTGAAGACGCTGCAGCTGGCCTTCCGCGAGGCGTCGCCTTATCCCGACCCGGTGGGCGAGGGGCCGGGCGAAAAGTACACGGGGCCGGTGTACTCGTAGGTTCGGCGGGTTCTGCGTTCGCCGGGTGCGGCGTTGGCTGGGTTTGCCCAGTTGGCCGGCCCCCTGCTGCTCTCCATTGTCGGGGGCGCGGGAGACCGCCTCAAGCGGACCGACGGCGCTTCGCGCGGAGAGGACCGCTTGACCCGGACTCCCGCGCCCCCGCTCAAGCACCATCAGCGACCCCGCCCCCAGAATGGCCCCGGCACTCAGACCCGCTGGTGCCCTGTCCCGCCGGCCGCTCACTGTCCCGCTGTGGTGTGGCGACTTGTCCCGCCGACATCCAGTCCCACCGGCCGCTTCCATGATCATCAACCTTTCGTGTCGCCAGAGCAGCCCAAATGTTGATGGTCATGGTCCGGGGGCGGCGCTGACGCCCTGGAAACCGGCGGACGCCTCGGAAACCGGCGGTTGGCAGCGAATTCCGGGCCGCAAGCGCCGGTTTCCCGAGCGTGAGCCGGATTGCGGGGCGTCGCCACCGCCGAACCTCGACCTGACGCAGAACTAGCGGATCAACGCCCGCCGAACCCTCCGCCGCACCCCACGCCACACCCGAGCCGCCCCACGCGGAGCCACGTCACCACGGGGCGCAGGGTCCGCCTCCTCCACGCCCGGCCACGGACCCAGCGGCCGCCAGCCCGACGCCAGCGACCGCAGATCCGGCGCATCGACGGCGAACGTCACGGGCCCAG
The DNA here is from genome assembly GCF_014204975.1 of Jiangella mangrovi. NCBI lineage: Bacteria > Bacillati > Actinomycetota > Actinomycetes > Jiangellales > Jiangellaceae > Jiangella > Jiangella mangrovi. The sequence continues at coordinate 6,520,884 of NZ_JACHMM010000001.1, forward strand.
CCAAATCGATGACCAGGGCTTCGGCGCCGTCGGCCAAGGCGGCCTCGGCGGCGCTGCGGGTCGGGACCGGGGTCGGCCGAGCCGAGGCGTTCCACCGCTGCAGCGACTCGACGCACGTGAACGCGAGCAGCCCGCGCCGGCCGTCGCGGCCGGTGGTGAGGACCGCCGCCATGGCGGTCTCCTTCTCCGCGCCCGTGGCGTCGACGGACTCGGCGACGGCGACGACGGGGATCAGCAAGCGCCCGGCGGCCAGGGCGGCGAGGACGTCGGCGGAGCCGCCTTCGCCCCGGTCGTAGGCCGCCAGCGCCGCAACGATGCGGGGGTCGGCCGTGCCGTCGTCGTCGCCGAAGGGCGTGGACGGCACGGAGCGTCGGGGCGCAGCACTCACGGGGCGCGACCATAGCCCGCCCATGGCGTCGGCGCCATCCGACTGCGGTTTTTCGGCCACGCAGATCTACCCAAGAACGACAATACGGACCGGTCGGGGCGAGACACGACCTACCGGGCGGCCTGGATCGCCGCCCCGTGTCGATCGGCCAGGGCCCTCAGGTGAACGTACACTCCACCCGTGGACCTCTCCGTCTCCGACGCACCGGTGGGCCGTCTCCTCGACGGACGCTACCGGATCGAGGCGCTCCTGGCGCGCGGCGGCATGGCGACGGTCTACAAGGCCACCGACACCCGGCTCGACCGCCCCGTCGCACTGAAGATCATGCATGCGGAGCTGGCCGCCGACGACGACTTCGTGGCCCGGTTCATCGGCGAGGCCCGCGCCGTCGCCCAGCTGTCGGACCCCAACGTCGTCAACGTCTTCGACCAGGGCGAGGACGACGGCGCCGTCTACCTGGCCATGGAGTACATCCCGGGCCGCACGCTGCGCGACGTCCTGCACGAGCGCGGGCGGCTGGGTGCCGACCTCGCCCTCGAGGTCGCCGAGTCGGTGTTGTCGGCGCTCGCCGCGGCGCACCGGGCCGGCATCGTCCACCGCGACGTGAAGCCCGAGAACGTGCTGGTCGGCAACGACGGCCGGGTCAAGGTCGCCGACTTCGGGTTGGCCCGCGCCAACAGCAGCTCCTCGAAGACCACCCGCGGCCTGCTCGGCACCGTTAGCTACATCTCCCCCGAGCAGGCGCTGGGTGAGCGGGCCACGCCGCGCTCCGACGTCTACTCCGCCGGCATCATGCTCTACGAGCTGCTGACCGGGAAGACTCCGCACGAGGGACCCACCGACTTCGTGGTGGTGCGCAGCCACATCGACGACGACGTCCCGCCGCCCTCCGAGGCGGTGCCGCTGCCGGCCCCCGTCGACGACCTCGTGCTGACAGCCACGGCGCGCGAGCCACGGAAGCGCTATGCCGACGCAGGTACGTTCCTCGCCGCGGTCCGGTCCACCCGCTCCGCCATCGCCGGTGTCCCGCTGGTCGAGCCCGAGGACGACCCCGAGCTCACCGAGATCCACGCCGAACCGCGCGACTCCGCCGGCGTCACCCTCGACGAAGCGCTGGCCGGCACCGTCCTCGCCGGGCAGGTCGGCCGCGTGCACGGGTACGACGCCGCCGACGCCGACGAGACCGACCACGACTTCACCGACGACGACGGCGTCCGGCGCACCGACAGCCGCGCCGGCACGTCGCACGCCCGCGTCGAGGAGAGCCACCCCGGCTCGACCCGCCGCATCGACGCGCCGCTCTCGATCCGCTTCACCGAGGACGACGACGGCGGCAGCGGCGACGAGCCGCGGGCCGGCTCCCGGGCGGCGCGCGCGGCCGAGGCACGCGCCCGCGCCGCCACCCATCGCCGCACCGAGCAGGCCCGCAGCCGCCGCGGCCTCTACCTGTTCCTGTTCGTCCTGCTGCTGGCCGTCGGCGTCGCCACCGCGGCCTGGTGGTACGGGTCCGGACGGTGGGAGGCCACGCCGTCGCTGCTCGACCTCAGCGCCGAGCAGGCCGAGGCACGTGCCCAGGAGGACGGATTCACGGCGGTCAACGGCGGCGAGGAGTTCTCCGAGACCGTCGAGGCCGGCCTGGTCCTGAGCACCCGCCCCGGCCCCGGCGAGCGGCTGCTGGGCGGCGGCGAGATCACCTACGTCCTCTCCAAGGGCCCGGAGCGCTACGAGGTCCCGACGCTGACGGGGCTCACCGTCGAGGCCGCGCAGGAGCTCGCCGAGCCGTTGGCGATGACCATCCGCGCCGAGGACCCGGTCTGGAACGACGACGTCGAGGCGGGCCTGATCATCACCCAGAGCGTCGAGGTGGGCGAGCAGGTCCGCCGCGACACCGAGGTCGTGGTCACCGTGAGCCGCGGCCCGGAGCCCGTCGAGATCCAGGACTTCACCGGACAGCCGGCCGATCAGGCCGAGACCGCGCTCACCGAAGCCGGATTCCGGGTGAACAAGACCGAGGAGCACAACGCCGACGTCGCCGCGGGCACCGTCATCCGGCAGGACCCCGCCAGCGGCACCGGATTCCGTCAGGACGAGATCACGATCGTGGTGTCACTCGGGCCGGAATTGATCGAGGTTCCGAATGTCATCGGCGAAAGGGTGGAAAGGGCCGAGCAAATGGTCCGCGAGGCAGGATTCCAGCCCGAGATCGTCGACCTCATCCCCGGCATCGGCGGCGGCGGCCGCGGCGACCGCATCCAGCGCCAGGAGCCCGAGCCGGGCACGCCGCTCGCTCCCAACTCCGTCGTCCGGATCATCCACTTCTGACCCGGCCCCGGCCCACCCCGAGGACTCCGTGACCGCTGCACTCGCCCTGCTGGGCACCCACCTCCCTGTCGCCGGCAAGCTGGTGGCGCTGCCCGAACGCGCCGCCGGCATGGGCGCCTCCTCGGTGCAGGTGTTCCTCGGCAACCCGCGCGGCTGGGCCATGACGCCCGGCGACCCTGACACCGACGCCGCCTTCCGCACGGCCGCCGACGACCACGGCCTGACGGTGCTCGTCCACGCCGCGTACCTGGTCAACCTCGGGAGCCCGGTGCCCGAGACGGCGCAGCGCTCGGCCGCCGCTCTGGCGCACTCGCTGCGCCGGGCCCGCGAGGTCGGCGCGCGCGGCGTCGTCGTGCACACCGGCTCGTGCGTCACGGCGGGCAGCCGCGACGACGCCATGCGCCAGGTCCGCGAGCTGCTGCTACCGCTGCTCGACGAGCTCGACGCCTCCCCCGGCGGCCCCGACCTGCTGCTCGAGCCGACCGCCGGCCAGGGCCAGTCCCTGTGCGCGACGGTGGACGACCTCGGCCCGTACCTCGCCGCGCTGGACCACCATCGGCGCGCGCTGGTCTGCCTCGACACCTGCCACCTGTTCGCGGCCGGCCACGACCTCGCCGCCGAGGGCGGCATGACCGCCATGCTGGACCGCTTCGCCGACGTCGCCGGCGCCGACCGGCTGGCCGCGGTGCACGCGAACGACTCCATGGACGTGTGCGGCTCGTTCCGCGACCGGCACCAGCGCATCGGCAAGGGGCACATCGGCGCCGCGGCGTTCGGCGAGCTGCTGCACCACAAATCGGTCGCCGGATTGCCCGTGGTGCTGGAGACGCCGGGTGGCCCTCCGGCTTATGCCGAAGATCTTTCGCTGCTGAAGGAATTACAGCCGAGTTCCCAGAAATAACAACATGAGATGTCAAGTGACCTGATTGTGACCAACTGTCTTGCCCTCCGGACAACCCTGCCGAAGTCGGCTTTCGGTAGCTTAGTTTCAGGTGGGGACGAGGCGGGAGGTTGCGTCATGGTGGTCGTGATGTCGCCCGATGCGACGCCGGAACAGATCGACGCCATCGTGGCGCGGGTGCTCTCCACGGGCGGCGAGGCTTTCGTCAGCCGCGGCGTGCAGCGCACCATCATCGGACTCGTCGGCGACGTCGACGACTTCCGCGCGCTCAACCTGCGCGGCATGCCCGGCGTGGCCGACGTCATCGCGGTCTCGACGCCGTACAAGCTCGTCAGCGTCGACCACCAGCCCGCCCGCAGCACCGTCGTCGTCGGCACCGGCACCGGGGCGCACCCGGTCATGATCGGCCCCGACACCTTCACCCTGATCGCCGGCCCGTGCGCCGTCGAGTCGCTCGAGCAGACGCTCGAGGCGGCCGAGATGGCCAAGGCCGCCGGCGCCACCATGCTGCGCGGCGGCGCCTTCAAGCCGCGCGCCGCGCCCCGCGACTTCCAGGGTCTGGGCAAGGTCGGGCTGCACATCCTGGCCGAGGTCCGCGAGGTCACCGGGCTCCCCGTCGTCACCGAGGTCATCGACGCCGCCGACGTCGACCTCGTCAGCGGCTACGCCGACATGCTGCAGGTCGGCGCGCGCAACATGCAGAACACCGCGCTGCTGCAGGCGGTCGGCCGGGCCCGGAAGCCGGTGCTGCTCAAGCGCGGCATCCAGGCCACCGTCGAGGAGTGGCTCATGGCGGCCGAGTACGTCGCCCAGCGCGGCAACCTCGACATCGTGCTGTGCGAGCGCGGCATCCGCACCTTCGAGACGGCCACCGCCACGACGCTCGACATCGCCGCGGTGCCCATCGCGCAGCGGCTGTCGCACCTGCCGGTCATCGTCGACCCGTCCCACTCCGCCGGGCGGCGCGACCTCGTGCTGCCGCTCTCGCGGGCGGCCATCGCCGTCGGCGCCGACGGCATCCTGGTCGACGTCCACCCCGACCCCGAGGCGGCGCTGTGCGACGGTCCGCAGGCGCTGGCCGGGGCCGACGTGCGCGAGCTCGCGTCGACGCTGCGGCGGCTGGTGCCGGCGTCGGGGCGGCGGCTGGGCGAGCCCTCCCCCGCGGTGATGTGAGACCGAGCCGCAGCTGACCCCGTCATCGACTGACGGCGGCCAGCTCACTCTCGCCGGCCACGGCGGCCGCCCGCTGCTGAGCTCGGTGCGCGCGGATCGAGTAGGCCAGCGCGGCCACCCACACCACGACGATGACGACGTAGACGGCGGCCCGCACGCCACCGGGCGCGTCGATCCAGTCGCTGCGCATGATGGTCCGGCTGTTGGTCAGCACGATCATGCCGCCCACCGCCGAGCCGAGGATCCGCGGCGGGACGATGCGCACCAGGTACGCGGCGATCGGCGCGGCGATGACGCCGCCGGCCAGCAGCACGCCGACCCAGGCGAAGTCGATGTTCTCGGTCCCCAGCCCGATGAGGAAGCCCACGCTGGCGGCGACGGCGACGATGAACTCGCTGGTGTCGATCGAGCCGATCACCTTGCGCGGCTCCATGCGGCCGCTGGCCAGGATGGCGGGGGTGCCGACGGGGCCCCAGCCACCGCCGCCGGTGGCGTCGACGAAGCCGGCGACCAGTCCGAGCGGGGTGAGGAACCGCTTGCCCGGCGGCCGCGGGTCGCGCCGCACCGGCAGCCCGCGCAGCGTGAAGCGGACCAGCAGGTAGGTGCCGAGAGCCAGCAGGATCAGCGACATGACCGGCGCCGCGGTCTCGGTGGAGACGCCGGACAGGAACGTCGCGCCGGCGAACGCCCCGATGCCGCCGGGGACGCCGATCTTCGCGACGACCTTCCAGTCGACGTTGCCGAACCGCCAGTGCGACAGGCCGGAGACCAGCGTGGTGCCGATCTCGGCGAGGTGGACGGTGGCCGACGCCGCCGCGGGGTTCGCCGTCACGGCGAGCAGCAGCGTGCTGGAAGTGACCCCGTAGGCCATGCCGAGACTGCCGTCGACGAGCTGGGCGGCGAAACCGACCAGGCCCAGCAGGACGAGCGTGCGCACTCGGCGGCCTCCCAACCACTTAACCCGTCAGAACTATAGGAATAGTGGCTGAAGGAGGGAATCGGGGTCAACAGGTGGAGAACACCGTCTCGAAGTGCGGGACGGTCCGTCTCAGCCTGCGACCGCTCCGGCGAGCACCTTGGCCGCACGCTGGGCGTCCGCGGGCGCGACGTCGAGGTGCGTGATGAGCCGGACCAGCCCCGGCCCGACGATGCCGGTGAGCACGCCCTCGGCCCGGGCCCGGTCGACGACGGCGGCCGCCCGCTCGCCCACGTCGAGGATGACGATGTTCGTCTCGACGGAGGCGGGGTCGACGGCGCCGGGGTCGGCCTCGGCGACCGCCTCGGCGATGAGCCGGGCGTGCGCGTGGTCATCGGCCAGCCGCTCGACGTGGTGGTCCAGCGCGTGCAGACCGGCCGCCGCCAGCACGCCGGCCTGCCGCCAGCCGGCACCGAGCCGCTTGCGCCAGACCCGCGCCTCGGCGACGGCCGCGGCCGAGCCGACGAGCACCGAGCCGACCGGCGCGCCCAGGCCCTTGGACAGGCAGACGGAGACGGTGTCGAACAGCCGGCCGTAGTCGGCCAGCGCGACGCCGGTGGCGACGTGCGCGTTCCAGAGCCGGGCGCCGTCGAGGTGCAGCCGGACGCCGACGGGGTCGACCAGCGCGCGCAGCTCGCGCAGCGTGTCGAGCGGCTGCACCGTCCCGCCGGCGAAGTTGTGGGTGTTCTCGACCGCCACCGCCGCCGTCGACACCATGTACGGACCCGCGTCGGGGGTCATGAGGCGCCGGACGGCGTCGAGGTCGACGTGCCCGCGCTGGTCGGACCAGGTGCGCGTGGTGACGCCCTGCGTGACGGCGTGCGCGCCGAGCTCGGCCCGGACCACGTGCGCCCGCTCTTCGCAGAGCAGCTCCTGGCCCGGCGCGACCAGCGACCGGACCCCGAGCACGTTGGCCAGCGACCCGCTGACCGTGAACAGCCCGGCCTCGTGGCCCAGCAGGGCGGCGACCCGCTCCTCGAGGGCGTGGACCGAGGGGTCCTCGTCGTAGACGTCGTCGCCGGTCTCGGCGGTGGACATCGCGGCCAGCATGGCGGCGGTGGGCCGCGTGACGGTGTCGCTGCGCAGGTCGATCACGTCTCGGATTCTATTTCCTGTTTCGTTGCGGGACTCCCCGGCGTCCAGGACCTCGCGGTCGGCCTCAATCCCTGCCGCAGTTCCCAGCATCCGGATGGCCGGTTGCTTTCACATCAAACCCATAGGAGATTGGTGGTATGCCCGAGCTGCTGCTCACCCAGCGACGCGCCGTCGATCTGATGCGCGTCGCCAGCCAGCTCTGTCGCTGACGGGCTCCGCCCGCTACCGCGCACGCCGTCGCCACCCGCGATCCTCCTCTCCCGGCCGCCACCCCCGGCCTGCCGCCCTGGAGTCACCCATGACCCTTGCGTCCGTGTCCCCTCCGCACCCTGGTGACACCCTCGAACCGCCGCCCGAGCCGTCGCCATGGGGCGTGGTCGTCTTCGTCGAGGTCGACGAGGCGCCGGCCCGCCGGTCCGGCAGCACCGCCGTCGTCGACGGCCGCGCGGTGCCGCTGACGCCGCTCGGGCACGGCTACCGGCTGAACTGACCACGATTCGAGCGAAATCGGCTCAACATTCGAGACACATCTTATTAACTACTAAACCACCGTGATTACTATGACTCGCCGTTCACACCAACGATCCGAGGGGGACCCACCTATGAGCACCCGAACCAGAGCAGCAGCGGCCGCGCTCGTCCTCGCCGGCGGCCTGACGCTCGCGGCCTGCGGGGGCGACGACGCCGACTCCGCGTCCGGCGGCGAGGAGACGACGCTGTCGATCGTGGGCTTCGCGGTCCCCGAGGCGGCGAACGTCGCGATCGCCGAAGCGTGGAACCAGACCGACGAGGGCGCCGGCGTGCGCTTCCGCAGCTCCTATGGGGCCTCCGGCGACCAGAGCCGCGCGGTCGAGTCCGGCCTCGAGGCCGACTACGTCCACTTCTCCGTCACCAGCGACGTGACCCGGCTGGTCGACGCCGGGCTGGTCGAGGACACCTGGGACGACGGCCCGAACAAGGGCGTCGTCTCGTCGTCGGTCGTCGTGCTGGCGGTCCGGCCCGGCAACCCCGAGAACATCCAGGGCTGGGACGACATCGTGAAGCCGGGCATCGAGATCGTCACGCCGAACCCGGCGTCGTCCGGGGCGGCCCGCTGGAACGCGCTCGCCGCCTGGGGGCACGTCGCCGCGAACGGCGGCACCGACGCCGAGGCCGAGGAGTACCTGCGCCAGCTCTTCGCCAACGTCGTCGCGCTGCCCAACAGCGGCCGCGACGCCACCACCAGCTTCCTCGGCGGCACCGGCGACGTCCTGCTCGCCTACGAGAACGAGACGATCCTGGCCACGCAGAACGGCGAGGAGCTGGACTGGGTCATCCCCGACACCACGATCCTCATCGAGAACCCGGGCGCAGTGCTGACGGACGCCGACCCGAAGGCGCAGGAGTGGCTGGACTTCGTGCTCAGCGAGGACGGCCAGCGGCAGTTCGCCCTCAAGGGCTTCCGGCCGATCATCGACGGCGTCGACACCAGCGGCATCGAGGGCGCGCTGGACCCCGACGACCCGTTCCCCACCCCGGAGCACCTGCTCACCGTCGAGAACGACTTCGAGAGCTGGAGCGCACTCTCGGACAAGTTCTTCGCCGAAGAGGGCGGCATCATCACGACGATCATCGCCGAGTCCGGGAAGGCGCAGTGAGCTCAGTCCCGGCCGGGGTCGCGGGCGGGCGGAGGCGCCGGCCGCCCGCCGGCGCCGGCGGCCGGCTCACCCGCGTCTCCGGGCTCGGCCTCGGCGTGGCCATGCTCTGGTTCAGCCTGCTGGTGCTGATCCCGCTGACGGCGGTCGTCGCGACGGCGGCCGGCGGCGGCTGGAGCGGGTTCTGGCAGGCCGTCACCAACGAGCAGACAGCGGCGGCGATCCGGCTCACCGTCGGGACGGCACTGCTGGTCACCGTGGTCAACGTGGTCATGGGGACGCTGATCGCGTGGGTGCTGGTGCGCGACCGGTTCGCCGGCCAGCGGGCACTCGAGGTGCTGATCGACGTCCCGTTCGCGCTGCCGACGATCGTCGCCGGGCTGGTGCTGCTCTCGCTGTACGGGCCGGACAGCCCGCTCGGCATCGACGTCGCCAACACGCGCGCGGCCGTCTTCCTGGCGTTCCTGTTCGTGACGCTGCCGTTCGTGGTGCGGACGGTACAGCCGGTCCTCGCCGAGCTGGACCGCGAGGTCGAGGAGGCGGCCGCGTCGCTGGGCGCCTCGCGGCTCACCACGTTCCGGCGGATCATCCTGCCCGCGCTGACGCCGGCGATCGCGGCCGGCGCGGCACTCTCCTTCGCCCGCGGTGTCAGCGAGTACGGCTCGCTGGTGCTGCTGTCGGGCAACCTGCCGATGCAGACGGAGGTGACGTCGGTGCGGATCCTGAGCAGCATCGAGAACGACAACCTCGACAACGCGGCGGCGGTGGCGGCCGTCCTGCTGGCCATCTCGTTCGCGGTCATCGTCGCGCTCGACGTCATCCAGCGCCGGGTGGGCCGCCGTGGGTAGGGGGCGTGGACCGGGCCGGTTCGTCGCACGGGCGGTGGTGACGGCGTACCTGTTCCTGCTGGTCGCGTGGCCGCTCTGGCTGGTCGCCCAGAACACGTTCGACGGCGGTCTCGAGAACCTGCGCGGGATCGTCGAGGACCCCGACGTCGTGCACGCGCTGCAGCTCACTGTGGTGGTCGCGGTCGTCGCCGTCGTCATCAACACGGTGTTCGGCGTGGGCATCTCGATCCTCATCGTCCGCTACGAGTTCCCCGGCCGGCGGCTGCTGAACGCGCTGCTCGACGTGCCGCTCTCGGTGTCGCCGATCGTGGTCGGCCTGGCGCTGGTGCTGGTCTACGGCGGCCGCTCCGGCTGGTTCGGGCCCGGCCTGGAGTCCGCCGGACTGCAGGTGATCTTCGCGACGCCCGGGATCGTCCTGGCGACGACGTTCGTGGCACTGCCGCTGGTCATCCGCGAGGTCGTCCCCGTGCTCGAGGAGATCGGCACCGAGCAGGAGCAGGCGGCGCAGAGCCTGGGCGCGACGGCGCTGCAGACGTTCCGCCGCATCACGCTGCCGGCCATCCGGTGGGGCGTCACGTACGGCGCGGTGCTCAGCCTGGCGCGGTCGCTGGGCGAGTTCGGCGCCGTCAAGGTCGTCTCCGGCAACGTCCTCGGCGAGACCCGCACCGCCACGCTCGTCGTCGAGGAGAAGTACCTGAACTTCGACCAGGGCGGCGCCTACGCCACCGCGTTCCTGCTGGCACTGGTCGCCGTCGCGTGCATCGTCATCGTGTCCGTCATCCGGCCGAAGGAAGAACCCCGTTGAGCATCGAGATCACCGGCGTGACCAAGCGCTTCGGCGACTTCGTGGCGCTCGAGGACGTGTCCGTCAGCATCCCGTCGGGGCAGCTCACCGCGCTGCTCGGCCCGTCGGGCGGCGGCAAGTCGACACTGCTGCGGATCATCGCCGGGCTGGAGCACGCCGACACCGGCACCGTCGGCATCGAGGGCCTCGACGCCACCCATCTGCCCGCGCGCAAGCGCAACGTCGGCTTCGTCTTCCAGCACTACGCCGCGTTCAAGCACCTGTCCGTGCGCCGCAACGTCGCGTTCGGGCTCGAGATCCGCAAGCGGCCCAAGGACGAGATCCAGCGCCGCGTCGACGAGCTGCTGAAGCTCGTCCACCTCGAGCAGTTCGCCGACCGGCTGCCGGCACAGCTCTCCGGCGGGCAGCGGCAGCGGATGGCGCTGGCCCGGGCGCTCGCCGTCGAACCGACCGTGCTGCTGCTGGACGAGCCGTTCGGCGCCCTGGACGCGAAGGTCCGCAAGGAGCTGCGCGAGTGGCTGCGCCGCCTGCACGACGAGGTGCACGTCACCACTGTCTTCGTCACGCACGACCAGGAGGAGGCGCTCGAGGTCGCCGACGAGATCGTCGTCATCAACGAGGGCCGGGTCGAGCAGGTCGGCACCCCCGACGAGCTGTACGACTCCCCCGCTGGCGACTTCGTCATGCGCTTCCTCGGCCCGGTGACGCAGCTCGGCTCCGAGCTGGTGCGGCCGCACGACGTCGCGCTCTCCCTCGGTGCCGACGATCCCGACGCCGTCGCCGGCCGGGTCGCGCGGGTGGTGCGGGTCGGGTTCGAGGTGCGGGTCGAGGTCAGCACCGGCGAGCAGGTCGTGCTCGCCACGATGACCCGGACGGAGTTCCTCCGGCTGGGTCTCGGCGTCGGGTCGACGGTGTCCGTGCGGGTCGTGCCCGGCGCGCCGGTCGTCTCGACCGGTTCCGGTGGTTCTGCAGTTCAGTCCGGTCTGGAGGTTCGTGCGGGATGAGCATCGTGACAGTGGTCGGCAACCCGAGGGCCGGGTCGCGCACACTGGGGGTGGCGACGGCGTTGTCGTCGGCGGCCGCGGCGCGTTCTGGCGGCGCGCTCTCCGAGGGGCCGGTGTTCGACCTCGCCGGGTTCGGCGGGCAGTGGCTCGGCTCGCTCTCGCCGGACGGCGAGTCGGCGCTCGAGGCGGCCGCGGCCGCCTCGGTGCTGGTCGTCGCGACGCCGACGTACAAGGCCAGCTACACCGGGCTGCTCAAGGCGTTCCTCGACCGGCTACCCGGCGGTGCGCTGCGCGGGACGGTGGCCGTGCCGGTCACCGTCGCCGCCGCGCCGACCCATCGGTTCGTCGCCGACCTGCAGCTGCGTCCCGTCCTCGCCGAGCTGGGCGCCACTCTCCCGGTGCCGTCGTTCGTGATCGAGGAGCGCGAGCTGCCCGACCTACTGGCGCTCGCCGAGCGCTGGGCGGGCGACCACGGCCCCGTCCTGGCGGCGACGACGGGCGCGCTGGCGGCCGCCTGACCCCGTCCCGGAATGATCACGTTCAGCACGAGATCCCGTGCCGTACCACGATTGCAAGCCGCATGATGCGCGGGTAATCGTGTGGTGGCCCTCATCGCCATGCGGAAAGCGATTGCCGCGCACACCACCACGATTACCCGAGCCCCACCACGATTGCAGGCGTAGTCCAGCACGGGATCTCGTGCTGAACGTGATCATTCCCAGGGGGTCAGGCGGGGGTGAGACCGAGCTCGGCGAGGACGGCGTGACCGGCCGCCGCGGCGTCGCCGTCGGCCAGCAGGAGCGTCCGGGCCCGCTGGTAGGGACAGCCGGCCGCCTCGAACGCGGCGGCGGTGGCGAGCAGGCGCTCGTGGTCGTCGGCGGCGAGCGCCTCGGCCCGGTCGAGGATCGCGCCGGCGACGGGGTTGTCGCCGACCGTCGGGCGGGCGGAGTCGACCAGGGCGCCGGCGTCGGACCGGCCGGCCAGCACGGCCGCCTCGGCGCGCAGGGCGACGTGCCAGTGGAGCAGGATCCCGGTGCGCCACGGGGCCGGCTCGCCGTCGGCGGGTTCGAGCAGGTCGAGGGCCGCGTCGGCCCGGCCGTCGTGGAGCAGGGCGATGGCGTCGAAGGCGGGGCTGTAGCCGGCGCGGTCCTCGAGGGTGACGCCCAGCTGGTCGAGGACGGCCAACCACTCGGCCCGGGCGGTGTCGTCGCCGCGCAGCGCGTGGATCATCGCGACCGCGGCGGCCACCGGGCCGAAGCCGCGCGCCGGCGGCCGGCCGACCCTGGTCCAGCCGTCGAGGAACCGGCCGCTGGCGGCGACGACGTCGGTGGCGTGGCCCGCGAGGGCGTCGGCCATGAGCAGCCGTGACGTCGCGACGTGGCCGGTCTCGGCCAGCGGCGGCAGGTCGCGCAGCCGCCGCCCCCACCGCCGGGCCGCCGGCAGGTCGCCGACACCGATGCTGGTCGCGGTGGCGATCAGGAGGGCGTCGATCAGCTCGTCGGCGGCGGCCGGGGTGACGGGCACGGCGTCGAGCAGGCCGACGCGCCGGCCCGCGGTGGCCGCGGCCGCAAAGGTGTCGCCCGCCCGGCGCCGGGCCGCGGTCAGCGCCTGCAGGGCCGCGCTCTCGGCCACCGGGTCGCCGAGCCCGCGAGCCAGCTCCACCGCCCGTTCGGCGAGGCCGGTCAGCTCCGCCGCCGACGGCTGGGGCCGGCCCGGGTCGGCGAAGAACGCGTAGCCGAGCGCGTCGCAGTCGGCGAGGGTGACGGCCGCCCGCGCCGCGGGGTCGTCGCCGGCCAGCTCGTGCGCCCGGGCGAGCAGGCCGGCCGGCTCGTCGCCCGGTGGCCGCTGGGCGAACGTGCCGGCCTTGCGGTACGAGGTGACGGCCGCCATGGCGAGGTCACGGGCCGCGCCGGCCGTGTCACCGCCGGCGAGGGCGGCCTCGGCGGCAGCCCGCCACAACCGGTAGGTGTCGTCCCCGAGCATGCGGCACGCGGCCACGCTCGCGGCGGACCTCAGCGCGCCGCCCGCGGCCGCCGGGTCGTCGGCGTGGGCGGCCGCCTGCTCGTAGCGCAGCTGCGACTCGCCGAGCAGGTTGCGGGTGAAGGCCAGTCCGGCCAGCGCGAGGGCGAGGAGGTGGGCGTCAACGCGCCGGTCCTGCCGTTCGGCCGCCCAGCCCAGGGCAGCGCGAAGGTCGTCGGCGATCGCGTCGAACCGGACCCGCCAGTCGCCGGCGCCCGGCGCCGCGTCATCGGCGAGCTCCGTGGCCGCGGCCAGGCACCAGCGCAGCTGCCGGGACCGGGTGGCGTCGAGCTCACCGGCCTCGGCGAGCTGCTCGGCGCCGTACTGGCGGATCGTCTCGAGCGCGCGGTAGCGGGTGCCGCCGGCCGACGGGGCGACGCTCAGCAGGTGCTGGTCCGCGAGCCGGGCCAGCCCGTCGACCACCTGGTCCGGCTCGAGCGGGTCGAACCCGGCCACCGTCCCGGCCGCCGCGGCGGTGAACGGCGAGACGAAGACCGAGACCCGCCGCAGCAGGGTCAGGTCGGGCTCGTCGAGCAGCGCCCGGCTCCAGTCCAGCACGGCGCGCACGGAGCGGTGCCGGTCGTCGGCCCGGTAGCCGCCGACCAGGAGACGCAGGTGGTCGGAGAGCCCGGCGAGCAGGCCGTCGAGCCCGAGCGCGGGCAGCCGGGCCGCGGCGAGCTCGACGGCCAGCGCCACCCCGTCGAGCTTCCGGCACACGTCGGCGACCTGGTCCAGCTGGCCGGGCTCGACGGTCCAGCCGACGGCCGCGGCGCGGTCGGTGAACAGGGCGACGGCGTCGGACGCGTCGTCGAGGGACAGCGGCGGCACCGAGTAGACCCGCTCGAACGGCACCATGAGCCGGGCCCGGCTCGTGGCCAGCACGCTCACGCCCGGGCAGCGCGCCAGGAGCCGCTCGAGGAACGGGGCCACCCCGTCGGGCAGGTGCTCGCAGTTGTCCAGCACCAGCAGCGTGCGCCGGTCGGCCAGCGCGGCCACCACGGAGTCGTCGATGCCGCGGCCCTGCTGCTCGCCCACGCCGAGTGCGTCCGCCACGGCGGCGCCGACCATGGCGGGATCGGTGACCGGCACGAGGTCGACGAACCAGACGCCGTCGGCGTGGTCGCCGGCCAGGTCCGCGGCGACGGCCAGCGCGAGCCGGGTCTTGCCGACGCCTCCGGGTCCGACGGCGGTGACCACCCGGTGCGCGCCGACGGCCGCACCCAGCGCGCGGCGTTCCTCGGCCCGGCCGATGAACGGGTTCAGCGGCGCCGGAAGCCCGGCCAGCGCCTGGCCCGCCCGCTCCTCACGGGCGGACTCGGCCGCGAACTCCGCGAGCGCCCGGCGGTCCGGCGCGTCGAGCTTGCGCAGCAGGGACGACACGTGCGTCTCGACGGTGCGCACCGAGATGTAGAGCTCGGCGGCGATCTCGGCGTTGCTGCGGTGCTCGCCGACCAGCGTCAGGATCTCGGCCTCGCGGGCCGAGATCGCGGTGGTCACGGGCCGCTTCGCCATCGGTCCAGTATCGCCGCGGACACCGGCCCGGCTACGTACGGGGTACGTGACGCGCCCCGTGCTCGGCACGGATGTGGGCCCGGCCGGCCCGGCGAGAGGCTGGTGGCACCAGAACGGAGCACCGAGGAGACCGCTCATGAGCCACGGCATCAAGACCATCATCGTCCCGGTCCGGGACCTCGCCGCCGCCAGGTCGCTCTACGCGACCGTCCTGGGCGTGGCGCCCTACGCCGACGAGCCCTACTACGTCGGTTTCCGGGTGGGCGACCAGGAGATCGGGCTCGACCCGAACGGGCACCACCACGGCATGACCGGCCCGGTCGGCTACTGCCACGTGGGCGACGTCGCCACCGCCCTGCGCGAAGCCGTCGAGGCGGGCTGGCTGACCCGGCAGGACGTCAAGGACGTCGGCGGCGGGCAGCTGGCGGCCGTCGTCGAGGACCCCAGCGGCAACGTCCTCGGCTTCCTCCAGCGCTGACCACCCACCCCTCTCCCACCGAACCGAAGGGACCCCTCTCATGACGACGATCGAGCACATCACCCTCGACGTGGCCGACCCCACGACCGCCGGCCGCTTCTACTCCGCCCTCGGGCTGGACGAGCGGGTGCGCGTGCGCGCCTCGGACGCACCGGCGAGCGGCTTCAGCGGGTTCACGCTGTCGCTCGTCGTGTCCCAGCCGAGCACCGTCGACGCCCTGGTCGGCGCCGCCCTCGAGGCCGGCGCCAAGGAGCTCAAGCCGGCGTCCAAGTCGCTCTGGGGCTACGGCGGCACCGTCGAGGCGCCGGACGGGACCGTCGTGACGGTCGCGTCGTCGTCGAAGAAGGACACCGGCCCGGCCACCCGGCAGGTCGACGAGATCGTCCTCCAACTGGGCGTCGACGACGTCGCCGCGAGCAAGCAGTTCTACGTCGACCACGGCCTCAGCGTCGCGAAGAGCTTCGGCCGCAAGTACGTCGAGTTCGAGACCGGCGCCGTCAAGCTGACCCTCAACAAGCGCAAGGCACTCGCCAAGGTCGTAGGTGTCGACCCCGACGGCAGCGGGTCGCACCGGATCGCCGTCGGCGGCGCGGCCGGCCCCTTCATCGACCCCGACGGTTTCGCGTGGGAGAACGACTAGCCCGACGACCCCCGGACCCTCGTTGATCATGGAGAAGGGCAGGTTCCCAGCGACGCGGAACCCGCCCTTCTCCATGATCAACGGGGGGTTGCCCGCGATCAGCCGGACAGGTAGGGCGCCAGCTCGGGCTCCAGGTGCGAGGCGAGCGTGCGCGAGTACGTCGCCGTCAGATGGTGGTCGTCGCGCCAGACGACGACGTTGCCGATGACGGCCGGGCACTGGTCGGAGGGGCAGATGGCGCGGGTGAGGTCGACGACGTCGACGCCGCCGAGCTCGCGGGCCGCGACCAGCTGCTCGTCGCCGGCCTTCTCGACGGCGTCGGCGCGCGGCTGGGCGCACTCGGTGAGCCGGTCGGGATGCGCGCTGACGCACTCGGCCGGGTCCTGGCCGAGCCAGGGCGTGTTCTCGAGCACGACCAGCTCGACGCCGGCGGCGCGCACGGCCTCCCAGCTCTCGCGCAGGCCGTCGGCGAGGCGGTCGGCGCTGGCGTCGTCGCCCAGCTCACGGCCGTCCTCGAACACCCGGTAGGAGTTGCTGCCCGACGTGACGACCAGGTCCGGCCGGTCCGGCCCGGTGAGCCGCTCGAGCAGCGCCTGGTTCCAGTCGCGGCACGACGTGTACGGCACGCCCGCCGCCGTCGTGATCTCGGCGGAGAAGAACCCGCACGACGACTTCGTGTAGGTCTCGATGCGCCAGCCGTACCGGTCGCCCAGCACGTCCAGCGCCGGCTGCCACTGCGCGGCGTGCGAGTCGCCGGCCAGGGCGATGACGCGGTCGGAGTCGAGGTCGCCGTAGGCGCAGCTCGCGAGGTCGGCGTCCTGGGCGTTCTGCTGGCAGCCGTCGGGATAGATGTCCGGGTTGTCCTCGGGCACCTCGATCGGCGACGGGGTCAGGGCCGGCACCTCGTCGACGGGGACGCCGTCGGGGTCGCCGGCCGGGTTCGCGCTGAGGACGGCGGCGCCGGGCGCGCCCTCGTCGGCGCTGGCGTAGTCGGGGACGGCCCGGACGGTGATCAGTGCGGCCACGAGCGCCGTCGCCGTCGCGAGCACCCCGACGGCGACCGCGCGGCTCGGCCGGACGGCGAGCACGCGGGCGTGGTGGATGGGCGCCTCGACCAGCCGGAACGTCAGCCAGGCGGGAAGGAACGCGGCGGCGACGACCAGCGTGCCCTGCGCCGGCGACAGCGAGCCCCACACCGCGCTCGCCGCCATGAGCAGCGGCCAGTGCCACAGGTACAGCGAGTACGACAGCCCGCCCACCCACCGCATCGGCGCGGTCCCGAGCACGCGTCCCGCGGACGTCCGCGCCGCCAGCACGCCGGCCGCGACGACCGCCGTCGTCCCGAGCACCGGGGCCAGCGCGGCGACGCCGGGGAACGCCGTCGCCGCGTCGTACGTGAGCGCCGACCAGCCGATCGCGGCCAGCCCGGCCCAGCCCAGCCCGCCGGCGGCCCAGCCCGCTCCTGCGCGCGACCCCAGCCGCTCCAGCCGTCGTGCCCCGATCGCCAGCGCCGCGCCCGCCGCCAGCTCCCAGGCCCGCGTCGTCGACACGAAGTACGCCGCGCCGGCCGAGGCGCCGGTCAAGTGCAGCGACCAGACGAACGACGGCACCGCGACCACCGCGAGCCCGAGCAGCAGCGTCCGCCGCAGCGACGGCGTGCCGCGGCGGCGCCGGTGCCACCACACCAGCGCGATGATCAGGACCGGCCAGAGGACGTAGAACTGCTCCTCGACCGCCAGCGACCAGAAGTGCTGGACCGGGCTGGGGGCGTCCTCGGCGGCCAGGTAGTCGACCGACTCCGACGCGAGGTGCCAGTTGAGCACGTACGTCGCCGACGCCGCGATGTCGCCGGCGATGGCGGGCCACCGCAGCGGCGGCAGCAGCAGGAGGGTCAGCGCCGCCGTCGCCGCCAGGACGACCGCCGTCGCCGGGAGCAGCCGCCGGATCCGCCGGGCGTAGAACCGGCCCAGCCGCACCCGGCCGGTCGTGTCGATCTCGCGCAGGATCAGTCCGGTGATGAGGAACCCGGAGATGACGAAGAAGACGTCGACGCCGACGAAACCGCCACTGACCAGCGGCAACCCGGCGTGGTAGGCGAGCACCAGCAGCACCGCGACGGCGCGCAGGCCCTCGACGTCGGGCCGGAAGCGGGGACGGTCACCGTCACCCGCGTCGACCCGCGAACCCCGGACAGCGGACGGGACCGCTGCCGTCATCGAACCACCTCGCGCACGCACCTCGGGAGCATCAAAGCCCACGATGATGCCATCCGGGCGCCGCCGGGTGAAATCGTCGTGGGACTACCGGGGTCGTACCCAGAACCGGCCGCGACACGCGCCCGAGCGCGCGTCGCGGCCGGCGCCGGACGTGGAGCAGGAGGTCAGGCGGGCTGCCCGATGGCGCCGAGCAGGTCGGCGAACCACGGCGTCGACGGGTCGAACTCCTTGCCGCCCTTGATGCGGTCGAACTCGATGGCGCGCAGCCGGCCGCCGCGCTCCTCGTCGTGCCCGATGAGCCCGCCCTCGTGCCGCAGCGCGCACTCGACGGCGAGGTCGGTGCAGCTCTTGATCAGGCGCAGGTCGTCGGAGTTCGCGGCGGCGGAGCGGCTGTAGTAGCCGCTCTTCTGCACCATGACCTTCTCAGCACCCACGCGGGCGGCGAACTGGTCGGCGAACCAGGCGCCGGGGTTGATCTTGTCGATCTTGACGTGGCCGAACGGGTCGCGCGGGACCTCTTCGCCGGCTTCCTCGAGCTCGGTGACGATGGCGTCGACGCCCGCGCCCTCGGACAGGAAGATGTTGACGCAGCCGAGGTCGTCCATGAGCGAGCGCAGCCGACCGGCCTCGGCGTCGAGATCGAGCTTCTGCTCCGGCACGTAGACGGCGTGCACGTCCCAGCGGCGCGGGTCGACGCCCAGCTCGGGCGCCCACTCCTGCGCGGCCAGCCACTTGCGGTAGGCGCGCGCCGTCGCCGCCGTCAGCCAGCCGCAGTGCCGGCCCATGACCTCGTGGACGATGAGCATGCGCGGGTTCGACGAGTGCTCGGCGATGATGTTGCGCGCGTAGATCGAACCCTGCTCGGCGGCCGTCCAGGCGCCGAGGCTCTGCCGCACCGGCACGATGTCGTTGTCGACGGTCTTCGGCAGCCCGACGACGGTCAGCTCGTAGTCGTTGCCGGCGAGGTACGCGGCGAGGTCGGCCGCCGTCGTGTTGGTGTCGTCGCCGCCGATGGTGTGCAGCACGTGAACGCCGTCGCGGGTGAGCTGCTCGGCCGCCACGTGCAGCGGGTCCTGGCCCTCCTGGACCAGCCCGCGCTTGACGCAGTCGGCGACGTTGGTCAGCTTGACCCGGCTGTTGCCGATGGGCGAGCCGCCGAAGCGGTGCAGCCGCGACGCCGTGGCGCGCATCTCGGGGGTGACGGTGATGGAGCGGCCGGTCAGCAGGCCCGCGTAGCCGTCGAGATAGGCGATGATCTCGACCTCGGGCGCGATCTCGGTGTACCGCTCGATCAGGCCGCCGACGGCCGACGACAGGCACGGGGCCAGGCCGCCGGCCGTGAGCATGGCGACCTTGCGCACAGGAGTGCTCTCGGGCATGTGAGGTGACCTTCTGTCGAAAGGGACGGATCGGCAGCCACCCTATCGTCGGCCCCGGCCCGTCCCGGGCCTGGCTGTCCGGGGTGTGGGCCTGCGGGGCGGACGGGGCCGCAGCGGCCTACCCTGGAGGACGTGAACTCTCCGGAGGACCTTGCGCTGTACCACGAGCTGACCGAGGCGGTCGGCGCGCTGCCGGCCGGCCAGCAGCCCGAGTGGCCCGACGCCGTCGCCGTCCAGGACGCCGTCGCCCAGCTTCGCGCCATGCCGCCGCTGGTCTTCGCCGGCGAGTGCGACCTGCTGCGCGACCGGCTGGCCGCGGTGTCGCGGGGCGAGGCGTTCGTCCTGCAGGGCGGCGACTGCGCCGAGACCTTCGCCGGCGTCAGCGCCGACAACGTCCGCAACAAGCTCAAGACGCTGCTGCAGATGGCCGTCGTGCTCACCTACGCCGCCAGCGTCCCGATCGTGAAGATCGGCCGGCTCGCCGGGCAGTACGCCAAGCCACGCTCCAAGTCCACCGAGACCCGCGACGGCGTCACACTGCCGGCGTTCCGCGGCGACATCGTCAACGACTTCGAGTTCACGCCGGCCGCCCGCGTCCCGGACCCGCACCGCATGGTCCGCGCCTACCACGCGTCGGCGGCCACGCTGAACCTCACCCGCGCGTTCGTCGGCGGCGGGTTCGCCGACCTGCACCAGGTGCACGCCTGGAACACCGACTTCGTCCGCACCTCGCCGGCCGGGCAGCGCTACGAGCGGCTGGCCCGGCGCCTGGACAAGGCGCTGTCGTTCATGCGGGCCATCGAGATCGACGTCGAGCAGCTACGCACCGTCGAGCTCTACTCCAGCCACGAGGCGCTGCTGCTCGACTACGAGCTGGCACTCACCCGGGTCGACTCCCGCACCGGCGCGCCGTACGACGTGTCCGGGCACTTCGTGTGGGTGGGCGAGCGGACCCGCCAGCTCGACGGCGCGCATCTGGAGTTCGCGGCGCGCATCCGCAACCCCATCGGTGTCAAGGTCGGCCCGACGACCACACCGGACGAGCTGCTGGCGCTGGCTGAGCGGCTCGATCCGCAGCGCGAACCGGGTCGGCTGACCTTCGTCACCCGCATGGGCGCGGGTCGCATTCGCGAGGCCCTGCCCGCCCTGGTCCAGAAGGCGACGGCCGACGGCCTGGTCGCGTCCTGGATCTGCGACCCCATGCACGGCAACACCTACGAGGCGCCCAGCGGCCACAAGACCCGCCGCTTCGACGACGTCGTCGACGAGGTGCGCGGCTTCTTCGAGGTCCACCGCGCCCTGGGCACCCACCCGGGCGGCGTCCACATCGAGCTCACCGGCGACGACGTCACCGAGTGCGTCGGCGGCGGCGACCCCATCGCCGAGGACGGCCTCGGCAGCCGCTACGAGACGGTGTGCGACCCGCGGCTCAACCGCACCCAGTCGCTCGAGCTCGCCTTCCTGGTGGCGGAACTGCTCGAGTCGGCGAACTAGGGCTCGCGGGCACCCGAGGGCGCGAGGATCTCCTCGGGCTCGTCGCGGTTCCACGGCTCCAGCGGCGGGCCGCTGAGGACGCGAACCGCCTCCTCGTAGGGCGTCCACCGCATCCCGCCGGTCGGGGTCACCATGACCTCATGGTCCCACCCGCGCCACCGGAGCGTCTCGCTCCGCGACCCCAGGAATCAGCCGCGCAGGAACTCCTCGAGCAGCGGGCCGGCGGTGCGCGAGCCGGACTCGCCGTCCTCGACGAAGACCGCGACCGCGAGGTCGCCCTGGGTGGCGATCATCCAGGCGTGCGTGCGCGGCGGCGACTCGGTGCCGTACTCGGCGGTGCCGGTCTTGGCGCCGACGGGGTCGCCGGGGACGTCGCCGAGGAACTCGCCGCTCCCCTCCTCGACGACGGCGCGCATGAGGTCCTGCAGGACGGCGGCCTCGTCGGCGGTCAGCGTACTCTCGGGCGCCGGGTCGGCCAGGGGCTGTTCGACCACCATGGGCGCGACGGTGTGCCCGGCGGCGACCGAGGCTGCCACCGTCGCCATGGCCAGCGGCGACGCCAGCACCTCGCCCTGCCCGATCATCGACGCGGCGTGAGCGGTGCCGTCGGCCTCGGCCGGGACGGAGCCGAGGAACGACGGCGCGCCGGTGGCGGTCTCGACCCCGAGGCCGAGCGACGCGGCGGCCTGCGCCAGCGACGCTTGGTCGGCGACGCCGTTCTGGTTGATGAACGCGGTGTTGCAGGAGTTGGCGACGGCCTGACGCAGCGTGATCTCGCCGATGGCGCCGGACGGGTAGTCGCTGTAGTTCTCGAACGCGCGGCCGTCGACGGTGGCCGCGGGGGTGCACTCGACGACGGAGTCGGCGCTCAGCCCGGCGCGCAGCAGTGCCAGCGACGTCACGACCTTGAACGTCGACCCCGGCGCGTACTGCCCCAGCGTGGCGGTCGAGTAGCCGTCGCCGCCCGGCCCGCTTGCTGCCGCCAGAACGGCGCCGGTGGAGGGCTGGACCGCGACGATGGCGCTGGCCGGTTCGACGTCGGCGAGGATGCCCTCGGCCCGCGACTGCAGGTCGATGTCGAGCGTGGTGGTCAGCGGCGTGCCGGCGACCGCCTCGCGCTCGAACAGCACCTCGGGCTCGGCCGGCTCCTCGGCGCTCTCGCCCTCGGCGCCCTCCGTCGGCGACGGCGACGACGTGGCGTCGGCCGACGGCTCCGGCGGCACCAGCTCGACGGTGAGACCGGGCGTCCCGCCGAGCACGGCGTCGTACTGCTGCTGCAGCCCGGACAGCCCGACGACGTCGCCGGCCTCGATGCGCCCGCCGGACTCCTCGACCAGCTCGGCCGTGGCCTCGCCGACGGTGCCGAGGACGGGCCGCGCGAACTCGCGGGTCGGCGCCAGCGCCAGCGTGTCCTCGATGGCGACGGCGCCCTCGATGGCCGCGATCTGGTCGAGCAGCGGGGCGGCGTCGGCCTCGCGCAACGTGATGGCCTCGACGAACGCCCGCTCCCCCGCGCCCTGGACCCGCTCGGCCAGCCCGGCGGGGTCGACGCCGACGACCTCGGCCAGCGCGGTGGCGGAGTCCGGCGCCAGCGCGGCGTCGACGCGGGTCTTGTCGATGCCGACGCGGTAGACCGGCCGCTCGGTGACGATGACCTCGCCGCCCGCGCCCAGGATGTCGGCCCGCTGCGCCTGCGTCCGTGAGAGGTTCAGCGTGGCGCCCTCGATGAGCTGCGGGTGCAGCAGGGACGGCGACCAGTCGACGGTCCAGCCGAGCTCGCTGCCCTCGTCGCGGTGCAGCGTGGCGGTCGTCTGGTAGGTCCAGTCGAACTGGCCCGCGGGGTCGCTGGTGGACGTCGGCCCCGTGGGCGCTTCGTCGGAGGCGTCGATGGAGTCGAAGTCCCACGCGATGTCGATGGTCGCCTCGCGGGTGTTCTCGTCGGTCTCGGTGATCTGGCTGGACCCGATCTGCGTCACGAGATCGGCCAGGTCGCCCTTGATCGCCTCGACGGCGGCCCCGGCCTCCTCGGGCGTGGCGTTGGCGAGCGGGACGTCGGAGAAGTCGCCGCTGGTGATGCCGTGGATCAGTGCGTTGACCACCGGTGTGGGGTCGGGCGGGTCGCTGCTGCAGCCTGCCGCCGTCGCCACGAGCACGCCACCGGCCACGGCCGCGACGCTCCGTCGCAGCGGGTTCGTCCTTATCATTGCTCCCCGTTTCCCTGCCCGTCGTTCCGGATACCCTAGCGCCAATGCAGGAAGCGCCCGTCAGCCCAGCCTCCGCGCCACCAGCCGGGCCACGTCGGCCAGCGCGGCGTCGACGCGCGGGGCGTCCCGCTCGGCGCGACGGCTCATGGCAACGATGACGATCGGCTCGCCCGCCGGGTTCCACGCGACCCCGGCATCGTTGTTGGTGCCGTAGTCGCCGGCGCCGGTCTTGTCGGCCAGCCGCCAGCCGTCCGGGAGCGCGTCGCGGAACCGCGGCCCGGACGTCGTGTTGGCCAGCATCCAGTCCCGCAGCCGGCGCCGGTCCGCCGGGCGCAGCAGGTCGCCGACGAGCAGGCCGGCGACCGTCCTGGCCAGCGCCGCGGGCGTGGAGGTGTCGCGGACGTCGCCCGGCTCGGCGGAGTTCAGCTCGACCTCCCAGCGGTCCAGCCGGGTGTGGCGGTCGCCGACGGAGCGGGCGAACGCGGTCAGCCTGCGCGGCCCGCCGATCTCGCGGAGCAGCAGGTTGCCGGCGGCGTTGTCGCTGAAGCGGATCGCGGCGTCGCACAGCTCGGCGACGGTCATGCCGGTGTCGACGTGCTCGGCCGTGATCGCCGAGGCCGGCAGGATGTCGGCCGGCGGATACCAGACCCGGTGGTCCAGCCGCGCGGCGGCGAGGTCGCGCAACACGGCGGCCGCGGCGAGGGACTTGAACACCGACAGGATCGGGAACCGGTCGCCGGCGCGGTGCGCCACCCGGGCGCCGGTCGCGAGGTTGGTCGCACTCAATCCCATGGTGACCCCGTAGGTGCGCTCGAGCTCCAGGATCTCGGGGTCGACGACGGCGCCGGCTTGCGCACCGACGGGGGCCGCGCCCGCGGGCAGGCCGGCTGCCGCCGTCGTGAGGACGCCCGCGGAGAGCGCGACCGGGGCGGCGGCGAGGCCGAGTCGCAGGACGGTGCGGCGGCTGGGCTGCGGGGCGGACGGGGTGCGACGGTCCATCGGGGGTCCTCCTGGTCGAAGCGGCGCGAGCCCGCTCACCGTCGCAAGCCCGCCGCACCGATGTCCAAGACGCAACTGCCACCGATCCATGCCGGATGTGTATCGTCGCTGACCGTGGACCTGCTGAGGCAGCTCGAGGCGTTCGTGGCCGTGGCCGAGGCGCGCAGCTTCACCCGCGGCGCCGACACCTGCGGGGCGCCGCAGCCGGTGGTGAGCCGGCGCATCGCGGCGCTCGAGCAGGACCTCGGCGCCACGCTGCTGCACCGGACGTCACGGCAGGTCGAGCTGACCGAGGTCGGCCGCACCCTGCTCCCCCACGCCACCGACCTCGTCGCCCGCGCGGGGCACTTCCGCGAGCTGGCCGCCACGGCCCGCGCCGCCGGCCTGGTCGTCGGCATCCCGCCCGGCCCCGACCCACACGCCCTGGTCGCCGCCCGCCGAGCCGCCGCTGACACCGTCGCCGCGATGACATTGACGTTCGCCGCCGAGCCCGCCGAGCGTCGCGCCGAGCTGGTCCGCCGGGGCCGCCTCGACGTCGCGCTGCTGCCGTGCCCGCCGGACCAGGAGGAGACCGGTGCGGAGCTCGGCGCCGCCACCGCGACCGACGGCCTGCGCGGTCGCCGCCTGCACCTCGACCAGCTGCGCCGCTCCGGCGGCGACGAGGGCCGGCCGCGGTCGGTGCACCTGTCCGCCGAGGACGACGTGCCGTGGGTCCGCGATCCCGTGCACCGCGCGGCCCGGCGGGCCGGCCTGCTGGACGGGCAGCTGCGCGTCGGCACCCCCGACACCGAGGCGCTGACCGGCGCGCTCGAGTTCGGCGACGCGATCCTCTGCACGCGCGCCTGGGCCGCGGCGCACCGGCTGCGCTGGCGCCCGCTCGGCGACGTCGCCGTCCGCCGGTCGTACGCCGTCGCCGTCCGGCCGCAGGTGTCGCGCCCGCTGGTCGACTCGCTGCTGCCGGCCCTGGCCCGGGCGGCCGGCCTGGCCGATGACCCCGAGTCGTCCGAGGTGCCGCGATGACGGCCGAGGTGTTCGGGTTCTCCGGCGAGGCGGTGCGCACCGCGCACGACATCCGCGCCGACTGGGCGGGCACCGGGCTGCGCGGCTCGCTGCACGCCGTCAACCTCGAGACCGGCGAGGACCTCGGCTTCGACGTGCACGTCCCCTATGCGCTCGCCTCGGTGAGCAAGCTGCCGCTGGCGCTGGTGGCGCTCGACCTCGTCGCGGCGGGTGAGCTGGACCCGTCGTCGCCCATCGACCTGGTCCCCGGCTCGATGACGCGGGGGCCGACAGGGGTCGCGCTGTTCCGGCACCCGAGCCGCATCGCCCTCGAGGACCTGCTGCTGCTCATGCTGTCGGTCAGCGACAACGCCGCCGCCGACGCCGTCTTCGAGCTGATTCCGCCGGAGCGGGTGACGCGGACGCTGCAGGCGTGGGGGTGCGACGGCATCGTCGTGCGGCACCCGATGCGCCGGCTCTACGAGGTCGCGGCCGCCGTCGCCCCGGGCAACCCGGTGCTGGCGCTCGAGCTGGCCGTCCGCGCGACCACCGACGGCGGCGGGCACGTGCTGCCGACGCTCGACATCGCCGCCGCCACCCACGGCACCGCCGCCGGGCTGGTCTCGCTCTTCACCCGCATCTGGACCGACGGCGTCAGCGTGCCGGCCGCGACGGCGCGGCTGCGGGAACTGCTGGGCCACCAGGTGAGCCGCAACCGGTTCAGTTCCGAACTGACCGCCGACTCCCTCACCATCCACAGCAAGACCGGCACGTTCCTCAACCTGCGCCACGAGGCCGGCGTGGTGACGACGGCGGGAGGCGACCGGATCGCCGTCGCCGCCCTCACCGCCTCGACCGTCGCCGCCGCGTCGCAGCCCGAGGCCGACCGCGCCATCGGCCGGGCCGCCCGCGCCGCCGTCGACGTCCTGCGGCTCTAGCCCGGACGGACCACGAGCAGGCCGCCGCACGCGCACCGGCCGTAGCCGACGAAGCCGTCGCCGGTGCGGTGCCAGGACGTCACGGCGCCGGGGCGTTTCGCCGCGCCGCAGCGGCCGCAGGCCCGGACCACTTCCAGGGTTCGTTCGCTCATGTGTTCCAGCGTGCTGTAATGGCATTGTGCATTTCAACCATTACAGCGACGAGGGGGCGTTACTGGCCGCGGCGGTGGTGAACGGCCGCTTCGAATCGGCGGCCGACGTCGCCCGCCTGGCGGACGCGCACGACCTCCTGCTGGAGCGCGCGCCGACGGCGGCCGATGCGGCCGGGCTGCGGCGCTGGCAGACGGCGCTCGCCTCCGTGGTGGACGCCGCGACCGACGACGAGCGGATCGAGGCGCTGGACCGGCTGCTCGCCGCCGGCACCTCGCACCCGCGGATCAGCCTCCACAACGGCCCACCCCACCTCCACTTCCGCCCCGACGACGTCCCGCCGGAACGACAGTTCGCGGCGATCACCGCGTTCGGGCTGGCCTGGTTCCTGACCCAACGCGGCCTGCACCGGCTGGCCCGCTGCGGGGCCGATGACTGCTCGGTCGCCTTCGCCGACGTCACCCGCAACGGGCGGCAGCGCTACTGCTCCATCCGCTGCGCCAACCGCGAAGCCGTCCGCCGCCATCGGAGCCGCTAGGTCGGTTGAGTTCCGGGTGCGCCAGGTGACCGTTGGCCGGCTTGCCCAGTTGGTCCGGCCCCCCTGCTGCTCTCCATTGTCGGGCGCGCGGGAGACCGCCTCAAGCGGACCAATGGGCGCTTCGCGCGGAGGAGGATCCGCTTGACCCGGACTCCCGCGCCCCCGCTCAAGCACCATCAGGGACCCCTCCCCGGAATGGCCCCGGCCCTTCCTACCGCTGCCCCCTCTTTGCGCCGGCCGCTGACGGCGCCGCTGGGGTGTGGCGACCGGTCCCGCCGCACTGACGGTCGCGCTGGCCTCGAAATGACCACGTACAACACCCAATTCCCTGCTCCACAGGCCTGCAGACCTCGTGAAGCAGGAGAACCCCTCGTGACGTCCCCCGGCAACCGCTTACCACCCCCAACTGCGCCACATCACGAGGATCACCCGACCCTCAACACGCTTGCAGGCGTAGTACGACACGAGATCTCGTGCCGAACGTGATCATCCCCAGCCCTCGACCATGATCATCAACCTTTCGTGTCGCCAGAGCAGCCCAAAAGGTTGATGATCATGGAATCAGCGCGGCGCGACGCCCCGGAAACCGGCGGACGCCTCGGAAACCGGCGGTTGGCAGCGGAATCCAGGCCACAAGCGCCGAATTCCCGAGCGTGAGCCGGATCGCGAGGCGTCGCCACCACCGCCAGCGGCCGGCGAGACCGCCACCCACGGCGGGACCAACTGCCGACAACCACACGCGAACAGGTAGCGGCCAGCGCAACCCAAGACACAGCGCCACCAAGGGCCGGGGCCATCCCGGGGAGGGGGCCCTGGTGCTGTTGAAGGCGAGGGCGCGGCGGCGCGGGTCAAGCGGTCCTCTTCGCGCGAAGCGCCATTCGGTCCGCTTGAGGCGCGCCGCCGCGCCCTCGACAATGAAGACAGCAGGGGCCCGACCCACGTCAGCACCGCACCGCAGAACCCCGGCTAACGAGCCAACCGATCCGGCCGCAGCTCCAACCTCCGCAGCAACTGGGCGTTCGCCGCCACGATCACCGTCGACGCCGTCATCGCCACAGCAGCAGCGGCGGGCGGCAGGACGAACCCGATCGGCGCCAGCACACCGGCCGCGAGCGGCACGGACAGCAGGTTGTACCCCGTCGCCCACACCAGGTTCTGCACCATCTTGCGGTAGCTGGCCTGCGAGAGCACGCGGGCCGACACCACGCCGCGCGGGTCGTCCGACGCCAGCACGACACCGGCGGACTCGACGGCGACGTCGGTGCCGGCGCCGATCGCGATGCCGACGTCGGCCCGGGCCAGCGCGGGTGCGTCGTTGACGCCGTCGCCAACCATGGCGGCCGTCAGCCCGCGCGACTGCAGCGACGTGACCGCGGCGTCCTTGTCCTCGGGCAGCACCTCGGCGAACACCTCGTCGATGCCGACCTTCGCGGCCACGGATTCGGCGACGTTGCGGGCGTCGCCGGTGATCATGACGGTGTGGACGCCCTCGTCGCGCAGCAGGGCGACCGCCTCACGCGACTCCGGCCGGATCTCGTCGGCCAGCGCCAACGCGCCCAGCACGGCACCGGAACGGACCACGTACAGGACGGTCGACCCGGCCGCCGCCCACTCACCCACCCGGTCCGACACCGAAGACGGCACCGACAGGTCCAGGTCACGCAACAGTCCGGGGCCACCCACGGCGACCTCGGCACCGTCGACAACGGCGCGCACACCCTTGCCGGTGAGCGAGCGGAAGTCCGACCCGGCGGGCACCGGACCGCGAGCCGACGCCGCCGCCACGATCGCCCTGGCCAGCGGGTGCTCGGAGTCGCGCTCGGCAGCCGCGGCGACCGCGAGGAGCTCGTCCTCGCCCAGGGACGACGAGGCCACCGCCACACCCGAGACCGCGGGGCGGCCGACCGTCAGCGTGCCGGTCTTGTCGAACAGGACGGCGTCGACCTGGCGCATGCGCTCCAGCGCCAGCCGGTCCTTCACCAGGATGCCGGCCCGGGCCGATATCGCCGTCGAGATCGCGATGACCAGCGGGATCGCCAGCCCCAGGGCGTGCGGGCAGGCGATGACCAGCACCGTCACGGTCCGCTCGACCGCCGCCGACGCCTCGCCGAGCAGCGCCCAGACCACGAACGTCAGCAGGCCCACGCCCAACGCGAACCAGAACAACCACGCCGCGGCGCGGTCGGCCAGCGCCTGCGCCCGCGAGCTGGACGCCTGCGCGTCGGCGATCAGCCGCTGGATGCCGGCCAGCGCGGTGTCGTCGCCGACGGCGGTGACCTCGATGCGGATCGCGGTGTCGGTGGCGACGGTCCCGGCGACGACGCGGTCGCCCGGACCGCGGGCCACAGTCTTCGACTCGCCGGTGACGGTGGACTCGTCGACCTCGGCGGTCCCCTCGGTCACGACGCCGTCGGCCGGCACCCGCCCGCCGGAGCGCACGAGGACGACGTCGCCGACGGCGAGCTCGTCCAGCGGCACGGAGACGACGGACCCGTCCGCACCGATCCGCTCGGCGGTGTCGGGCAGCAGCTCGGCCAGCGCCTGCAGCGCCCCTGACGCCTGCCCGAGCGCCCGCATCTCGAGCCAGTGCCCGAGGAGCATGACGACGATGAGCAGCGCCAGCTCCCACCAGAAGTCCAGGTCCAAACTGCCGATCTCGAGCGAGGTCAGCGCGCTCGCCACGAACGCCACGGTGATGGCCAGCGAGATCAGCGTCATCATGCCGGGCAGCCGGTCGGCCAGCTCCGCCTTGGCGCCGGTGAGGAACGGCCAGCCGCCGTAGACGAACAGGAACGTGCCGACGACCGGCGGGATCCACGTCCCCCAGCCCGGCACGTCGTAACCGATGAGGTCGGCGAACATCTCGCTGAAGCCGACGACCGGAACGGCCAGGACCAGGCTCACCCAGAACTTGTCGCGGAACATGCTCCCGTCGCCATGACCGGCGTGCTTGTCGTGACCGGCGGCGTGCCCGCCCCCGTGCCCGGCGTGGGCCGCGTGCTCGTCCGTCGCGACGGCGTGATCGTGCTGTTCCATGGTCACTCACCTCTCGTCGGTTCTGACCACGGAA
Organism: Jiangella mangrovi; assembly: GCF_014204975.1. Taxonomy (NCBI): domain Bacteria; kingdom Bacillati; phylum Actinomycetota; class Actinomycetes; order Jiangellales; family Jiangellaceae; genus Jiangella; species Jiangella mangrovi. Next base: position 6,550,666 of record NZ_JACHMM010000001.1, read on the forward strand.
CCACCATACCCCCTAGGGGTATTCCGGCGCGGCGACTCAGGCGAGCGTGACGGTGACCACCTCGGCGGCGGCGTCCGGCTCGACGTCGACGACGGCGATGTGCCCGGCCGCGCGCACGTCGTCGAGCAGGGTGCCGACGGCGTCGACGTCACCCGGCCGGACCCGCACGACCGCCCGCGCCACGTCGGTGCGCATGGAGAGCTGGGCCTCGGTCTTCGCCTTGCGCACCGCCCCGATCAGCGCCGACGCCGTCGCGAACAGTCCCGGCTCGCCCGGCCCGCCGGTGGCCGCCGGCCACGACGCCAGGTGCACGGAGCCGTCGCGCCACCACGACCAGACCTCCTCGGTGACGAACGGCAGGAACGGCGCGAACAGCCGCAGCTGCACCGACAGCGCCCGCCGCAGGGCCGCCCTCGCCGACACCGAGCCCACGCCGTCACCGTCGTCGCCGTACGCCCGCGCCTTGACCAGCTCGACGTAGTCGTCGCAGAAGTCCCAGAAGAACCGCTCGGTGACCTCGAGCGCGCGGGTGTAGTCGTAGTCGTCGAGCGCACGGGTGGCGTCGGCGACCACACGGTCGAGCGTGGCGAGCAGCGCCCGGTCGAGCGGCAGCGTCGCCGTCGCCGCCTCGTCGACGTGGCCCAGCCCGAGCACGAACCGGCTCACGTTGAGGATCTTCATGGCCAGGCGCCGGCCGATCTTCATCTGGCCGGGGTCGAACGCGGTGTCGGCGCCCGGCCTGCCGCTGGCGGCCCAGTAGCGGACGCCGTCGGACCCGTACTGCTCGAGCAGGTCGACGGGGGTGACGACGTTGCCGACGGACTTGGACATCTTCTTGCGGTCGGGGTCGAGGATCCAGCCGGAGATGGCCGCGTGCCGCCACGGCAGCACGCCGTTCTCGAGATGCGACCGGACCACGCTCGCGAACAGCCAGGTGCGGATGATCTCGTGCGCCTGCGGCCGCAGGTCCATGGGGAAGACGCGGGCGAACAGGTCGTCGTCGCTCCCCCAGCCGCCGGCGATGTGCGGCGACAGCGACGACGTCGCCCAGGTGTCCATGACGTCGGGGTCGCCGGTGAACCCGCCCGGCTCGCCGCGCTGCGCCTCGGCGAACCCGGGCGGGGCGTCGGAGGACGGGTCGACCGGCAGGTCCGCCTCGGCCGGGACGATCGGCGCGTCGTACACGGGCTCGCCGGACCCGTCGAGCGGGTACCAGAGCGGGATCGGCACGCCGAAGAAGCGCTGCCGGCTGATCAGCCAGTCGCCGTTGAGCCCGCCGACCCAGTTGTCGTAGCGCACCCGCATGTGCGCGGGATGCCAGGCCAGCTCGGCGCCGCGCTCGAGCAGCGCCGAGCGGAGCTCTTCGTCGCGGCCGCCGTTGCGGATGTACCACTGCCGCGTGGTGACGATCTCGAGCGGCCGGTCGCCCTTCTCGTAGAACTTCACCGGATGCGTGATGGCGCGCGGCTCGCCCCGCAGGCCACCGGTCTCGCGCAGTTGCTCGACCACCCGCTGCCGGGCGGTGTGCGCCGTCGCGCCGGCCAGCTGCTGGTACGCCGCCGCACCCGCGCCGTCGAGCCAACCCGGCACGTCGGGCAGGAACCGGCCGTCGCGCCCGACCACCGGCCGCGTGGGCAGCGCCAGCTCGCGCCACCAGGTGACGTCGGTGGTGTCGCCGAACGTGCAGACCATGGCCGCGCCCGTGCCCTTCGACGGGTCGGCCAGGCGGTGCGCCACCACGGGCACGTCGACGCCGAACACCGGGGTGCGGACGCTCGACCCGACCAGTGCCGTGTAGCGCTCGTCGTCGGGGTGCACGACGACGGCGACGCAGGCGGGCAGCAGCTCGGGCCGGGTGGTGGCGACGACCAGCGGCTCGCCGCCGTCGACCGGAGTGAAGGCGAGGTCGTGGTAGGCGCCCGGCCGCTCGCGGTCCTCGAGCTCGGCCTGGGCGACCGCCGTGCGGAACGTGACGTCCCACAGCGTGGGCGCCTCGGCCAGGTAGGCCTCGCCGCGCTCGAGGTTGCGCAGGAACGCCCGCTGCGACGCGCGCCGGGCGGTCGCGTCGATGGTCTGGTAGCCGTGCGTCCAGTCGACCGACAGGCCGAGGCGGCGCCACAGCTCCTCGAACGCGCGCTCGTCCTCGACCGTCAGGCGCTCGCACAGCTCGATGAAGGTGCGCCGCGAGACGGGCAGCTGGTCCTTCGCCGCCTTGCCTGATCCGCCGGCGGGCAGCTCGAAGCCGGGGTCGTAGGGCAGCGACGGGTCGCAGCGCACGCCGAAGTGGTTCTGCACACGACGCTCGGTCGGCAGGCCGTTGTCGTCCCACCCCATCGGGTAGAAGACGGCCTTGCCGCGCATGCGCTGGTACCGGGCGATGACGTCGGTGTGCGTGTAGGAGAAGACGTGACCGACGTGCAGCGAGCCGCTCACCGTCGGCGGCGGGGTGTCGATGGAGAACACCTCCGCGCGCGGGCGCGTGCGGTCGAACCGGTAGACGCCGTCGCGCTCCCAGCGTGTCACCCATACCTCGTCCAGCCCGTCGACGGTGAGACGGTCCGGGATGGCGGGTGCGGTGCGGGAAGTGTCGGTCACCTCGCCGAGCCTAGCTTCGGCCCTCGGGTGCCATCGCGTGAATTTTCTCCCCCAGTTCGGCGCGACACGCCCGGGATCGCGGCAATTCATGACATCCTTCATCTGCCGGTCGTGCCGGGTCACCGATGCGACCGGACCGGGAAACGTCTCTGACCTGTGTTGATATGACGCCGACGTGGCGTGACCCGACCCTGCGTGGCACCGATTCGCGGGGGCTTCCGGGGGGTCGTGGGCGCGTTAGACGCCCTTCGCCCCCCGTTGGTTCCCGCGGGTCTGTGGCTCGTGTAGCATTCCCAGCATTTCGGGCCCTCCTGCGCCCGCGGGCACGCGCGGTAGCAGGGGGCTCGACTGTGAACTGACATTTTTTTCTGTGAATTGGAGACAGTGTGGCTACCTTCCTCCGCAGCCGCGCCCGCCTTGCGGGCGCGCTGGTGGCGGCAGTGGTGACGGGCGCGACGGCCATCGGCACCGCCGTTGTCGCGACCGCCGCTGAGGAGATTCCGCAGGAGTCCCTCATCGTGCAGAACCACTCCGACAAGCTCGAGATCGAGCCTCGCATCGTCGGCGGCCAGGACGCCGACGAGGGCGAGTACCCGTTCGTCGCCTACCTGACCATCGAGACCGCCGAGGGCACCTTCGCCTGCGGCGGTTCGCTGTACGCGCCGGACACCATCCTCACGGCCGCGCACTGCGTCAACGGCACCGGCCCGGCCGACAACATCACCGCGCACTTCGGCTCGGTCGACCTCGCCAGTGACGACATCGTCACGTACACGTCCGAGTACGTGTACTCCGGCAACATCTCCGGCATCCCGAACGACTGGGCGCTGGTCAAGCTGACCGAGGACGTCGCGGGCATCGACCCGGTCGACGTCGTCACCGACGACTCGCTCGACGGCGGCACCATCGTCGACGACGAAGAGGTCCCCGGCTTCACCGTCATCGGCTGGGGCGACCTCGAAGAGGGCGCCAACGCCGGCAGCCAGTTCCTCCAGGAGGTCCGGGTTCCGGCCGTCGCCGACGAGGACTGCGCCGCGGCCTACGGCGCCGACTTCACCGCCGACGCCGAGCTCTGCGGCGGCGACCTCGAGAACGGTGGCGTCGACTCTTGCCAGGGCGACTCCGGTGGCCCGCTGCTCGCCCAGAACGAGGACGACAGCCTCATCCAGGTCGGTGTCGTGTCGTGGGGCAACGGCTGCGCGCAGGCCGGCTTCCCGGGCATCTACACCCAGCTGAGCAACTTCGCCGGCAAGATCGCCGACGTCTCGAACGGCGACAACACGCCGGCCGAGGTCGCCGACGTCACCATCGAGACCACGGCCGGCACGCCGGTCGAGATCACGCTCACGGCTGACGACGCCGACGGCGACGACGTCTCGTTCAAGGTGAGCGAGCCCGGCTCGGGCACGCTGACCACCGACGACGAGACCCTCGCCACGCTGGTCTACACCCCGGCCGAGGGCTTCACCGGCGAGGACAGCTTCCTCTACCTCGCCAACGACGGCAGCACCGACGGCATCCCCGCCACCGTGACCATCACGGTCAAGGACGCCCCGGAGCCGACGCCGACGCCGACCGACACGCCCACCGAGGACCCGGGCGATGACGACGGCGACGACAACGGCGAGGGTGGCGACGGCGAGGAGCTGCCCGACACCGGTTCGAGCAGCACCACCACCATGGTCGGCCTGGCTCTGCTGCTGGCCGCCGGTGGCGCCGGCGTGGCCTTCGCCGCCCGGCGGCGCGCGGCCGGCTCGAACGTCTGAGCCGATCACGTCGGTAACACCCGGCTAGACCCGTAACACCCGGTTCGGCGGTGGCGCATCTCTCGGATGCGCCACCGCCGAACTGCGTTTCAGCCCCCTGCGCTGCGCCGAACCGACGGGACGGAACGCACCGTCTAATTAGTTCCCATCAATCCATGCATCGGATAGAATTTCCGCATTTCGAGCCCTCTTGTTCCACGGGCACACCGTGGTGACAGGAGGGCTCGTCGCTGAACTGACATTCATGTGAATTGGAGACAGTGTGACCACCTCCCTCCGCGCGCGCGTCCGCGCTGCGGGCGCGCTGGCGGCGGCCCTGCTGACGGGTGCCACCGTCATCGGTGCCGCCGGCACCGCTGCCGCCGCCGAGGAGATTCCGCAGGAGTCCCTCATCGTCCAGAGTCAGTCCGACAAGCTCGAGATCGAGCCCCGCATCGTCGGCGGTGCACCCGCCGACCAGGGCGAGTACCCGTATGTCACCCACCTGACCATCGAGACCCCTGAGGGCACCTTCGCCTGCGGCGGCTCGCTGCTGCTTCAGGATCTCGTCCTCACCGCGGCGCACTGCGTCGACGGCACAGGCCCCAACACCGGCATCACGGCGCATTTCGGCTCCGTGGACCTGACGAGCGACGCCATCGTCACCTACCAGTCCGACTACGTGTGGTCCGGCAACATCTCCGGCATCCCGAACGACTGGGCGCTGGTCCGGCTGTCCGAGCCGGTGAGTCAGGAACTGGGGACCACGATCCTCGGTCCGACCGGCCTCGCCGCGGACACCTCGTTCGACGACGACGACGATCTGGTCGTCGTCGGCTGGGGCGACCTGGCCGAGGGGGCCAACGAGGGCAGCCCGGTCCTCCAGGAGGCGGTCGTCCCAGCGCTCAGCGACGAGGACTGTGCCACCGCCTACGGCGAGGACTTCACCGCCGACGCGGAGCTCTGCGCCGGCTTCCTCGATGGCGGCATCGACTCCTGCCAGGGTGACTCCGGTGGCCCGCTGATCAAGCGCACGGACAGCGGCGATGTCGTGGTCGGGATCGTGAGCTGGGGCAACGGTTGCGCCCGCGAGGGATTCCCGGGCATCTACACCCAGGTGAGCTCCTTCTCCGAGGACATCCTCGCCGTCGCATGGGGCGAGGACACACCGGCCGAGGTCGCCGACATCCAGGTCGAAACCACCCCCGGCACGCCGGTCGAGATCGCGCTCACAGCCGAGGACGCCCAGGGCGACGACGTGTCGTTCAAGGTGAGCGAACCCGGCTCGGGCACGCTGACCACCGACGACGACACCCTGGCGACCATCACGTACACGCCCGACGACGGCTTCACCGGCGAGGACACGTTCCTCTACCTGGCCAACGACGGCGCCACCGATGGTGTGCCCGCCACGGTGACCATCACGGTCTCGGACGCCCCGGAGCCGACGCCGACGCCGACCGACACGCCCACCGAGGACCCGGGCGATGACGACGGCGACGACAACGGCGAGGGTGGCGACGGCGAGGAGCTGCCCGACACCGGTTCGAGCAGCACCACCACCATGGTCGGCCTGGCTCTGCTGCTGGCCGCCGGTGGCGCCGGCGTGGCCTTCGCCGCCCGGCGGCGTGCGGCCGGCTCGAACGTCTGAGCCGATTCACGTCGTAACACCCGGCTAGACCCGTAACACCGGTTCGGCGGTGGCGCATCTCACGGATGCGCCACCGCTGACCTGCGTTTCAGCCCCTGAGCTGCGGGTATTGCCCATCCGAGGCGGCGTCGCCCGGCGCCGTTCCGCAGGCGTCCGGCGACGAGGGTGGGTAGGGTCGAAACACATGTGCGGTCTCACCGGAGAATTCAGGTTCGACAACCGCCCCGCCGACCTCGCCGCGGTCGGCCTGATGTGTGACGCCATGGTGTCGCGCGGACCGGACGATTCCGGCGCCTACGCGCACGGCTCGCTGGCCCTCGGCCACCGCCGACTGTCCATCATCGACCTGTCTCCACACGGCCATCAGCCGATGGTCGACGCCGAGCTCGGACTGACGGTCGTCTTCAACGGCTGCATCTACAACTACCGCGAGCTGCGCGACGAGCTGAGCGGCCACGGCTACCGGTTCTTCTCCACGTCCGACACCGAGGTCATCGCCAAGGCCTACCACCGGTGGGGCGAGGACCTCGTCGACCACCTCCTCGGCATGTTCGCGCTGGCGATCCACGAACGCGACAGCGGCCGGCTGGTGCTGGCCCGCGACCGCCTCGGCATCAAGCCGCTGTACCTCGCCGAGACGCCCGGCCGGCTGCGGTTCGCCAGCACGCTGCCCGCCCTGGTCCGCGCCGGCGACGTCGACACCTCCATCGACCCGGTCGCGCTGCACCACTACCTGACCTGGCACGCCGTCGTCCCCGCCCCGCACACCATTCTCGCGGGTGTGCGCAAGCTGCCGCCGGCCACGATCCGTGTCGTCGAGGCCGACGGCGCCAGCCGCGAGCGCGTCTACTGGGACCCGCCGTTCACCCGCGACCCGGCCAAGAGCGGCTGGTCGGCCAGCGACTGGGAGGAGGCCGTCCTCGAGTCGGTGCGCGTGGCCGTGCGCCGGCGTCTGGTCGCCGACGTCCCGGTGGGCGTGCTGCTGTCCGGCGGACTCGACTCCAGCCTCGTCGTCGGGCTGCTCGCTCAAGAGGGCCAGACCGGGCTGAACACGTTCAGCATCGGCTTCGACGCGGTCGGCGGCGAGGAGGGCGACGAGTTCAAGTACTCCGACGTCATCGCCCGCGAGTTCGGCACCGAGCACCACCGCATCCGCATCGGCGCCGACCTGCTGCCGTCGCTCGGCGACGCCATCTCCGCCATGAGCGAGCCGATGGTCAGCCACGACGCCGTCGCCTTCTACCTGCTGAGCAAGGAGGTCAGCCGGCACGTCAAGGTCGTGCAGTCCGGCCAGGGCGCCGACGAGGTGTTCGCCGGCTACCACTGGTACCCGCCGCTGGCCGGCGTAGGCCGAGCCGACGCCGTCGGCACCTACGCCAAGGCCTTCTTCGACCGCGACCACGCGGCCATGGCCGAGGTCGTCGCCCCCGCCCACCGCACGAAGGACGCCGTCAGCCTCGACTTCGTCCGCGACCATTTCACGAAGAACGGCGCCGAGACCGGCGTCGACGCGGCACTTCGGCTGGATACTCAGATCATGCTGACCGACGACCCGGTCAAGCGGGTCGACAACATGACCATGGCCTGGGGCCTCGAGGCTCGCGTGCCGTTCCTCGACCACGAGCTGGTCGAGCTGGCGGCGCAGTGCCCGCCGGAGCTGAAGCTCGCCCAGGAGGGCAAGGGCGTGCTCAAGGAGGCCGCCCGCCGGGTCATCCCGCACGAGGTCATCGACCGGCCCAAGGGCTACTTCCCGGTGCCGGCGCTCAAGTACCTGCAGGGGCCGTACCTCGAGCTGGTCGAGGACGCGCTGCACTCCAGCGCGGCGCGCGACCGCGGGCTGTTCCGGCCCGAGTACGTCGACCGGCTGCGCCAGGACCCCAACGCCGACCTCACTCCCCTGCGCGGCAACCGCCTCTGGCAGCTCGGCCTGCTGGAGCTGTGGCTGCAGTCGCACCTGCCGGGCGAGGGCGTGGCCAGGTGAGCGACGTCCGTCGCAACCGGGGCGGCAGCGGCCAGTCACTGTGGAGCCGGCCGTGGAAGGAGGCTCCGGAGCACCTCGTCCGGGACATGAAACGCGACGTCGTCGTCGACCTCGCCTGGGGCCGGCTGGTCTTCGCCCAGACCTTCGAGGAGCCGCGGCACGTCATCGACCTGCTCCGCGCCGAGGAGGAGGGCCGCCGCGACATCGCGATGTACGTCGCCGACCCGCACGTGCTGGTGTCGCACGCGCCCGGCGAGCTGTTCATCGATCCGTCGCTGACGTACCGGCTCGAGCTGCACCGCTACCGGCCGCGGCGCAACCCCGTCGCCGGCGTGTTCGTGCGCAAGATGAGCGAGCTCGCCGACGCCGAGGAGATCAACCGGCTGTACGCGGGGCGCGGCATGGTCACCGGCGACACCGAGCTCATGTGGGCCAACCAGCGCACGCCGACCTTCACGTACCTGGTCGCGCAGGACGAGCGCACCGGCACGATCGTCGGCACGGTCACCGGCGTCGACCACGTGCGCGCATTCGACGACCCCGACAACGGCGCCAGCCTGTGGAGCCTCGCCGTCGACCCGCAGTGCACCATCCCCGGCGTGGGCGAGGCGCTGGTCCGGGTGCTGGCCGAGCGCTACATCGGGCGCGGCCGCGACCACCTCGACCTCTCCGTGCTGCACGACAACGACCCCGCGATCCGGCTGTACACCAAGCTCGGGTTCCAGCGGGTGCCGGTGTTCGCGGTGAAGCGGAAGAACCCGATCAACGAGCCGCTGTTCGTCGCCGGCCCGGCGGAGTCGACCGCGCTCAACCCGTACGCGAAGATCATCGCCGACGAGGCCCGGCGGCGCGGGATCCTGGTCGAGATCACCGACGCCGAGAGCGGCGAGCTGCGGCTCTCGCACGGCGGCCGGCGCATCGTCACCCGCGAGTCGCTGTCGGAGCTGACGACGGCGGTCGCGATGAGCCGGTGCGACGACAAGCAGCACACCCGGCGGATCCTCCAGCGGGCCGGGCTGTCGGTGCCGCGCGGGGTCGCGGCGTCCTCGCCCGAGGCCGACGCCGCGTTCCTGGCCGAGGTCGGCGAGGTGGTCGTCAAGCCGGTGCGCGGCGAGCAGGGCCGCGGCATCACCGTCGGCGTGTCGTCGCCGGAGGCACTGGCCGATGCCGTCACGCTCGCCCGCACCTTCTGCCCCGACGTGCTCATCGAGGAGTGCGTCGACGGCGACGACCTGCGGATCGTGGTCATCGGCCACGAGGTCGTGGCCGCCGCCGTCCGCCGTCCGGCCACCGTGTACGGCACCGGGCGGCACACCGTCACCGAGCTGATCGACGCGCACAGCCGCCGCCGCTCGGCCGCGACGGGCGGCGAGTCGCGCGTGCCGATGGACGAGACGACGGTGTCGACGGTGCGGGCGGCCGGCCACGAGCTGGACGACGTGCTGCCCGACGGCGTCGCGCTGAAGGTCCGGCGCACCGCCAACCTGCACACCGGCGGCACCATCCACGACGTGACGGCGACCCTGCACCCGGCGCTCGGCGCGGCCGCGGTGGCGGCGAGCCGGGCCATCGACATCCCGGTCACCGGGCTGGACCTGATCGTGCCCAGCCCGGAGGAGAGCGAGTACGTGCTCATCGAGGCCAACGAGCGGCCGGGGCTGGCGAACCACGAGCCCCAGCCCACGGCTGCCCGCTTCGTCGACCTGCTATTCCCGGCCACCCGCACCACCCCGCGGGCCTGGCAGCCACCGCCGGTGCCGCAGGCCTGAGCGGCGCGCCGGCGCGCCGGCGCTAGCCCCGCGTGTAGTGGACGAAGACGACGCCGTCGTCGAACGTCCGGCTCGACGTCACCGTGAGGTGCGACGGCGCGAACCCGGCGGTGCCGAAGAGCGGCCGGCCGGCGCCGATGGCGACCGGATAGATCTTGATCGCCAGCTCGTCGATCTCGTCGCGCAGCGCGCCGGCGATCTCGCCGCCGCCGCAGAGCCAGATGCGCTCACCCGGCTCGAGCTTCAGCTCGCGGACCCGCTCGACGGGGTCGCTCGCCACGACCTCGACGCCGGGCGCGACGTCGGGGGCGAGCGTCCGCGAGAACACGAAGTGCCGCAGATGCGGGAACGCGTTCGCGACCCCGTCGTCCAGGCCGGTCTGGTAGGAGCCGCGGCCCTCCAGGACGGTGTCGATGGTCCGGTTCGGCGGGTCGATGCCGAGCATGGTCCGGAAGTGCACCGGGACGGTCTCCGGATACTGCTCGGTGATCGCCTGCATGTGGTCGCCGTCGGCGGAGAAGAAGTCGACCTCACCTCGAGGGCCGGCGACGAAGCCGTCCAGGGTGGACGCGACGTAGTAGACGAGCTGGCGCATGGTTCCTCCTGAGAACGGCCGAAGCGAACAACTACAGTTGTAGTACTCTAGGTGTAGTGGATGTCAAGTCCTGGAGGAGAATCGGGCCATGGTCCAGAATCCGGAACGGCGGACGGTGCTGGCCGACGCCGCCATCGAGGTGCTCGCCCGCGACGGCGCCCGCGGACTCACGTTCCGCGCCGTCGACGGCCAGGCCGGCGTGCCCGCGGGGACGGCCTCGAACTACTTCGCCAGCCGCAACGCGCTGCTCGCGCAGGCCGCCGAGCGCATCCACGTCCGGCTCCGGCCCGACGACGCGACCGTCGCCGAGATGCTCCGCACCCGCCCGGCGCCGTCGCCCGGCGTGCTCGAGCGCGAACTGACGGCGATGTACCACCGGCTCGCCGGCCAGCAGACCGACTACCTGGCGCTGCTGGAGCTCCGGCTCGAGGCGATCCGGCGGCCGGAGGTCCGGGCGTCGCTGACGGCGACCATGCGCGCCAACCTCGAGCGGAACATCGCTGCGCACCGCGAGTCCGGGCTGCCCGGCGACGACGTCGACGTCGTGCTCATGTACCTGGCGCTGAGCTGGCTGATCATCGAGAACCTCACCCTGCCCGGCGTCCTGGACGGCTACGACGCCGACCGGCTGATCACCGCGCTGACGGAGCTGGTGGCGGCTCGCGACCATCCGCGCGGGCATGTCAGGGTAGAGCCATGAAGAGCCTGCCGATCGACGAGGAGTACCTGCGCGAGGTCCTGATCGAGCTGCTGCGCACGCCGAGTCCGTCGGGCCGCACCGACGCCGTCATGCAGATCGTCGGCGACCGGCTCTCGGCCATGGGCGTGCGCATCCGGCTCACCCGGCGTGGCGTGCTGCGCGCGACGCTGCCCGGTGAGGGCCCCGTCGGCGGCGCGAGCCGGGCCGTGGTCGTCCACGCCGACACCATCGGCTGCATGGTGAAGCGGCTGAAGGAGAACGGCCGGCTCGAGGTGGTCCCCGTCGGCACGCACAGCGCGCGCTTCGCCGAGGGCGCCCACGTCACCGTCTTCACCGACGACCTCAGCAACCTGCACACCGGCACCGTCCTGCCGCTGATGTCCAGCGGGCACAACTTCGGCGACGCCGTCGACACCCAGGGCGTCGGCTGGCACCAGGTCGAGGTGCGGCTGGACGAGCCGGTCGAGAGCCGGCAGGACCTCATCGACCTCGGCATCTCGGTCGGCGACTTCGTGGCTCTCGACGCCGCGCCGCAGATCACCCCGAACGGCTACGTGAAGGCACGACACCTCGACGACAAGGCCGGCGTCGCGGCCTGCCTCGCCGCCGCCAAGGCCCTGATCGACGACGGCCGCAGCCGGCCGGTCACCACGCACCTGCTGGTCACCATCGGCGAAGAGGTCGGCATGGGCGCCACCCACGGCCTCGACGAGTACGTGGCCGAGCTGGTCGCCGTCGACAACGCCGTCGTCAGCGAGGGCCAGGAGTCCCGCGAGGACACCGTCAACATCGGCATGCTCGACTCCACCGGCCCGTTCGACTACCACCTGACCCGGCGGCTCATCGCGCTGTGCGAGAGCAACGACCTGCCGTTCCGCCGCGACGTGTACCGCTTCTACCGCTCCGACGCCGCGCCCGCCGTCGAGTCCGGGCTCGAGTGCCGAACCGCGCTCATCGGCTTCGGCGTCGACTCCAGCCACGGGCACGAGCGCACCCACCTCGACGGCATCCGGCGCACGGCCGAGCTGCTGACGGCGTACCTGTCCAGCCCGCTGACGTTCAGCGAGTGGGACGACCGCCCCAGCGGCTCGCTGGCGGACTTCCCCAGCCACAGCGTCCAGCCGGCCGAGCCCGAACCGGACCGCTACCCGGGTCGGCACTGACCCCGTCGTCACTCTTTCGGCTCGACGGCCTTCGCCTTCACCGTCGCCGCATAGACGTCGACGTACTCCTGCCCGGACAGACCCATGAGCGCGTACATGATCTCGTCCGTGACCGAGCGCAGCACGTGGCGGTCGTTCTCCATGCCGTAGTAGCGGCTGAAGTCCAGCGGCGCCCCGAACCGGATGCCCGGGCGCATGAGCTTGGGGATGATGCGCCCCGCCGGCTGCATCTCGGCCGTCCCGATCATGGCGACGGGAACCACCGGGACCCGCGCCTCGAGCGCCATGCGGGCGACGCCGGTCTTGCCGCGGTAGAGCCGGCCGTCGGGCGAGCGGGTGCCCTCGGGGTAGATGCCCAGGAGGTCACCCTCGTTGAGGATCTGGATGGCGGTGTTCAGCGCCGCCTCACTGGCCCGGCCGCCCGAGCGGTCGACCGGCACGTTGCCCGTCCCGCCGAAGAAGACGCGCTTCAACCAACCTTTGACACCGCGCTGGGTGAAATAGTCGCTCTTGGCGAGGAAACTGACCTTACGGTCGAGAACGAGCGGCATGAAGAAGGAGTCGATGACGGTCAGATGATTGCCCGCCAGGATCGCGCCACCCTTCGTGGGGACGTGCTCCACACCCTCGGCCCAGGGACGATAGATCAACTTGAGGATCGGCCCGAGGAAGACGCTCTTCATCAGCCAATAGAACACGTCGGAACACTACCGCCAATCGGCGCCGCGAGCGCAGCGACCGGGGGGCCTCGGCCGCACGGACGGATCGGGCGCATGCGACGATGCTGGTGCGAGTGCCGGCGCGGGAACGGGAGGGGACTCGATGCTCTCTGAGGGCGAGGCGGTCGACTCGATCGAGCCGTACCGGCACGACGGCGGCCCGGTGGGCGTGCTGCTCTGCCACGGCTTCACGGGATCGCCGGCCGCGCTGCGCCCTTGGGCCGAGCACTTCGCCGCCCACGGCTACAGCGTCGACCTCCCGCGGCTGCCCGGGCACGGCACCACCTGGCAGGACATGAACCACACCGCTTGGCCCGACTGGTACCGCCGCGTCGAGCGCTCTCTGCTCGACCTCGCCGAGCGGTGCGAGCAGGTCGTCGTCGCCGGCCTCTCCATGGGCGGCTGCCTGGCGCTGCGGCTGGCCCAGGACCACGGCCCGCTGGTCCAGGGCCTCGTTCTGGTGAACCCCGTCGTCACCAGCGCCGACAAGCGGCTGCTCGCGCTGCCCCTGCTGCGGCTGCTGCGCCCGTCGACCACCGGGCTGTCCGGCGACATCGCCATGCCCGGCCAGGACGAGCGCGCCTACGACCGCACCCCGCTGCCGGCGCTGTGGTCGCAGACCCGCATGTGGCAGGTGGTCCGCCGCGACCTCGCCATGATCACCCAGCCACTGCTGCTGTACCGCAGCGTGAACGACCACGTCGTCGACGCGACCAGCGCCCCGGTCATCCTCTCCGGCATCTCCTCCACCGACGTCGCCGAGGTCGTCCTGCAGCGCAGCTACCACGTCGCCACCCTCGACTACGACGCCCCGGAAATCTTCTCGGGCTCCACGGCGTTCGTCGAACGAGTCACCACGAAGAGGAACCGGGGCCTGCCGCGATGAGCCGAGACGACGACCAGACCTGGGCCGAGCTGATCGACTCGTTCCACGCGTCCCCTGCTCCATCGTCCGGGGGCGACGGCGATCAGCCCTGGCCCGCGGCCGAGGAACTGGGTCCCGACGAACGCCTCGAGGAGCCCCGCCCCGACGACTTCCGCGACGCCTCGGTGACGCTGGGCTCGCTGACCGGGCGCGGCGCGGCTCCGTCGGACGGTGCCGCCGAGGGCGGCGTGGGCGCCGGCATCGACGACGCCACCGCCGACGAGGCCGCCAACCACTTCGTGCCCCCGCCGCCGGCGCCCCTCCCCCGCGGCGACCGCATCCAGCAGGTGGCCTGGGCCGGCGTCATCGCCCCGCCCATCGCGCTGATCATCGTCGCCATCATGTCCTGGCGGCCGTCGGACGAGATCGTCTTCTTCGCGGTGGTCGCCTTCGTGGCCGGCTTCGTCACGCTGGTCGCCCGCATGCGCGGCCACCACCCCAACGACCCCGACGACGGCGCGGTCATCTAGCCGCTTGGGCGCCACCCAGCCCCGAGATGATCACGTTCAGCACGAAATTCCGTGTCGCACTACGCCTGCACGCGTGTTGAGGCTCGGGTAGGCGTGGTGGGCGGCCCACGCCCCGCCCTCGACACGGTGTCGCCGCCCGCGACTTCACCTCCGTCGACCGTCTTCACTATCGCCAGCCGTCCTCTGGGCCCGGAATCGCACGCAGAAGACGGTTCCCGCTAGTGAAGTCGGCCCTGGGACGTGAGGACGCGTCGCCAGCGGGACCGGCCGTGCGAGCGCCATTAGGACGTGTCTGACGGATCGTCCGCCGGTCGTCGTCGGCCACCCCCGCGCCTCCCGGTGATCATCAAGGATCGGTGGGGTCATCACCCCACCGATCCTTGATGATCACGTCGGCCAGTCGCGGATTCCTTGATCGTCAGGCACTCTCGAGCGCGTCGAGGCCCGATAGCGGCTGGCATCAGCCAGGTCGATGTGAGATCTCTGCGTGATCTGTGTGGCAATGCTGTCGCTGTGACGACAGTTTCCTCACCCACTCAGGGCAGTGATCTCACACCGTTGCGATGCCGTCAGCGCCCCAAAGGGCCGCAAGCCGCACCCTGCGGCGGTCGCGCCGCCGAAGATCCGCCAGACACCCCCTAGTCCCACAGGGTCACGTCCGCGACCACCGGGAAATGGTCGCTCGCCGCCCGGGCGTCCGGGGTGTCGACGACGCGATACGACGTCACCGAAGCGCCGCGGACGAAGAGGCCGTCGATGCGGTGCTGAGGGTTCGCCACCGGGAAGGTCGGCGTCGCGTCATCCGCGCCGGCGTCCACATATTGCGAGGCCAGCCGGGTCCACGTCGGCGCCGCCGGGCCCTCGTTGACGTCGCCGCCGAGCAGCATCGACGCCGCGCCCAGGCGGTTGACCAGGCCGGTGATGTCGGTGAGGTGCCGGGCCCGCTCGCCGGCGTCGAGGCCCAGGTGCAGCGACCCGGCCCCGAAGGACACGCCGTCCTTCTCGAGGCGCGCCAGCACCACGCCGCGCCGGGTCAGGCCGGGGGTGCGCCGCAGCCGGTGTTCCTGCACCTCACGCAGGTCGACCCGGACGGCCGTGAACAGCGCCGTCCCGCCGGTCGTGCCGCCGCCGGCCGCGTACAGCAGATCGGCACGACGGGCGAACGACGCTGCCCGGCCGCGCCACAACACATAGCGGGGCAGCTCCTGGATGAACGCCACGTCCGGGTCGAGCTCGCGCAGGACGCGCGCGACGGCGGCACCGTCGTCGCGCAGTCCGTGGACGTTGTAGCTGACGACCCGCAGCCGGACGGCCGTCACACCCGCGCGAGGTCGGCGGCGCCGATGACGCCGGCGTCGTTGCCCAGCGTCGCGACCCGGACCTCGGGCTCAGGGCGGTGACCGGCGCCGGTGGTGTGCTTGCGCAGCGCCTCCTCGGCCGGGCCGACCAGCAGGTCGCCGGCCGCCGACACGCCGCCGCCGATGACGAACACCGCGGGGTCGAACAGCGCCGTGAACGAGCCCATGGCCTCGCCCAGCCAGCGGCCCACCTGCGCGATCAGCACGATGGCGAGCTCGTCGCCGTCGTTGGCCAGCTCGGTGACCATGGGACCGGTGATGCGCTGGGGGTCGCCGCCGGCCCGCTCGAGCAGCCGCTCCGCGGAGGGCAGCGACGCCGCCGCCCGCGCCTCGCGGACCAGGGCGGTGCCGCTGGCGTACGCCTCGAGGCAGCCGCGCAGCCCGCAGCCGCACAGGTGGCCGTCGGGGACCACGCGCATGTGCCCGACCTCGGCCGCGACGCCGTGCGCGCCACGGTAGATCTGGCCGTCGAGCACCAGCCCGCCGCCGACGCCGGTGCCGATGGTCAGCAGGATCATGTCGTCGACGTCCTCGGCGGCGCCGAACTTGAACTCGCCCCAGGCCGCGGCGTTGGCGTCGTTCTCGACGACGGCGGGCAGCCCGGTGGCGTCGGCGACCTGGTCGCGGACGGGGACGTCGCGCCAGGCGAGGTTCGGCGCGAACAGCACACGGGACCGGGCGGAGTCGATGAAGCCGGCCGAGCCGACGCCCACCGCGTCGACCTCGTGATCGGCCGCCAGCTCCTTGGTGACCTCGATGATGGTGTCGACGATGGCCGCGGGGTCGTGCGACGGCGTCTCGCGCCGCGCCCGCGCCCCGATGACGCCCTTCTCGTCCACGACGCCGGCGGCGATCTTCGTGCCGCCGACGTCGACCCCGATGGTCAGACTCACTCGCCCACTCCGTCCTCGACGCGCTTCTTCAGCTCTTTCAGAGCCGTGTCGATGATGACCTTCTCAGCCTTGCGCTTCATCAGCCCGAGCATCGGGATGGAGACGTCGACCGTCAGCTGGTACGTCACCTCGGTGCTCGCGGCGTCGACGGCGGCCAGCGCATAGGAGCCGGTCAGCTCCTTGATCAGGCCGCCCTCGACCAGGCTCCAGCGGACCTCGTCGTCGCCGTCCCACTCGTAGGACAGCGTGTAGCGGTCCTTGATGGGGCCGGCGTCGAGCACGAACCTTGCTTCCTTCGGCCGTCCGGTGCCTGAATGATCTCCGGCCTCACCGGAGGTGCGTGGCTCGGCCGGGTAAACCGTCAGCACCTCGACCTCGCGCACGGAGGCGGTCCACTCCGGATACGCGTCGAGGTCGGCGATGACGGCCATGATGCGGTCCGGGGTCGCGGCGACGACGATGCTCGACGTGGTCTGCGCAGCCATGTGTGACAGTGTCCCATCAGCCGGAAGGCGGAGATCGCAGACTACCGAGCCGGCGGCAGCCGCGGCACTCCGGCCGGGCGTCCGTGCTCGAGCCGGTCCTTGAGCTCGTGGATCCGCTCCTTGTAGGCGACGGTGTAGCGGCGGGTCAGCCGCCGCGTCTCACGGGGCGACGGCGTCGACAGCGGGTCCGCGCGCAGGAACCAGTGCACCAGGACGCCGTCGCCCCACCGCTCCAGCCAGATCTCGGTGCTGCCGGTCAGCTCGCCCGCCACCGTCCAGCGCACGCCCTCGAGGCCGCGGTCCTGCGCGACGGTCAGCGTCAGTCCCGGCCACCACGCGCGGGCGACGGCGGGATCGCGGAAGAAGGTCGCCAGCTCGGCCCGGTCGGCCACCACGAACGTGTCGTCCATGAGGTCGATCGCCGGTCCCATCGCGGCAGCCTACGGGGTCCACGTGACGCACCTCATGTCACACCCGCCGCCCGTCCCGGGTCGTATGTGCAGGAGCGACACCACGGGAGCGCACCATGTCAGAGTTCGATCCACGCCACTGGGCCGGCCGCGCGGTGCGGCTGGCCGATCGCCACGGCGGCCCGGTCCGCCGGCTGGCCCGTCGCCGCGCCGTCTTCCCGACCCACTGGTCCGGGCTCTTCGGCCACATCGCGGTGGGCAGCTTCCTCGTCCTGCTCGTCACCGGCGTCCTGCTCACGCTCTGGTTCGAGCCGTCGTCGCGGCAGCTCGTGTACGACGGCGGCTACGAGCCGTTGCGCGGGGTCCGCGTGTCCGAGGCATACGCGTCCACCGTCGACATCTCCTTCGAGGTCCCCGGCGGGCTGCTGGTCCGGCAGGCCCACCACTGGGCCGGGCTGGTGTTCATCGCCGCGCTGTCCGCGCAACTGCTGCGCGACTTCCTGACCGGCGCGTTCCGCGGGCGACGGCGGATCGGCTGGCTGCTCCTGCTGGGCCTGCTGGTGCTGTCGATCGTCGAGGCCTACGTCGGGCACTCGATGCTCGACGACTTCCAGTCCGGCACCGGGCTGCAGGTCACCGAGGGCTATCTGCTGGCGGCGCCCGTGGTCGGGACCTGGCTGTCGTGGCTGCTGTTCGGCGGCTCCTTCCCGGGCGACGAGATCATCGCCCGGCTGACCGTGGTGCACGTGTACGTGCTGCCGGTGGTCATCGTCGCGCTGTTCGTGGCGCGGCTGGTGCTGCTGAACCGGCGGCGACGGGGTGAGCGTGCGGAGGGGACGGCGGCAGCTGCGGTGCCGCCGTCGGACCGAGTCTTCCCCGGCTACGCGGCGCGCATGGCCGGCCTGGTGGCGCTCGTCAGCGGCGTGCTCGTGCTCATGGCGGCCACGCTGCAGGTCAACCCGGTGTGGCTGTGGGGGCCGTTCGACCCGTCGCAGGCCGCGGCCGGCAGCCGTCCGCCCTGGTACCTGGGGTTCCTCGACGGCGCCGTCCGGCTGATGCCGCCGTGGGAGATGGACGTCTTCGGCTACACGCTGACGCTGAGCGTGGTCATCCCCGTCATGGTGCTGCCCGGGGTGCTGCTCACGACGCTGGCGCTGTACCCGTGGTTCGAGCAGTGGGCCACCCGCGACCGCCGCGACCCGGACGTGCTGGACCGGCCGCGCGACGTGCCGGTGCGCACCGCGCTGGTCGCCGCGTTCGTGTCGTTCTACCTGGTGCTCTGGCTGGCCGGTGGCAACGACGTCCTGGCGACGCTGCTGCACATCCCTCTGAACGGCCTGACCCGGGCCCTGCAGGTCGCCGTGTTCGTGGTCCCGCCGGTGGCGTTCTGGGTCACCAAGCGGATCTGCCTCGGCCTGGAGCTGCAGGACCGCGAGGAGCTCGCCCACGGACGCGCGACGGGTATCGTCGTCGTCAGCCCGACCGGCGGGTTCAGCGAGCTGCACCAGGCGCTCACGCCCTGGCAGGCCGAACGGCGGGCGCCGAGGGCCACACTGGTGCCCGTCGGCGCCGGCGCCCCCGCGGCCGACGTCAACGGCATCCCGCATCCGCACCACCGCGCCGAGCACCACCGGGCCCTGGCGTCCCGGTTCTACTTCGCCGATCTTCCCGGCAACCGCTCCGCCTCCGGCGACGTCCAAACGAAGGAACCTGCTTGAATCGTGGTCCGGAGGTGCGCTCATGTCCCTGCCCCGCGTGGTCACCGCGGTGCTCGCCGGTGCCCTGCTGCTCGCCGGCTGCGGCTCCGGCCAGGCCGGCGACGACGGTGACGGTTCCGCGGGTGGGGGTGAGGCGGCCGAGTCTCCGAGCATCGACCCCGGGCCGGCGCCGCGCATCGACGTCGTCGCCGACCTCGCGCCCGCCGACGCCGGCACCGTCGGCTCGTCGGTCAACCAGTTCGGCTTCGACCTGCTCGGGCAGCTGACCGACGGCACGCAGAACACCGTCACGTCCCCGGTCTCCGTCGCGTCCATGCTGGCCATGCTGCTGGCGGGCGCGGGCGGCGAGACCGCCGACGCCATGGCCGCGACGCTGCACCTGCAGGATCCCCGCGACGTCCGGGTCGGCCAGCTGCTCCAGCAGCTCTCCGACACCGACGACGTCACGCTGTCCGCGGCCAACGCGCTGTGGGCGCAGCAGGGCATCCCGTTCGAGGAGGGCTACCTCGACTTCGTCCGCGACTCCTTCGGCGCGACGGTCGACGACGCTGACCTCGGGTCGCAGGACACCGCCGACGACATCGACGCCTGGGTGCGCGAGCACACCGAGGACCGCATCGAGGGCATCGCCGAGGACCTCGGCCTGCCCGACGCGCAGGCGGCGCTGGTGCTGGTCAACGCCGTGTACTTCCTCGGCACCTGGACCACGCAGTTCGACCCCGCCGACACCCGGCCGCAGCCGTTCACGCTGGCCGACGGCGGCAGCGCCGAGGTGCCGCTCATGATTCTGCGCCAGCAGACGCTGCCGTTCGTCCAGCGCGACGGCTACACCATGCTGCGGCTGCCCTACGGGGCCGACGGCCGGTACGGCATGGAGCTCCTGCTCCCCGATGCCGACTCCGGGCTGCCGCAGCTGCTGGCGTCCCTCGACGCCGCGGAGTGGTCCGCCGCCGTCGCCGCGCTCGCACCGGTGGAGCTGCAGACGGTCGCCATCCCCAAGTTCGAGCTGGAGTGGAGCTCAGAGCTCGCCGACGCGCTGACCGCGCTCGGCATGGGCCCGGCCTTCTCGGGTGCGGACTTCCGGCCCATGTCGCCGCAGCCGCAGGACCTCGCCACCGTCGTGCACAAGACCTACATCCGCGTCGACGAGGCCGGCACCGAGGCGGCCGCGGTCACCGGCGGCGCCACCCGCACGTCGGCCGGCGACAGCTTCCGCGCCGACCGTCCGTTCGCGTTCACCATCTCCGACAGCCAGACGGGGACCATCGTGTTCCTCGGCGCGGTGACCGACCCGCGCGGCTGACCCGCCGGCACGGAGAACACCGTCACCTCGCCGGTCTCCACGGCCGCACTGCTGGTCGTGTTCGCCCGCGACTCCTTCGGCGCCACCATCGAGGACGCCGACCTCGGGCGCAGGAGACGGCCGACGACATCGACGCCTGGGTGCGCGAGCGGACCGAGGACCACGAGCGACGGCGGCTTCCGGCGGCGCGGAGATCACGGTGCGGCTGTCCGAGGTGTCACCGGCCGAGACCAAACTCGAACTCAAGACCCACGAGACCTGGGCGATCATCGACTGGTGCCACGGCCGCCGCCAAGTCGGCAAGCTCATCGACGCCCTCGGTGCCGCCCCGGACTGACCGCCCATCGCGATGGTTGAGGGATCGGTGTCGCTGGGGCTACACCTATCCCTCACCCATTCCGCGCGGTGTGCGGGGAGAGGTCCTTCCCCGAGCCGGCGTGAGGGTTCAGTGGGATCCGGGGCGGTGGCCGGATGGGTGAGCGTCTGCTGGCGTCCTGGCACCAGTACGTGCTCACTGGCCGACGGCGCCACAGTGACGGTGCCGCTCATGCGCATTCCCACCGCGTTCCTGCCGATGTCACCGGGGAACCCGTACCTCGGCGTCGTCGTGCAGAAGACCTACATCCGCGTCGACGAGGCCCGCACCCAGGCGGCCGCGGTGACCATGACCGACCCGCGCGGCTGAGCCCGCGATGTCCGAATCGGGCAGGGAAAGATCGTCGCCGATTCGGGCTCATAACCCAATTCCGGCGATCGCGCGAATCGAAGCGAAGGGTGCGTCACAGCGTCACAGTGAGTTTTCGGGCCGTCACTGCCAGTAACGGAGCGATCTGTGGGGCAGATCACGTTTTCTTGATCCAATCCATGTCTCGAAGTGCGGGCACATGCCGCGATTCGGAACTCGCGGATCGATGTTTTGCGGCAAACTGCCGCCTGTGAGTGTGTGGGCCCCCGATTCCGTCCAGCGTCATTGGCATGGCGTCGCCGTCGCGCGCCCCGGAATGCTCGCGCTCGTCATCGCCCTGACGGGGTCCGCCCGCAGCGTGGTCACCGACTGGTGGTGGCTCGGCGCGCTGGCGCTCGTCGCGCTGGCGGCCGCCATCTCCGAGCGGATCCTCCCCCGCACCCGCGTGCGGGTGGCCGCGGAGATGTCGCTGGCCTCGATCATCGTCGGGCTCGGGTTGCCCGAGGCCTACCTCGCGCTCCCGTACCTGCTGGTGCCGGCGTTCGCCGCCGGGCTGGCCGGCAGCATCATGGGCACCGCCATCACCACGCTCACCGGCGCCATCGGCCTGGCCATCGGCAACGTGCTGGCCGGCGGCAGCCTCATCGAGCTGCCCACGTTCGGCAGCGTCTCGGTCTGGGTCGTCATCATCTTCGCCACCGGCGCCATCGGGGCGTGGGTGCTGCGCCTCGACAGCATCCAGATCGCCGACGGCGGACGCTATGCCGCCGCGTACCGGCTGCTGTCCGAGCTGCGGGTGGTGTCGCGGCGGCTCTCCGTCGGCCTCGACCCCGGCACGCTCGCCGAGGGCCTGCTCGACAACGTCGCCGGGCCGCTCTCGGTCCGCCGCGCCGCGCTGCTAGTACGGCGCGAGGGCGGCAACCTGTTCCCGCTCGCCCATCGCGGCGAGGACGACGGCTGGCTGCTCGGCGCCGAGCGCGACCCCGTCGTCCTCGAGGCGTGGAGCAGCGAGACCCCGGCCTGGACCCCCAACGGGCGGCGCGGCTACCGCGTCGTGCTGCCGCTGCGGGTCGGGTCGCGGACCATGGGCGTCATCGTCGCCGACGTGCCCGACCAGGTGTCCTCCGACGAGCTGCAACTGCTCGTCGGGTCCACCGACGAGGGCGCGCTGCGGCTCGAGACCGCCCTGCTCTTCGACGAGGTGCGCGAACTGGCCACCCGCGAAGAACGGCGGCGGCTGGCACGCGAGATCCACGACGGCATCGCCCAAGAACTGACCTCGCTGGGCTATCTCGTCGACGACCTCATCGCCCGCACCACCGACGCCGACGCCAAGTCGCTGTCGACCACCCTGCGGCAGGAGCTCACCCGCATCCTGTCCAACCTGCGGCACTCGATCTTCGACCTGCGCAGCGACCTCGACCACGACGGCGGCCTCGGCACGTCGTTGTCGGCCTATGCCCGGCAGGTCGGCGCGCAGGCCGGGCTCAAGGTCCACCTCGTGCACCAGGAAGAGCACGACCGCCTGCGGCCCGAGGTCGAGGCCGAGCTGCTGCGCATCGGCCAAGAGGCCATCACCAACGTGCGCAAGCACGCGAAGGCGAAGAACCTGTGGGTCACCGTGTCGGTCAGCCCGCCCAACGCGCAGATTCGCGTGGTCGATGACGGCATGGGCATGCGGGAGCAACCACGTGGCCGCTACGGTCTGGAGATCATGGCCGAGCGTGCCCGGCGAGTGGGCGCCACACTCGTCATCGAAGACAGGCCCGAGAGCGGTACGGTCGTCGACGTATCCCTCGGCAACGTTCATGGAGAGGGGTAACAACCGTGCCCATGTCGGTCATGCTCGTGGACGATCACGAGCTCATCCGCCAAGGCCTGCGCCGCGCGTTCGAGCGTGACGCCGGGTTCACCGTGGTCGGCGAGGCGGCCA
Source organism: Jiangella mangrovi (assembly GCF_014204975.1). NCBI lineage: Bacteria > Bacillati > Actinomycetota > Actinomycetes > Jiangellales > Jiangellaceae > Jiangella > Jiangella mangrovi. The sequence continues at coordinate 6,573,764 of NZ_JACHMM010000001.1, forward strand.
CCGTCGCCGAGGCGCACAAGCTCGCCGAGGCCACGCAGCCCACGGTGGCGGTCATCGACATCCGGCTTCCCGACGGCAGCGGCCTCGAGCTGGCGCAGAAGCTCCGGCAGCACCGCGGCGACATCGGTCTGGTCATCCTCACCATGTACGCCGGCGACGACCACCTGTTCGGCGCGCTCGACGCCGGTGCGTCGGCGTTCGTGCCGAAGAGCTCGCCCAGCGACGACGTCGTCGCCGCGGCCCGGCACGCCGCCACCGCGCCGTCCGCGTTCGTGGCCGACGGCCTGGCCGAGGCCATGCAGCGCCGCCTGCACCCCACCGGGCCGCAGCTCACGCGGCGCGAGCGCGAGGTGCTCGACCTCCTCGCCGACGGTCTGGGCGTGTCCAGCATCGCCCGCAAGCTGTACATCAGCGAGTCGACCACCAAGACCCACGTGTCGAAGCTCTACGACAAGCTCAACGCGTCCAACCGCGCTCAGGCCATCATGGCAGCGGTACGCGCCGGCCTGTTGAGCAATGGCGAAGAGGGCCAGCCGGGGTAATGTGACACCGGGACGCGCTCCCGTGACATCGGGGCCCTGCCTGTGACACTCGGTGACGCGCCGTCACCGAGTGTGACGCACCTCCCCCGTTCGGTCGATACGTAAGTAGACGCTCGCTCCATCGACCCCGAAGTCATCAGACCTCATCCTTGATGTAGGCAGGTAGCGACCTGCCGGAATGAGGTTGAGAAGCCCGGGGGTGATCGACCATGCGTGACGTACTACAGCAACGGAGTTCTCTGCGCATCGAGAGCGCTCTGATGCGGCTGGCCGTGTTCGCTGTGATCCTGGCCGGCACGTGGTTCATCAGCTGGCAGTTGGCTCACGCCATCACGGTGAGCTGACCGAAACCGATCAGCGGTTGCACCGCGAGAGCAACCGGTGGAGCGAGCGCCCGTGACAACGGAGTCGCGGGTGGCTCGTTCGGTTCGTCCTTCTCTCTCGCCCCTCAGTCACTGATCGAGCCGGACGCCATCGCGGCGCCCGGCTCGTCGTGTGTCTGGGTGAGGTGCGGGGTCAGCCCGGCCGGGCGGCGCCCGCGAACGGCATGAGGTCGATGTCGTCTATGCTCACGACGTCACCCGGGTGGGTGGCGTGCACGATCTTGCCGTCGCCGATGTAGATGCCGACGTGGCTGATGGGGCTGTAGTAGAAGACCAGGTCGCCCGGCTGCAGCTGGCTCTTCGAGACCCGCGCGCCGTCGTTGATCTGCGAGCCCGACGAGCGCGACAGGCTGACGCCGGCCTCGCCCCAGGCGGCCTTCGTGAGGCCCGAGCAGTCCCAGCCGTCGGGCCCGTTGCCGCCCCAGACGTAGGGGTCGCCGACCTGCGCCAACGCGAACTCGACGGCGACACCCGCACGGCCGGACACGGGGACGTCGGGCGGCGTCTCGCCACCGCCGTCCTCCTCTTCCTCGTCCTCGCCGCGGCTGGGTGCGTCGGAGTTCTCCTCGCGGTCCTCCTCGAGCTGGGCCTGCTCTTCGGCCTCCAGTTGGTCGAGGATGGCCTGCGCCTCGTCGAGCAGCTTCTCGACGTTCGCCTTCTCGGAGTCGAGGGTGGTCTCGATGGCCTGCTGACGCGTCAGCTCCTCGTCGGCGACCATGCGAGCCTGCTCGAAGCTGCGGCTCACTTCGGCGGCCGTGGCGAGGCTGTCGGCCTGCTGCCCGGCGAACGCGTTCATGACCGACGCCTGGGCGAGGAAGTCCTCGGGGCTCTCGGCGAGCAGCGTCTGCATGGTGGGGTCGACCGTCCCCGCGGACCGGTAGCTCGCGGCCGCGAACGCCCCGATCTGCGCCCTGACGGCGTCGACCGCCTCCTGTTGGCGCTCCACCGACGCCTGCGCGCGCTCGATGCGGCGCTTGACCTCGGTCAGCTCGTCGGTGGCTGCGTTGTACCGCTCGGTCGCCTGCTCGGCCTGGTGGTACAGGGCGTCGACTTGCTCCCTGACCTCGGCCAGCGTGGGCTCCGGATCGGCATGGCTCTGCGTGATGAGGGTCAGTCCCCCGGTGACGCTGACGGCCGCTGTACACAATGCGACAAGCGCGCGACGCGGACGGCGGGGGTGACCACCTGGCTCAGGCACTCTGGTCCTTCCTTCGGGGGGAATCAGGCACCTGGGCCGGGAGCCTAGCCAGCCTCACGTGCCTCCCGCAAATCCCTCGGCCCGGTTTCGGCCGACTTTCTCGCCGCGATGTCACCCTCTGTCACGACCAGTCGCAGCGGCGGCACCAAGCCCGCCTCCGCGAGCACCCCCAGCGCCTGACGCTCCTCACCACCCAGTTCGGAGTCGATGGGCCCCAGGAGCACCGACACCACGCAGTCCGAACACGCCAGGCCCCGCATCTCGCACCGATCGCAGTCGATGTGCATGACGTTCCCTCACTTCTCACGCCGGTTGCGGCGAGTCCTCTCGCCTGCCTGATCCACGACGTTAAAGGCAGGGTCCGACAAAGTCCGTCGAGAGTCGCGTGACGGGTGTGACAGGAGTGGTTGGCCGCTCGGGGTTCGCCGGGCACCCGCGCGCCGGGTTTGCCCAGTTGGCCGGCCCCCACCCCCGCTGGCGCCCTGCCCCCGCCGGCCGCTTTCCATGATCATCAAGGATCCACCACACCATAGGGGGTCGAATCCTTGATGATCATGGAGAAGTGCGGGTTAAACGGGCCACAGAAGCCGCCCTTCTCCATGATCAACAGTGAGCGGCCAGCGCAAAGAGAGAACAGCGGGCCTGAGGGCCGGGTCCATTCTGGGGAGGGGGCCCTGGTGCTGTGAAAGGCGAGGGCGCGGCGGCGCGGGTCAAGTCCAAGCCCCCCAACCACAGCACCAGCCCAACCACAGCGGGCGCGGACTTGAGGCGCGCCGCCGCGCCCTCGACAATGAAGGACAGCAGGGGCCCACCCACGTCAGCACCCCACCGTAGGACTAGCGACTGAGCAACCCGATCAACGCCACCGACTCGACACTCCGAACGCCGGGCCGGCGCACCCCTTCGGCCACCTCGCGGTCCGACGACACGACGACCACCGGGCGCCCCTCCGGCTCCGCCCGCACCATGCGCCGGATCAACTCGTCCGCCGTCTGCCCCGTCGGGCTGAACCGGACCCGGATCCCGGGCGCGGCGACGGGCGGCGGGACCGTCACGTCGGCGCCGTCGAACACCAGGGTCACCTCGGACCCCGTCCGGGCCGCCACCGCGGCCAGCCCCTGCCCGAGCCGGGAGCGTTGCGCGTCGAGCGGCATGGTGGGCCATGCCGCCTTGGTGACGTTGTAGCCGTCGACGATCAGGTGGACCCGGGGCAGCGCCAGCAGCTCGTCCAGATACCCGGGGTCCCCCACTCCTCGGGCCCGTCCCACCGCGCCGCCGGCCAGCGGGTCGCCGGGGACGGCCGCCTCGACGGTGTCGGCGGGCGCCAGTGTCGACGCCGGCAACGCCAGTTCCCGGCGCAACCCCGCGGCGGCCTCGCCGAGTGTGTCGAGCAGGAGCGCCAGCCGGGCCGTCCCCAGTCCCCGTTCGGCCCGGCCGCTGCGGCGCGCCGCCTCCAGTGCCCCCTCCGCGTCGGCCAGCCGCGCCCGCAGCCGGCGGGCCTCGACCTCGGCGGCGCGCAGGGCGGCGCGGGCGTCGGTGAGCTCGCGGCCGGCCTGATCCTCGTCGTCGCGCTCCTGCTGGCGCGCCTCGCTGAGCCGCTCGCGAGTCTCCTGGACCCGCCGCCGCAGCATGGTGTTCTCGGCCTTGAGCCGGTCGATCTCGGCGCGCATGGTGGTGCGCATCTCGCGGGCCGACGCGCGGGCGGCCTCGAGCTGTTCGCGCAGCCGCTCGGCCGCGGCCGCCTCGCGGGTGAGCCGGGCCTCGTCGTCGCCGCGGCGGACCGAGGTGGCCGCCGTCTCGATCATGCTCTCCCAGCCGTCGGGGCGCAGCAGGTAGGCCATGACGGCGACGTCGACGGGGTCGGAGGCGGCCGGGGCGGCCCCCTCGCCCAGGGCCTTCGCCAGCCCGGGGTCGGCCGCCGCGGCGGCCTCGTAGACGCGGCGACGGAACCCGGCCTCGGTGTCGAGGGCCGAGGCGATCGCGCCGCCGCCGAGCCGGGCCCGCTTGGCCGCCGCGAACCGGGCGACGGGGCGCAGGACGCCGGGCACGTCGCCCGCCGGCAGTGCGCCGAGCACGTCGGACCCCAGCGCGACCAGTCGCGCCCGTACCGCGTCGGGCAGTGTGCTCACGCGGAGTCGGGCCGCGCGACGAGCTCGACCGTTCCCTCACCGCCGCACCAGCGGCAGACCACGCGCTCGACGGCGTCGGCCAGGACGTCCGTCTCCTCGACCTTCGGGACGCCGGCGAGGTCGACGTGCACGAACTCGCGCACGCGGCTGGACCGGACGACGTCGAACCGGGTCAGGTTGCCGCACTGCGCGCAGCGCCACCGAGTGTTCTCGGACGGCTGGGGAACGGGCATGTGCTCCTCCTCGGCGTCGGTGCGTGGAACCTGCTCCGTCCCAGCGTAGGCCGTACGACGGCGGGTCGTGCCCGGAGATTGTCGGTGGCGGTCCCTACTGTTCGATCAGGTGGCCGAATCGACCGAGAGGGGTGGGACATGACGGCCGTGGCCATCCAGGGCACGCTCGACGAGATCGGCATGCCGCTGGTCTCCACCACGTTCGTCGTGGTCGACCTCGAGACCACCGGCGGCGCGCCCGACGGCAACGAGATCACCGAGGTCGGCGCGGTCAAGGTCCGCGCCGGCGAGGTCGTCGGCGAGTTCGACTCCCTGGTCCGGCCGGCGTCGGCCATCCCGCCGTTCATCGCCGTGCTCACGGGCATCACCGACCTCATGGTGGCCGGCGCGCCGCGCATCGGGTCGGTGCTGCCGGCGTTCCTCGAGTTCGCCCGCGGCAGCGTCATCGTCGCCCACAACGCCCCATTCGACGTCGGCTTCCTGAAGGCCGCGTGCGAGCAGACCGGCCGGCACTGGCCGGCGTTCCAGGTGCTCGACACCGCGCGGCTGGCCCGCCGGGTGCTCTCGCGCGACGAGGCCCGCGACTGCAAGCTCTCCACGCTGGCGCGGCTGTTCCACGCCTCCACCACGCCCAACCACCGTGCCCTGGCCGACGCGCGGGCCACGGTCGACGTCCTGCACGGCCTGCTCGAGCGCCTCGGCAACGTCGGCGTGCACACGGTCGAGGAGCTCGCGCTCTGGCAGAGCAAGGTCACCCCGGCGCAGCGGCAGAAGCGGCACCTGTCCGAGCAGCTGCCGCACGCCCCCGGCGTCTACATGTTCACCGCTCCCGACGGCGAGACCCTCTACGTCGGCAAGAGCAAGGACATGCGCACCCGCGTGCGCACCTACTTCACGGCGTCCGAGACCCGCCCCCGCATGACCGAGATGGTCTCCATCGCCACCGGCGTCACGGGCATCGAGTGCGCCACGCCGCTCGAGGCCGAGGTCCGCGAGCTGCGGCTCATCGCCGAGCGCAAGCCCCGCTACAACCGCCGCTCGCGCTTCCCCGAGCGCGGCAGCTGGCTCAAGCTCACCGTCGAGGCGTTCCCGCGCCTGTCGCTGGTCCGCCAGGTCCGCGACGACGGCTCGGCCTACCTCGGGCCGTTCGGGTCACGGCGCATCGCCGAGGCCGCCATGACGGCCGTCCACGAGGCGGTCCCCATCCGGCAGTGCACCCAACGGCTGTCCGCGTCGCCGTCGTCGTCGGCCTGCATCCTGGCCGACATGGGCCGCTGCGGCGCGCCGTGCACGGGCAAGGAGTCCGCGGCCGAGTACGGCGTCCACGTCGAGCAGGTGCGGCGGGCCTTCACCGGCGACCCCGGCCTGCTGGTGCACCGGCTGCTCGCCCGCATCACCGCGCTGGCCGGCAAGGAGCGCTACGAGGAGGCCGCCGTCCGCCGCGACCGCCTGGCCACGCTGGTCCGCTCGCTCGTCCGGTCGCAGCGCATGGCCTCGCTGGCCATCGTGCCGCAGCTGGTGGCGGCCCGACGGCGCGAGGTGGGCGGGTGGGAGCTGCACGTCGTCCGCTACGGCCGGCTGGCCGGGGCCGAGGTGTCGCCGCCCGGCGCCGACCCGCTTCCGTACGTCGACGCGCTGATCGCCACCGCTGAGACCGTCCGCCCCGCGCCGCACCCGCTGCCCGCCGCCACCGCCGAAGAGACCGAGTGCGTGCTGCGCTGGCTCGAGACTCCCGGCACCCGGCTGGTCCGCGTCGACGGCATCTGGACGCTGCCGTGGCCCAGCGCGGCCGGCTACACCGCCCTCGCCGACGCCCGCGAGGACGACCAGCGCTCCGCCCGCCCGTTCGCCGACCGCCGGCCTCTGCGGCCGCTGCGCTAGAAGGTGCCTCCAGCCCGGTAGTGTCGGCGCTGAACAGGCACACCCCGAGGAGACATCACGTGATCACTGCGATCGTGTTCATCCAGGCCGACGTCGCGCGCATCCCCGAGGTCGCGACCGAGATCGCCGCACTCGACGGCGTCAGCGAGGTCTACTCGGTCACCGGCGAGATCGACCTCGTCGCGCTGGTGCGGGTCCGGACGCACGACGCCATCGCCGACGTCGTCGCCGACCAGCTCAACAAGGTCGACGGCGTCCTCAACACCGAGACGCACATCGCCTTCCGGGCGTACTCCAAGCACGACCTCGAGGCCGCCTTCGCGCTCGGCGCCGAGGACTGACCCCGCCGGTCCGTCAGGCCGAGGCGGCCGCCACCCAGCGGTCCAGCACCTGCGCCGCCGCGCCCGAGTCGATGGCGGCGGCCGCCTTCTCGAGGCCCGCGGCCAGCCGGTCGGTCAGCGCAGCGTCCAGCGCGTCGTAGGCCGCCAGCCCCGCCGCCGCGTTGAGCAGGACGGCGTCGCGCACCGGCCCCTTCTCGCCCTCGACGAACCGCCGGGCCACGCCGACGTTGTAGGCGACGTCGCCGCCGCGCAGCGCCTCGGCCGGCACCGGCGCGATGCCGACGGACGCGGGGTCGAACCGCTCCTCCGTCACGTCGCCGCCGCGCACGACCCACACCCGCGACGTCGTCGTGGTGGTGAGCTCGTCGAGGCCGTCGTCGCCGCGGAAGACCAGGGCGGACGTGCCACGCCCGGCCAGCACGCCGGCGATCAGCGCCGCGACCCGCGCGTCGGCCACGCCGACGGCCTGGGCGCTGGGCCGGGCCGGGTTGGCCATGGGGCCGAGCATGTTGAACGTCGTCTGGATGCCGAGCTCGCTGCGCGCCGTCGACGCGTGCCGCAGCGACGGGTGGAACGCCGGGGCGAAGCAGAACGTGATGCCGGCCTCGGCGGCGATCTCGGCCACCCGGGCGGGCGGGAGGTCGAGCCGGATGCCGAGCCCCTCGAGCAGGTCGGCCGACCCGCACAGCGACGACGCGGCGCGGTTGCCGTGCTTGACGACGCGCGCGCCGGCGCCAGCCGCGGCGATGGCGGCCATGGTCGAGATGTTGACGGTCTGGGCGCGGTCGCCGCCCGTGCCGACGATGTCGAGCGCCGGCCCGGGGTCGGGGAACGGCGTGGCGACGTCGTACATGGCCTGGACCAGGCCCTCGAGCTCGGTGACCGTCTCGCCCTTGGCGCGCAGCGCGACCGCGAACCCGGCGATCTGCACCGGCGTCGCCTCGCCGCGCATGATCTCGCCCATGGCCCAGGCGGCCGCCTCGGTGGAGAGGTCCTCGCCGTTGACGAGCGCCGTCAGGACGGCGGGCCAGGTCTGCTGCGACTCGCTCATGACGTGGCGGAGACGCCGTTGGCGCGGCGCCGCATGAGGTCGGCGACGGCGTTGGCGACGGCGATGGGGTCGAGCGGGTGCGACACGACCGACTCCGCACGCGACCAGGTGGCCAGCCAGGCGTCCTGCGGCCGGCCGATGAGCACGAGCACCGGCGGCGCGTTGTAGATCTCTTCCTTGATGGTGCGTGCGAGGCCCATGCCGCCCTCGGGGACCGCCTCGCCGTCGAGCACGGCGATGTCGATGCCGCCGGCGTCGAGCGTCCGGATGACGACGGCGGGCGTGGCGACCTCGACGAACTCGACCTTCGGCAGGTCGGCCGCGGGACGCCGGCCGACGGCCAGCCGCACCTGCTCGCGGGTGGTGCGGTCGTCGCTGTAGACGAGGATCGTCATGGTCGGCTCGGTGCTGCTCATCCTGCGGGCCCTCGCTGGAATCAGTCGTGGTGGCTGGCTGGTCGGAACGATGGTACCGGTGCGCTCGTTCTCACCGGCGAGGGCGCTGCCGCGTCCAGATGATGAAGGTAAGGCTTGCTTCATCTCCGCCGCCTCGGCGAGTATCGATAGGGACACGCCGGGCGTCTCTACCCCGGGGTCCTGTCGTGCTCGCGAAGAGCGACCGACATAATGACGGGCGTGGCTTCTGCAACCGCCGTCGACGCTGCCCACACGAGGCAACCCGAGCGACCGAATCTCGTCGCCGTCGGGGTCATCGTGTGGCTGTCCAGCGAGCTGATGTTCTTCGCGGCCCTGTTCGCGATCTACTTCACGCTCCGGTCCAATGCCCCGGCCCTCTGGGAACAGCAGTCCGAGCTGCTCAACGTCCCCTTCTCGCTGCTCAACACCAGCGTTCTGGTGCTGTCGTCCGTCACGTGCCAGTTGGGCGTGCTGCGGGCCGAGCGCGGACAGGTGGGCCGGCTGGGCAACGTGTTCCAGGTCGGCAAGTGGGGCATGCGCGAGTGGTTCGTGCTGACGTTCCTCATGGGCGCCTTCTTCATCGGCGGCCAGGTCTTCGAGTACGCCGAGCTGGCCATGCACGAGGGCCTGACCCTCTCCAGCGACCCGTACGGCTCGATCTTCTACCTGGCCACCGGCTTCCACGGCCTGCACGTCACGCTCGGGCTCATCGCGTTCCTGTTCCTGCTGGGGCGCACCTACATGACGCGCCGGTTCACCCACGAACAGGCCACCAGCACGATCGTCGTGTCCTACTACTGGCACTTCGTCGACGTCGTGTGGATCGCCCTGTTCCTCACCATCTACGTGGTCAAGTGACGAGGAGAGACGTGCCCAGATCGTTGCCCGGCCGATCCCGCGGCTCGTGGATCGGGCGGCTGGTGTCCACCCGGCGGCGGCACCCGCTCGCCGCCGTCGGCGTGCTGGTCGCCGTTCTGTTCACCACGGGCGGCGCCTACGCCGCGCTGGCTCCGTCCACGTCGCAGAACGTGCAGGCCGCCTCGTCCACGCAGATCGAAGAGGGCCGGCAGCTCTTCGCCATCGGCTGCTCCTCGTGCCACGGCCTGAACGGTGAGGGCCAGCGCACCAGCGACGGCGAGGTCCTCGGGCCGTCGCTCATCGGCGTCGGCGCCGCCGCCGTCGACTTCCAGGTCGGCACCGGCCGCATGCCGCTGGCCGCCCCGTCGGCGCAGGCCGAGCGCAAGCCCGTCTCGTACAACCAGGACCAGATCGACGCCATGGCCGAGTTCGTCGCCTCGCTGGCGCCGGGCCCGGACCGCCCCGCCGACGAGTACCTCGACCCGGCGGCCGGCAACGTCGCCCGTGGCGGCGAGCTGTTCCGCACCAACTGCTCCCAGTGCCACAACACGACCGGCCAGGGCGGCGCGCTCACCATGGGCCAGTTCGCGCCCAACCTGACCGGCGTCGAGCCGCGGCACATCTACGAGGCCATGCTCACCGGCCCGCAGGCGATGCCGGTGTTCAACGACAAGACGGTCACGCCCGAGGACAAGCGCGACATCATCGCGTTCCTCGACTCCGTGCAGAACGAGCCCGACCCCGGTGGCCTCGCCATCGGCCGCGTCGGCCCGGTCGCCGAGGGCCTGTGGGCGTGGCTGGTGGGCATCGGCCTGCTGATCGGCATGGCCACCTGGATCGTGACGAGGTCGTCGAAGGCATGAGCACTCACAACCAGAACCCCAGCGGCGACGAGCACGCCGTCGTCCCCCACGGCTCGGACGCGGTGGTCCCGCACGGCGACCCGATCACCGACCCCGGCCTGCACCACGAGGAGCCGCGGCTCACCGACGTCGACCCGAAGGCCGGGCGCCGGGCCGAGCGCCAGGTGGCCGGCATGTTCGCGCTGGCCTCGATCCTCATCGTCGCCTTCATCGTCTCCTACGTGGTCTTCGGCATCCATCCGGACGACCCCGAGACGGGCGTCAGCCTCGGCGACGTGCAGATCTCGAACATCACGCTCGGCCTGACCCTGGGCCTGGCGTTGTTCCTGGTCGGCGCCGGCGCCGTCCAGTGGGCCCGGTCGCTCATGACCTCCCCCGAGGTCGTGCACGAGCGGCACCCGCTGCGCAGCGACGACGAGACCCGCGCCGCCGCGCTGGCCGACTTCAACACCGGCACCGAGGAGACCGGCTTCGGCCGGCGCAAGCTGATCCGCAACTCGCTGCTCGGCGCGCTGGCGCTGCTGCCGCTGCCCGCGGTGCTCATGCTGCGCGACCTCGGCCCCAACACCGGCCTGTCGCCCAGCGAGCGCAAGGCGCACACCATCTGGGGCGAGGGCGTCCGCGTCCTCACCGACGTGACGTTCATGCCGATCCGCGCCGCCGACCTCGAGATCGGCCAGCTGGTCAACACGATGCCGGCCACGTTCGAGGACCTCCCCGAGCACGGCCCCGAGCGCATCAACGAGCGGGCCAAGTCGCCCGTCATGCTCGTGCGCATGCTGCCCGAGGACATTCACGTCGCACCGGGCCGCGAGAACTGGGGTGTCGACGGCATCCTGGCGTACTCCAAGATCTGCACGCACGTCGGCTGCCCGATCAGCCTGTACGAGCAGACCACGCACCACATGCTCTGCCCGTGCCACCAGTCCACGTTCGACCTGTCGGACAACGGCAAGGTGATCTTCGGCCCGGCCACGCGGAGCCTTCCGCAGCTGCCGATCGCCGTCGACTCCGAGGGCTACCTGATCGCGCAGAGCGACTTCGAAGAGCCCGTCGGGCCGAGCTACTGGGAGCGCACACGATGAGCGCCGTCGTCAACGGTGCCGGCAAGGTCGTCGACTTCGTCGACCAGCGGATCACCGCATCCAACTGGCTGAAGCGCAACATCCGCAAGGTCTTCCCGGACCACTGGTCGTTCCTGCTCGGCGAGATCGCGCTGTTCAGCTTCATCATCATCCTGCTGTCCGGCGTGTTCCTGACGCTCTGGTTCAAGCCGTCGATGGCGCACATCGTCTACGAGGGCGCCTACACCCCCATGCGCGGTGTCGGCATGTCCGAGGCGTACGCCACGACGCTGGACCTCTCGTTCGAGGTGCGCGGCGGCCTGCTCATGCGCCAGGTGCACCACTGGGGCGCGCTGATCTTCCTGGCCGCCATGTCCGCGCACATGCTGCGGGTCTTCTTCACCGGCGCGTTCCGCAAGCCGCGCGAGATCAACTGGCTGATCGGTGTCATCCTGCTGGTCCTGGGCGTGGCAGCCGGCTTCACCGGCTACTCCCTCCCCGACGACCTGCTGTCCGGCACGGGCCTGCGCATCATCGAGGGCGGCATGCTCGCCATCCCGATCGTCGGCACCTACGTGTCGTCGTTCCTGTTCGGCGGCGAGTACCCGGGCGACGACATCATCGCCCGGCTCTACCCCATGCACATCCTGCTGATCCCGGGGCTCATCCTGGCGCTCGTCACGGCGCACCTGATGATCCTCTGGTACCAGAAGCACACCCACTGGGGCGGCCCGGGCAAGACCAACGAGAACGTCGCCGGCGCGCCGTTCTTCCCGATCTACGTCGCCAAGGCCGGTGGATTCCAGTTCATCGTCATGGGCGTCATCGTCCTGCTGGCCGCGACCATCCAGATCAACCCGGTCTGGTTGTGGGGTCCGTACGATCCGTCAGTGGTGTCGGCAGGCACCCAGCCCGACTGGTACGTCGGCTTCCTCGACGGCGCGCTGCGCGTGATGCCACCGTGGGAGTTCTACGTCTTCGGTCACCCGGTCACGATGAGCGTGCTGATCCCGGCGGTCATCCTGCCCGGCATCATCCTGACGCCGCTCGCGCTGTATCCGTGGCTCGAGCAGATGGCGACCGGCGACACCCGCGAGCACCACCTGCTGGACCGGCCGCGCAACGTCCCGGTGCGTACGGGCATCGGCGCCGCGTTCATCACCTTCTACGTGCTCCTGATGATCGCCGGCGGCAACGACTTCTTCGCCACGGTGCTCGAGATACCGGTCAACTGGATCACCAGATTCATCCAGGTCGGCATCTTCGTGCTGCCACCACTGGTGTTCCTGTTCACGAAGCGGATCTGCCTGGGCCTCGAGCGGCGCGACCGCGACAAGGTCATGCACGGCCGCGAGACCGGCATCGTCATGGTCAGCCCCGACGGCGAGTTCTCGGAACTGCACGCTCCGCTGTCGCAGCCGCAGGCCTACCAGCTCACGTGGCACGAGCGGCAGCTGCCGTCGGACCCGGGGCCGGCCACCGACGCCAACGGCATCCCGAACCCGCGGTACCGGGCCAAGAGGGCGCAGGCCCGGCTCTCCCGCTTCTACTTCGGCGACGTCGTGCAGAAGCCGACGCGGGAAGAGCTCGAGTCGGCCCACCACGACGGCGAGCACGGCCACGAGGTCGAGGCCGGTCACCGCGACGAGCTGCCCAGCGGCCAGCAGTAACCCATAGGTCTCCACCGGGAGCGCCCGGGTCGTCCTCACGGACGGCCCGGGCGTTCCGCATTCCCGGGTCGTGACCACCCGGGTGCGTCAGCCCCACACAGGCCGGCTCTAGGGTGCCCCGACGTGGCGCACCTCGCCTCGGGCGCGGCCGGCGGCGTCGATGGCCGCACGGGTCGCCGCAGCGATGTGGCCGGGCTCGACCTGGCCGTCGAGGCAGTCGCGGAGGAGGCCGGCCAGGGTGTGGCCGGGATCGACGGCCTGGACGCGGTCGAGCGCGACGTTCGCGACCGCGCCGTCACCCTGCTGGTAGGCGACCCACGCGAGGATGGCGCAGATGGCCGTCGCCCGGGCGTCGGGCGTCCGCCGGGCCAGCGCGGTCAGCAGCCCCAGCCAGGCGGCCGGATCGGACGTCTCGAAGGCCGCCAGCCGGTCGCGCACCAGGATGTCGGACGCGCCGAGGCTCAGCCGGGCTACCTGGTCGTCGGTGAGGTCGAGCCGGCCCTCGGCGGAGCGAGCCACCAGGTCGCGGGCGAGGGCCACCGTCCGCTCGCGCACCGCGGAGCCGCCGCCGGCCAGCGCCTCGGCCGCCAGCTCGCGGTCGACCCGGGCGAAGACGTCGAGGAGGTCGGCCTCGCGAGCGCCGGACGGGCCGCGCACGCCGTCCTCGAGCTCGCGCCGCGACGCCAGCGTGCGCCGGCCCTGCAGCGCTGTCCGCGCCGCCACCTGGGCCGCCGCGCCGGTGCCGGGTCCGGGCAACGGGACGCCGTCGGGCGGGCAGCAGCCCGGATGGTCGCAGTCGTAGGTCCACCACCGTCCGTCGTCGACGTAGACGGTGCCAAGAACCTGGACCGGGCTTCCGGCCAGGTGGTCGAGGAGGTGTTCGATCAGCCGTGCCCCCGGCAGCCCGCCCCGCTCGGGCGGCACCAGCGACTCCGCCGGCTCCGAGCCCGGCGGTGCGCCGGTGGCGCCGTAGCAGGCGAGGATGACGGCGTCGGGCGGATGCCACTCGATGCGCTGCGCCAGCTGCGCCGCATACTCCTCCTCGTGCCGGGCCGCGGGCAGGTCGAGGCGCATGATGAGGCCGGTGCGCCCTTCCTCGAGGTCGACACAGACGACGACCATGCTGGAGTAGGGGTGGAAGCCGATGAGGTGCGGGACGGCGGCCAGGAGGTCGCCCGGCCCGCCTGCGATCGCGTCGCTGCGGTGTTCGCGTATCTTCATGGAGGCGACACTCCCCTGCCCGGCCGCCCGGCTCAACCGCCGATCGCCGAAATGTGGACGACTGCCGCCGCCAGAGAACGCTGTGGACGACGTGCTCCGGTGGGGGCGCGCGTGAGGGGCAAGGAGGCCCGGTTTGTCCCGTCGAGGGTGGATCCTCTTCGTCGCGCTGGGGATCATCTGGGGAATTCCCTACCTGCTCATCAAGGTCGCCGTCGACGAGCTGTCACCGGCCTCGATCGTGCTGGCGCGGACGGCCATCGGCGCCGCGCTGCTGCTGCCGCTGGCCGCCCGGAAGGGCTATCTGCGCCCGCTGCTCCCCCACTGGCGGCCGCTGCTCGCCTTCACCCTCGTCGAGGTCTGCATCCCCTGGTACCTGCTCGGTTACGCCGAGCAAGAGCTGTCCAGCTCGCTCACCGGCCTGCTCGTCGCCGCGGTGCCCCTGGTCGGCGCGGTGCTGGTGTGGGTCATGGGAACCGAGCAGCGGCCCGGCAGGCGGCGGCTGGCAGGCCTTCTGCTCGGCTTCGCCGGCGTCGCGGCCCTCGTCGGCTTCGACGTCGAGGCGAGCAGCCCGGTGCCGGTCCTGGCGGTCGCCGGCACCGTCGTCTGCTACGCCGTCGGGCCGATCATCCTGTCGCGGTGGCTCTCGCGGCTGCCCGGCCTCGGGGTCATGGCCGCGTCGCTGACGGCGTCGGCGGTCCTGTACCTGCCGCTCGGCCTGGCCCAGTGGCCCGGCGAGCCGGTGTCGAGCGAGGTCTGGCTCAGCATCGCCGGCCTGGGCGTGGTGTGCACGGTGGTGGCGTTCCTGGTGTTCTTCGCCCTGGTCGCCGAGGTCGGGCCGAGCCGCTCCACCGTCATCACCTACGTCAACCCGGCGGTCGCGCTGGTGCTCGGCGTCGCGGTGCTCGACGAGCGGGTCACCGTCTTCACCGGCCTCGGGTTCGGCCTCATCCTCATCGGCTCGGTGCTGGCCACCTCGAAGGACAAGCAGCCCGAGCCCGTGCCGGCCGTGGTGTCACCGGCCGGATCGACGACGGCGTCGGGCCCGGCCGGCCAGGGGCGCCGCGAAGCGCTCGACGTCACCTGCGACGACATCGCCAGCCCCGTCGCCGAACCCTGACCGGGCACCACGAACGAGAGCCGCGTCAGTTCCGCCGCTCGCCCATGGTGGCGAGCTCGGGGTCGCCGTCGCGGCTGCGCATCAGCAGGATCCGCTCGTCGAGCCACCGGTCGATCGACTCCGCCGTCCGCAGGGCGTTGGCGGGGTCGTCGCTGTCGCCGCGGCGTTCGACCAGCTTGCGCAGGGTGTCGTCCACGCGCCGGATCTTCGCCGTCAGAGGCTGAGCCATCGTCGCGACCTCCTCCGAGGATGTCTGTCGCGTCTGACACCTTCAGAGGTAACCCGGATCGGGCGCCCCGAAACCTGTTTCGAGGGTCACGAACGCGCATCGCCCGCGGGTACAGGACCCGCGGGCGATGGACGAAAGCGACGTGACGGCCCTCAGTGGGCGTACTCGCCCCGGTAGTACTCGAACACCCAGCCGACGGCGGCCATGGCGGCCAGCGCGACCCCGATGATGAAGATGAACCAGGCGAACACGAGGCCGATGAAGACCATCGACACCGCACCGGCGGCGGCCAGCGGCCACCACGAGTGCGGACTGTAGAAGCCGTACTCGCCGGCCAGCTCCTCGACCTCGCCGTCGCGGTCCTCGGGCCGCGGCGGGAAGCGCCGCGACAGCAGCAGGAAGTAGAACGCGATCATGCCGCCGAGGCCGAACGTCAGCACGAGCGCCGTCGTGCCGGTGGGGTCCTCGGACATGAACCAGTACACCGGCGTGACGCCCGCGAAGAAGACCGTCACGATGGCGAAGATCATGCCTTCGATCTTCACTTGTCCTCCTCCGGCCCTGCGACGTCAGCGGGTCCCAGCGTCTGCGTGAGTGGTCCGGCACCGGCCGGTTTGCCCTGGGCGACGGCTGCGACCTCGGGGTACTTGAGGTCGAACGCCGGCCGCTCGCTGCGGATGCGCGGCAGCGACGTGAAGTTGTGCCGCGGCGGCGGGCAGGACGTGGCCCACTCGAGGGAGTTGCCGAAGCCCCACGGGTCGTCGACCTCGACCTTCGGCGCGAGCCGGGTCTGCCACACGTTCCACAGGAACGGCAGCGTCGAGGCGGCCAGCACGAAGGCGAACACCGACGAGAACTGGTTCAGGAAGGTGAAGCCGTCGCCGGGCTCGTAGTCGGAGTACCGGCGCGGGAAGCCCTCGACCCCCAGCCAGTGCTGGACCATGAACGTCCCGTGGAAACCGATGAACAACAGCCAGAAGTGCACCTTGCCCAGGCGCTCGTCGAGCATGCGCCCGGTGAACTTGGGCCACCAGAAGTAGAACCCGGCGAACATCGCGAACACGACCGTCCCGAACACCACGTAGTGGAAGTGCGCCACGACGAAGTAGGTGTCGGACACGTGGAAGTCCAGCGGCGGCGACGCCAGGATGATGCCCGTCAGGCCGCCGAACAGGAACGTCACCAGGAAACCGATGGAGAACAGCATCGGTGTCTCGAACGTCAGCGACCCCCGCCACATGGTCCCGATCCAGGCGAAGAACTTCAGCCCGGTGGGGATGGCGATGAGCATGGTCATGGCCGCGAAGAACGGCAGGTTCACCGCTCCGGTGACGAACATGTGGTGCGCCCACACCGCGACGGACAGACCCGCGATGGACAGCGTCGCGAACACCAGGCCCTTGTAGCCGAAGATCGGTTTGCGGCTGAAGACCGGGATGACCTCGGTGATGATGCCGAAGAACGGCAACGCGATGATGTAGACCTCGGGATGGCCGAAGAACCAGAACAGGTGTTGCCAGAGGACGGCACCACCCGCCGTGGGGTCGTAGATGTGGGTGCCGAGGTTGCGGTCGGCGAACATCGCGAACAGCGCGGCCGCCAGCAGCGGGAACGCGATCAGTACCAGGATCGACGTCACCAGGATGTTCCAGGTGAAGATCGGCATCCGGAACATCGTGACGCCGGGCGCCCGCATGCAGACGATGGTCGTGATGAAGTTGACCGCGCCGAAGATCGTCCCGAAACCACTCATGGCCAGGCCCGCGACCCACAGGTCACCACCGACGTTCGGACTGTAGACGGTGTTGTGCAACGGCGCATAGGCGAACCAGCCGAAGTCGGCCGCACCACCCGGAGTGATGAACCCCGCGCACACGATCAGCCCGCCGAACAGGAACAGATAGAAGCTGAACATGTTCAGCCGCGGGAACGCGACGTCCGGCGCGCCGATCTGCAGCGGCACGATGATGTTGCCGAAACCGATGAACAACGGCGTCGCGAACAACAGCAGCATGATCGTGCCGTGCATGGTGAACAGCTGGTTGTACATCTCGTCGCTGACGACCTGACGCCCCGGCGAGAACAGCTCGGCCCGGATGAACAGCGCCAGCACGCCGCCGAACAGGAAGAACCCGAACGACGCGATCAGGTACATGTAGCCGATGATCTTGTGGTCGGTGGACGTCATCCACCGGACGACCACGTTGCCCTTCCGCTTGGGCCGCGTGATGGCGGCTCCCGCGGCGGCGGTGCGCTCCAGATATGTGGTCACTCGTGGTCACCTCCCGTGTTCACGTCGTCCAGGACCTCGTCGTCGTACGCGCCGCGGATGGGCGGCTCGATGATGGTGTCCTGACCCGCCTCGCGCAGTCCGTCGATGTGGTCCTGGTACTCCTGCTCGGACACGACCTCGACGTTGAACAGCATCGACTGGTGGTAGGCGCCGCAGAGCTCCGCGCAGCGGCCGACGTAGCTGCCCTCGCGGTCCGGCGTGACCTGGAACGCGTTGGGGTGGCCGGGGATGACGTCCATCTTCATGTAGAACGCCGGGATCCAGAACGAGTGGATGACGTCCGGCGACATGAGGTCGAAGCGGACCGTCTGGCCGACGGGGAGGAACAGCGTCGGCCGGTCGTTGATGGTGCCGACGTCGTGCGCCTCTTCGTCCATGTAGTTGAACGTCCAGGACCACTGCTGACCGATGACGCCGATGGTGACGTCGGGGTCGTCGGACAGCTCGGTGATCTGCTCCTGGTGGTCGGCCGTGTACCAGAACAGCGGCACGATGATGAACAGCGGCGCGACCGTGTAGAGGAACTCGATCGGGATGTTGAACCGCGTCTGCTTCGGCAGCTCGTCGCTGCGGCGGCGGTAGGCGATGACCGCCCAGATGATCAGGCCCCACACCAGCACACCGACGGCGAACGCGGCGATCCAGGCGCCGATCCACAGGTCGCCGATCAGCGGCGTCTCCTCCGTGGCCGGCTCCGGGAGCGCCAGGCGCGACCAGTCGTCGCGCTGCTGTGCCGAGCAACCACCCAGCACGAGCACCGTGCCGAGGAGGAGAACGGCGGCGGTCGCAACCCGGCGACGCGCCGGGCGGACCCTGCCAGACTGACTCACGAGGCGCCCTTCTCTTTCGACCCGCTCGCCCGGGCGGGCGGTTGGCAACCGGCACCGTGGCGAGAGCAAACTTCTCCTGTCGCGCCCAACCCTAGCGGTAGCCGTCCGCCGTCATTCCGGGAGGTACACGATGAGCACGCGCGGCGTGTCGGCACCGGCCGGCTACTTCGACGCGGCGTCCACGGAGCCGCTGCATCCGGCCGCCCGCGAGGTGCTGCTCTCCGCCGCCGACGAGGGCTGGGCCGACCCGGCGCGCCTCTACGGCTCGGCCCGGCGGGCCCGCATGCTGCTGGACAACGCCCGCGAGGTCGTCGCCGCGGTCGTCGGCGCCCGGCCCGACGAGGTGGCGTTCACGGCCAGCGGCACGCAGGCGATCCAGCTGGGCGTGCTGGGGGCGGCCGGGGCCCGACGGCGTGAGCGTGGCGGCCCGCGGGTGGTCGCCGTCTCCGCCGTCGAGCACTCCGCCGTCCTGCAGTCCGCGGCGCACCTGGCCCGGCACTCCGGCACCGAGACGACCGAGGTCGGTGTCGACCGGGACGGTCGCGTGGACCCCGCGGCGTTCGCGGACGCCGTCGGCGACGAGACCCTGCTGGCCTGCCTGCAGGCCGCCAACCACGAGGTCGGCACCGTCCAACCGGTCGACGAGGTCGCCGAGCACTGCGCCGCGCACGGCGTCCCGCTGCTGGTCGACGCCGCGCAGGCCGCCGGCAGGGTCGCACTCCCCCGACGTTGGTCGGTGCTGACGGCCAGCGCGCACAAGTGGGGTGGGCCGGCCGGGGTCGGCGTGCTCGCGGTGCGCAGGAACGTGCGCTGGCGCTCCCCGCTGCCCGAGGACGAGCGCGAGGGCGGCCGCGCGCCCGGGTTCGAGAACGTCCCCGGCGCGCTCGCGGCCGCGGCGGCGCTGCGGGCCCGCTGGGAGGAGGCCGGCGCCGTCGCCGACCGGCAGCGCGAGCTGGTCGACCACATCCGCGCCCGCGTCCCCGAACTGCTCGACGACGTCGACGTCGTGGGGCACCCGACGCTGCGGCTGCCACACCTGGTGACGTTCTCGTGCCTCTACGTCGAGGGCGAGGCCCTGGTCACGGAGCTGGACCGGGCCGGGTTCGCGATCTCGAGCGGCTCGTCCTGCTCGTCGAGCACGCTGCGGCCCAGCCACGTGCTGGCCGCCATGGGGGCGCTCACGCACGGCAACGTGCGGGTGTCGCTGACCAGCGACGCCACCCGCGAGGACGTCGACCGCTTCCTCGCCGCCGTCGCCGGCGTCGTCACCCGGCTGCGGGCCGGGCTGGGGGCACTGTGACGAACACCCCACTGTTCCTCGACTGCCGCGGGATGCGCTGCCCGCTCCCGATCATCGAGCTGGCCCGGCACATCGGCGACGTCGAGGTCGGCGCGCCGGTCACGGTGCTGGCCGACGACCCCGCGGCGGCGTCGGACGTGCCCGCCTGGTGCCGCATGCGCGGACACGAGTACCTGGGCGCCGACGGCGACGCCTACACCGTCCGCCGCCTGCACTGACACGCGCGAGAGCCCCCGCCGTCAGACGGCGGGGGCTCTCTCGCTGTCGGTCAGTGGAAGGAGTCGCCGCAGGCGCACGACCCGCCCGCGTTGGGGTTATCGATGGTGAAGCCCTGCTTCTCGATGGTGTCGACGAAGTCGATGGTGGCGCCGCCGAGGTACGGCGAGCTCATGCGGTCGACCACGACGTTGACGCCGCCGAAGTCCTTGACGACGTCGCCGTCGAGCGAGCGCTCGTCGAAGAACAGCTGGTAGCGCAGACCGGAGCAGCCGCCGGGCTGAACGGCGATGCGCAGCGCCAGGTCGTCGCGGCCCTCCTGGTCGAGCAGCGCCTTGACCTTGGAGGCCGCGCCGTCGGTCAGCACGACACCGTCGGCGACCTGATCCTGAACCGTCATCTCGTTCTCCTGCTTCGAGGTCGGACTACGTCTCAACGCTACAACGCGACCCGCCGGAAGGACATTCCTTCCGCGTCACATACCCCGTCAGCGGCTCCACGTGCGGGCCACGCGCTCGGCGACGGCGGCGAGGCTCTCGCGCGGGCGGCCGAAGGACTCCTCGGTGCCGACGACGTCGACCATGGCGTACGCGGCCTCGATGCCGTTGGCCCGCAGCTCGCGGTTGCCGACCTGGACGGCGCCGGCGAACGCGATGCAGGGCCGCAGCGCCGGCCCGGCCAGCGCCGCCAGGCCGGACACGACCTTGCCGCTCATGGACTGCCAGTCGAGCTTCCCCTCGCCGGTGATGACGAGGTCGACCCCGGCGACGAGGTCGGGCAACCCGACGGCGCCGGCGACGGTGTCGAACCCCGGCTCGCGCACGCCGCCGAGCAGCAGCAGCGCGTAGCCCAGTCCGCCGGCGGCCCCGGCCCCGCGGTGGTCGGCGACCCGGCGGTCGGCGAGGTCGGCGAGCGTCGTCAGCGCCGCGTCGGCCGCCAGCTTCGCGCCGTCGTCGACGATGCCCTTCTGCGGGCCGAACACGTTGGTGGCGCCGCGCAGCCCGAGCAGCGGGTTGTCGACGTCGGACGCGGCGACCAGCTCGACGCCGGAGAGCCGGGCCCGGGCCGGTTCGAGGTCCAGTGAGGTGAGCCCGGCCAGCGCGTCCGGTCCGCCGCGCAGCGCGTCGTCCGGCGTCGCGACCGCGCCCAGCGCCGCGAGCAGCCCGGCGCCGCCGTCGTTGGTGCCCGACCCGCCCAGCCCCACCACGACCCGGCGCGCCCCCGCGTCGACGGCGTGCGCGATCAGCTCGCCGACGCCGTACGTGGACGCCCGCGCCGCCACCCCCGGCACCGGCGTGCGGCCGTCGTCGCCCAGCGGCAGCAGCGCCAGCCCGCAGGCCTGCGCGGACTCGATGAACGCGGTGCCGCCGGCCAGCAGGAAGGTGGCCGGGACGGGCTCGCCGAGCGGTCCGGCGACGGTCGACGCGAGCAGCTCGCCGCCGAGGCTGGAGTGCAGCACGTCGACGAAGCCGGGGCCGCCGTCGGCCATGGGCACGGCCACGACCTCGTCGCCGGGGGCGCTGCGCCGCCAGCCCTCGGCGATGGCGTCGGCGGCCTCGACCGCGGTGAGCGTTCCGGCGAACTTGTCCGGTGCAACCAGGATCCGCATGGCCCGAGTCTGCCGCATCGCGCCGGCCGGGCGCGGCGCCGTCCACCGAGCGGAGCCCTGTCCCGCGCCGGGGCGGCGAGGGTTGACCAGAGATCCTTGCATCCTGTATGCATTCATACTATGAGCAGTGTCGTCTCCCGCAAGTCACTCGGTGACACGGTGGCCGACGACTATCCGTGGCATCGGCCGGTTAGGCGGGCCGCCACGCCGGGTATCGTCCCTGGACGACATGACCAGCGGCTGCGAGTCCGGGAACGCGATGGCGCCGCCGGGTGCGAGCGCCGCGGCCCGGCCCGCCGCGCGGTTGGGGGGTATGCCGTGACGGCGTCGAGCCGCCGGGCGTCCGGCACCAGGTCGCCGCGCACCGCGCTGACCGGCGGCATCCTGCTCTGGGCCGACGGGCGCCTCGAGCCCGGCTCGGTGGTGTTCGGCGACGGCGTCATCCAGACCATCGCGGCCGGCGACGTCCCGGCCGGCACCGACCCGACCGACGCGATCCGCGTCGACATCGTCCACGACGCCACCGGCTGCATCGTCGCGCCGGGCTTCGTCGACACCCACGTGCACGGCGGCCTGGGCGCGAACTTCATGGCCGCCGACGCCGCCGCCGGCACCCGCATCTCGCGCTGGCTCGCGGCGGGCGGCGTCACGTCCTGCCTGGCCACGACGTCCGGCGCCGACGCCGACCAGCTGCACCGGTCGCTCGACGGGCTGGCCGGGCTGCGCGGGCGGCTGGCCGGCGGTCACGGCGTCGACCTGATCGGCATCCACGTCGAGGGACCGTTCCTCGACCCCGCGCACCGCGGCGTCCACCGTCCCGAGCACCTCCGGCTGCCGTCTCCCGAGGCCGTCGACGCGCTGCTCGAGGCCGGCGACGGCGCCATCGAGGTCGTGACGCTGGCGCCGGAGCTGCCCGACGGCATGGACGCCGTCGCCCGCCTCGCCGAGGCCGGCGTGCACCCGTCGCTGGGCCACTCGGGCGCCTCGTTCCAGCAGGCCGAGGCGGCCGTCACGCGCGGCGTCGACCGCGCGACGCACCTGTTCAACGCGCTGCCGCCCATGCACCACCGCTCCCCTGGGCCGGTGCCGGCGCTGCTCGCCGACCCGCGGGTGACCTGCGAGATCGTCGGCGACGGCGTCCACGTCGCCCCTGAGATGGTGCGGTTCGCCGTCGGCGTCGCCGGCTGGGAGCGGGTCATGCTGATCAGCGACGGTTCCGACGTGTCCGGCCTGCCGCACGGCCGGCATCGGCGCTGGGACGGGACCGAGGTCGACGTCGGCGAGGCGGGCGCAATGACCCCCGGCGGCACCATCGCGGGCGGCGTCCACCGGCTGTCCGACTCCGTGCGCACCATCGTCCGGACCGGCGGGGTCGAGCTGGCCGACGCGCTGCGCATGGCCTCCGTCGTCCCGGCCGAGGCGCTGGACCTCGCCGACCGCGGCCGGCTGATCCCCGGCCAGCACGCCGACATCGTCGTCCTCGACGCCGACCTCGGTGTGCGCACCACGTACGTCCGCGGCGAGATCGTCTACGACCGCGAGGAGATGACGTGAGCGTCGCGGGCGAGCGGACGCGGACGCCCGGGTGGCGGCCCATCGCGCGCGGCGGGCCGCTGCGCGACCGGGTGCGCTCCGAGCTCGAGCAGCTGATCATCTACGGCGTCCTCGCGCCGGGCGAGCACCTGCGCGAGGAGGTGCTGGCCGAGCGGCTGCAGGTGAGCCGCCAGCCGGTCCGCGAGGCGCTGCAGATGCTGGCCCGCAGCCACTTCGTCGAGCTGCGCTCCGGCCGCGGCGCGTTCGTGCACGAGCCGACCCGCCGCGAGGTCGACGAGGTGTTCCACCTGCGCACCCTGCTCGAGGCCGAGAGCGCCCGCCTCGCGGCGCGGCACATGGGCCCCGAGACGCTGCGGGCCATGGCCGCCACCTGCGCCGACGGCTTCGCCGCGCTCGACCGCGACGACAAGCGCGAGCTGGTCGGGCTCAACCGGCGGTTCCACCAGCTCGTCACCGACGCCGCGGGCAGCCAGGTGCTCGCCGAGACGCTGGCCGGACTGCAGCTGCGCATCGACTGGTACCTCGCGTCGATCATCCTCGACCGCGCGCCGGTGTCGTGGGAGCAGCACCAGGCCATCCACGACGCCATGGCCGCCGCCGACCCGGACCGCGCCGCCGCCCGCATGGCCGAGCACGTCGACCACACCCGGCGGCTGCTCGACGAGACCTACGGTCCAGTGACGTGAGCGGCCTGGAACTCGTCGTCGTCGCGGCCGCCGGGCTGCTCGCCGGCATCGTCAACGCGGTCGCGGGCGGCGGGGCGATGCTCGCCTTCCCGGTCCTGGTCTGGATGGGGCTGCCGCCGCTGACGGCGAACGTCACCAAGGCGGCCGGGCTGCTGCCCGGGTACGCGTCCAGCGCGTTCACCTACCGGGCCCAGCTTCGTGGGGTGACGCGGCGGCAGCTGGTCCTGATGGGCGTCGTGTCGCTGGTGGGCGCCGGGCTGGGCTGCGTCCTGCTGCTGCTCCCGCCGCCGGGCGTCTTCGAGATGGTCGTACCGTTCCTGCTGGTCGGGAGCTGCGTGCTGATCGTCGTGCAACCGCGGCTGTCGCGGGCGCTGGCGGCGCGCGGTGCCGCGGCCTCGCCGGAGCGCGACGGCCGGCCGGGCGTCGCCGAGGGCGGAGTGTTCGCCGCGGGCGCGTACGGCGCCTACTTCGGCGCGGGACTGGGCATCCTGCTGTTCGCCGTGCTGGCGCTGGTCCACCCGTCGAAGCTGCAGCAGGCCAACGCGCTCAAGACGTTCCTGTCCTTCCTCATCAGCGCGCTGTCCGTGGCGGTGTTCGCGCTGTTCGGGCCGGTCGACTGGTCGGTAGCGGTGGTGCTGGCGGCGTTCAGCCTGGCCGGCGGCATCATCGGCGCGCGGATCGCCCAGCGGCTGTCCGACCGCGGGCTGCGGCTGGCGGTGCTCGGCGTCGGCGTCGCCTGCGCGACGTGGCTGCTCATCGACCTCTGACCTCTGGCACGGTGGGGGCATGCGGATCCGGCCGATGCGACCCGAGGACGTCGACGCGGTGGAGCGGCTGACGGCGCTCGCGTACCGCGCCGAGCGCACCGGCGACCACCGCCGCCGCTGGCGCGAGCAGGCCGCCCACCTGCTGTCCACCGACCCGGGCGGCTGTTGGGTGGCCGACGAGGGCGGTGGGCCCGGCCCCGTCGTCGGCGTCGCGATCTCGCTGCGCCGGGACCTGCTGTGGATCCTGTCGGCGTACGCCGTCGACCCCGATCACCAGGGCCGGGGCATCGGGACCGCGCTGCTCGACGCCGCCGTCGGCTACGGCGCCGGCTGCCTGCGCGGCATGCTGACCTCGCTTCCGGACCACCAGGCGCTGCGCCGCTACCGGCGGGCCGGGTTCACGCTGCACCCGACCATGCGGCTCACCGGCGTGGTCGACCGGTCCGCTCTGCCCGCCGTCGACGGCGTCCGCGAGGGCACCGCGGCCGACTTCGACCTGGTCGACTCCGTGGACCGGCAGGTGCGCGGGGCCACGCACCGGCCCGACAACGCGCACGTCCTCGGCTACAGCACCCTGCTGGTCTGCGACCTGCTGACCGGCAGCGGCTACGCCTGCGTCGCGCCGTGGGGCGTCACGCGGCTGGCCGCGACCAACCGCGCGGTGGCGCAGCGGCTGCTCTGGTCCGCACTGGCCCGGTCGGCGCCCGGATCCGCCGTCGACGTGCGCAATCTCACATCGGACCAGGAGTGGGCCATCGACGTCGGCCTCGCCGCTGGTCTGCGCGTCGACCAGGACTCCTACCTGGCGTTACGCCACATGCGCCCGCCGTCGCCGTACATCCCGTCGACCGGATTCGGCTGACCGCGTGGGACGATTGAGAGAACGGTGCGTGTTGTCACCAGCGCCGAGGCGAGAAAGGGCTGACGAGCCGTGACCGTGACCCAGACCCCGTCGACACCCGTCCCGCTGCTCCTGCTGGGCCGAGGCGCCGACCCCACCAGCGAGCGCGGCGTGGAGTGTCCCGGTGACCTGCCCGCCGCCAGCGACCCCGACCTGGTCGAGCGTGCCCGCAAGGCGCGCGAGGCGCTGGGCGACCGCGCGTTCATCCTGGGGCACCACTACCAGCGCGACGAGGTCATCCAGTTCGCCGACGTCACCGGCGACTCCTTCAAGCTGGCCCGCGACGCCGCCGCCCGCCCCGAGGCGGAGTTCATCGTCTTCTGCGGCGTGCACTTCATGGCCGAGTCCGCCGACATCCTCACCGGCGACCACCAGCAGGTGATCCTGCCCGACCTCGCCGCCGGCTGCTCCATGGCCGACATGGCCCGCATCCTGCAGGTCGAGGACGCGTGGGCGCGGCTCGAGGAGGCCGGGGTCGCGTCGAGCACCGTGCCGATCACGTACATGAACTCGTCGGCCGACATCAAGTCGTTCTGCGGGCGCAACGGCGGCGCCGTCTGCACGTCCAGCAACGCCAAGCAGGCGCTGGAGTGGGCGTTCGACCAGGGCGACAAGGTGCTGTTCCTGCCCGACCAGCACCTGGGCCGCAACACCGCCGTCCTCCAGCTGGGTCTGTCGCTGGACGACTGCGTGGTCATCGACCCGCACAAGCCCGGCTTCGGCGTCACCGACGAGGAGCTGCGCGCGGCGACCATGCTGCTGTGGAAGGGTCACTGCTCGGTGCACGGACGGTTCAGCGCCGAGTCCGTGGCCGACGTCCGGGCCCGCATCCCCGGCGTCAACGTGCTGGTCCACCCCGAGTGCCAGCACGAGGTCGTCGTCGGAGCCGACTACGTCGGGTCGACGGAGTACATCATCAAGGCCATCGCCGAGGCCCCGGCGGGCTCGGCCTGGGCCGTCGGCACCGAGCTCAACCTCGTCAAGCGGCTGGCCGCCGAGCACCCCGACAAGACCGTCGTCTTCCTCGACAAGACGGTCTGCTTCTGCGCGACGATGAACCGCATCGACCTCCCGCACCTGGTGTGGGCGCTCGAGAGCCTGGTCGAGGGCCGGGTGGTCAACCGCATCGAAGTCGACGACGACACCGCCCACTGGGCGCGGGTCGCGCTGGACCGCATGCTCGCCCTGCCGGGCAGCGGCGCCGTCAAGGACTGACTCCCCCGCGACACCGGC
This sequence comes from Jiangella mangrovi, assembly GCF_014204975.1. Taxonomy (NCBI): domain Bacteria; kingdom Bacillati; phylum Actinomycetota; class Actinomycetes; order Jiangellales; family Jiangellaceae; genus Jiangella; species Jiangella mangrovi. The sequence continues at coordinate 6,600,349 of NZ_JACHMM010000001.1, forward strand.
GCCCCTTGTCCCGTGCTGGGACGAGGGGCGCTTCCGGTTGCCGACGGCGTCAGGCAGCGGCCCGCACAGGGTGACCGGCCGCGCGGAGGTTCCCGGCGGGGACCCGGCGGGCGCTGCGGTACAGACTGATGCTCACCGCCAGCGTCCAGAGGCTCCACACCATGCCCATGCTGGCGGTCGTGCCCCAGCCCTGCGCGCTGTAGAAGTCCGCGGCGTCGTCGCCGAAGAACACCGCGGGCAGGAAGGCCAGGTTCACCGCGGCCAGCACGTACGCCGACGTGCCCACCCAGCGCGGCAGCACCCGCAGCCGGAAGACGGCGATCCCCAGGGCGATCATGAACAGCGCCATGAGCAGCCGCGAGATGCCACCCTGCATGAGGTACTGCGCCGCCGCGAACGGGCCCTCGGTGGTGGTGTCGATGTCCTGGTCGACGGCGATGGCGGCGCCGGCCTCCATGGACTGCGGCACGAACACCATGGCGACCCAGAGCAGGCCGGCCGACTGCAGCACCGTCGCCAGCCAGGTGTACGCCGGGTCGGCGGTCTGCACCACGTACCGCAGGCCGATGAAGAACACGATGTAGATCGTGCAGCCGACGACGCCGATGAGGCTGCGGGTCAGGATGTTCCAGTCCGGCGGCGCGTCGGAGTAGAGGAAGTACAACGGCACCTGCACGACGATGAACAGGCTCGCGACGATGCCGAACAGGCCGGCGTAGCGACGGGTCGGTGCTTCGGTCATGGTGATCCCCTTCACGTGGGCCCACGGTGCCCGCGCCGGCGGCGCGCGGACCTCATCAGACGAGACGTCTCGTCTCGTCTTTCGTGACGCTAGACCCGCGTCTCGTCGCGTGTCAAGACGATACGTCTCGTCTCTGCTAGGGTCGTGGTGCATGACACCCCCGAACAGCGACCGGCGCAGTGAACGGGCCCGGCAGGCGATCCTGCGGGCCGCGATCGAGCTCTGCCGCGATCCGGGCTTCACCGACATGACCATGGAGGCCATCGCCAAGCGGGCCGGCGTCGGCAAGCAGACGATCTACCGCTGGTGGCCGTCGAAGGCCGCCGTCGTGCTGGACGCCCTGCACGAGCAGACGCAGCCGTCGGCCACCTTCCCCGACACCGGCGACGTGGTGGCCGACCTGCGCGCCCAGATGTACGCCGTCGTGTCGGCCATGACCTCGCCGGCGTTCGTCCCGTACACCGCGCTGATCGCGGCGGCGCAGTCCGACCCGGAGCTGGCCCGGCGGGTGCTCGACCTCATCGTCGCGCCGCGGGTGGCCGAGTGCCGGGCGCGGCTCGAGAAGGCGCAGGCCGACGGCCAGGTGCACGACGGCGCCGACCTCGGCATGGCCGTGGAGCTGCTCTACGCGCCGCTGTACTACCGGCTGCTCCTGCACACCGCGCCACCCGGCCGCGACCAGGTCGACCGCGTCCTCACCCTGCTGACGACGGGACTGCTGACGCCTCAGCGCCCATGATCATCCTGGAAACGGGCTGTCATGCCGACCCATTTCTTGGATGATCACGATGGCGCGTGAGCGGGGTCAGACGCCCGGGGCGCCCCAGACGGGGAACCAGCGGGTGACGTCGGCCTCGATGGGGAGGTCGCCTCCGACCAGGGCGCGCACCTGCAGCTCCAGCGCGTTGTCGCGGTCCTGGCGCTGCGCGTCGAGCGGGGCGAACGGGTAGAACGTGCCGCGCTTGTACAGATACACCAGCGCCAGCCCGCGCCCGTCCTCGGAGCGCAGGCCGATGGTGGTGCACAGCAGCGACGGCCCGAAGCCGGCCTCCTCGAGCGTGGAGTTCACCGCGTGGAGGTCGGTGCACAACTCCGACATCTGCGACGGCTCGCGCTTCACGACCAGCCAGGTGTAGCCGTAGTCGTCGTGGATCTCTTCGGGCTCGGAGCCGCCGAGCAGCGTGGTGACGTCGGCCTTGAGGCGGGCGAACGGGCCGCCCTCGACCTGGCGGAAGCAGACCGCGCCGACCCCGCTGGGGTGCATCTGCGCCGACGCCTCCAGCGTCAGTGCCGCCGTAGGCAGCGCGAACAGGGCGTCGAGGTTGGGCTGGACCTGCTTGGACCGGCCGAACAGGGCGTCGAGAAGACCCACGAATTCACTCCCGGCCCAGCTCGACGGAGATGCGGCTGAGCTGCTCGAGCCGCTTCTCCAGCGGCGGGTGCGAGGCGAAGAGGGACGCGATGTCGAACTTGCCGGCGATGGCCGGAACGAAGAAGAACGCGTTGTACGGCTCGGCCGCACGAAGGTCCTTCTTCGGGATGCGGCTCATGTCGCCGGAGATCTTGGTCAGCGCGCTGGCCAGGGCCGACGGCTGCCCGGTGAGGATGGCGCCGGCGCGGTCGGCGGCCAGCTCGCGGTAGCGCGACAGCAGCCGCGTGAGCAGGTAGCTGACGCCGTAGACGACGGCCGCGATGAGCGTGACCGCCAGCACCATGACGGCGGCGTTGTTGTTGTTGCTGCGGTTGTTGCCCAGACCGGACCAGAGCAGCATGCGCGTGAGGAAGCCGGCCAGCACGCCCACCACCGAGGCGATGGTCATGACCAGCACGTCGCGGTGCGCCACGTGAGACAGCTCGTGCGAGAGCACGGCCTCGAGCTCGCGCTCGTCGAGGCGACGCTGCAGTCCGGTGGTGACGGCGACGACGGCGCGGTCAGGACTGCGGCCGGCGGCGAAGGCGTTGGGGATGTCGGTGTCGGCGATGGCGACCCGCGGCTTCGGCATGTCGGCCAGCGCGCACAGCCGGTCGATCATGGCGTGCAGCTGCGGCGCCTCTTGCGGCGTCACCTCGCGGGCGCCCATGCCCCGCAGCGCCAGCTTGTCGGAGAAGTACCACTGGCCCCAGAGCACGCCGAGACCGACGATGATGCCGAGCCAGAGACTGCTGGTGCCGTACGAGATGGCACCGATGAGCACGATGTAGAGCAGAGCGAGGACGACGATCGTCAGACCCATCCGGGTCGACAGACCGCGGTCCGGGGCGAACCTCGAGCGCGCCAACGCTGTTCCTTTCCTACCTGCGGCGGGCGACACCCACCTACTGAGTGCAACGCGCCGCCCGCGGCCCCCGTTCCCGCCACCGCCGGGGTGGGCCGAGCACCGGCCCACCCCGCGGAGGAGGGACTACTTGACCGGCGGCTCCGACGGGACGAGGCCCTCGTCGGTGAGCAGCTCGCGCACCTCGTCGATGTGCGCCTCGTCGTACGGGAGGACGAGGTCGCTGTCGACCAGCGCGTCGTCGGCGACCGGCGTGCCGACCCGGCGTACCTCGGCGAGCAGCGCCGACAGCGCCGCGCGGAACGTGTCGTCGTCGCCACCGTCGATGGCCTCGCCCAGCGCGTCGTCGAGACGGTTGAGCTCGGTCAGGTGGGTGTCGTCGACCTCGAACTGGCCCTCACCCATGATCCGGATGATCACAGCTGACCCTCCTCGCGCTGCCGCTGCGGCTCCGCCGCGTCGGCGGCCGGGGCCGCACCGTTGCCCTCGAGCTGCTTCGGCGGCTCGGCGCCACCGGACAGCTCCTGCCGCATGCGCGACAGCTCCAGCTCGACGTCGCTGGTGGACGCGAGGCGGTCGAGCTCGAGCGTGATGTCGTCCTTCGTGGTGCCGGTGGGGTCGTCGAGCGCACCCGAGGCCAGCAGCTCGTCGATGGCGCCCGCACGAGCCTGCATGTTCGCCGTCTTGTCCTCGGCACGCTGGATGGCCAGGCCGACGTCGCTCATCTCTTCGGAGATGCCGCTGAACGCCTCGCCGATGCGCGTCTGCGCCTCGGCGGCGGTGTAGCTGGCCTTGATGGTCTCCTTCTTCGTGCGGAAGGACTCGACCTTGGCCTGCAGCCGCTGGGCGGCGAGGGTGAGCTTCTCCTCCTCGCCCTGCAGCGACTGGTGCTGGGCCTCGAGGTCACTGATCTGGTTCTGCAGCCCGGACCGGCGGGTGAGCGCCTCGCGGGCGAGGTCCTCGCGGCCGAGGGACAGTGCCTTCTGCGCCTGCTCCTGAAGCTTGCCCGACTGCGACTGCAGCTGGGTCATCTGGACCTCGATGCGCTTGCGGCTGGTGGCGACGTCGGCCACACCGCGGCGCACCTTCTGAAGCAGCTCGAGCTGCTTCTTGTAGGAGTAATCGAGCGTCTCCCGGGGGTCCTCGGCGCGGTCGAGCGCCTTCTCGGCCTTCGCCCGGAAGATCATGGACATTCGCTGGAGGATCCCCATGAGGCCAGGTATCCCTTTCTCGCGCTGGTGGCACTGTCGAGCACAGTGTTTCCACCCAACCCTACGGCGTAGGGGGCGAAGCGTGGCAGGGCCGGTGGGAATACTGTCCTACCCTTGTAAACGTGTTCCGTCGCCGAACTTCTCCCGAGACCGCTGACGTCCCCGCCGCCGAAGCCGCGGACGCCCCCGGCCGCGCCGGTGGCAAGGGCCGTCCCACGCCCAAGCGCTCCGAGGCCGAGAAGGCCCGCAAGCAGCGGGTCAGGCCCGCGCTGAACCGGCGCGAGGCCATGCGCCGCGACCGCGAGCGCATGCGCACCGAGCGCGCCAAGACCCGCGAGGCGATGAACACCGGCGACGAGAAGTACTACCTCGCGCGCGACCAGGGCGACGTGCGGCGCTTCGTCCGCAACTACGTCGACTCCCGGCGCACGGTGGCCGAGTTCTTCCTGCCGCTCATCCTGGTCATCCTGCTGACCAGCCTCATCGGCATCCCCGTCGTCCAGCTCGCGTCCACCGTCATCTGGGTCGCGGCCATGGTGCTGCTCATCGTCGACTTGACGATCCTCGGGTCCCGGGTGAAGCGTGAGGTGCGCAAGCGCTTCCCCGACGACCCCGGGAAGGGACACGTGCTGTACGCCATCACCCGCGCCACCCAGCTGCGCCGGCTCCGTCTCCCCAAGCCCCAGGTCAAGCCCGGGACGCTCGTGTGAGCACCCTGCCCACGGCCGACCGCGACGACACCGGCCTGTTCATCCGGGCGCTGCGCTACGCCGACCCCGTCGTGCGGGCGCTCGAGAGCGAGCTGCAGCTGGAGTACGCCGAGCGCTACGGCGACCCCGACGTCGGGCCCATCGCGCCGGAGGACTTCACTCCGCCCGAGGGCCAGTTCCTCGTCGGGTTCGTCGGCAACGAGCCGGTCGCCACGGGCGGGTTCCGCCGCCACGGCGACGGCGTTGCCGAGATCAAGCGCATGTACGTAGCCCACGACCACCGCGGCGGCGGCCACGCCCGCCGGCTGCTGGCCGAGCTCGAGGCGCAGGCCGCCAAGGCCGGCTACCGCAAGGTCGTCCTCGAGACGGGCCTCAAGCAGCCCGAGGCGATGTCGCTGTACCAGTCCAGCGGGTACGTCCCCACCGACCCGTACGGCTACTACAGCGACGCCGAGTTCAGCCGGTTCTTCACCAAGGAACTGCTGCTTCCTCACGACATCTGACGTCTGGGGACCCTCGGCACGAGCCGCCCGCGCCGGACCGATAGATTCACGTGCATGGACTTTCGCAGCCTCGGCCGATCCGGCCTCAAGATCAGTGAGATCGCGTACGGCAACTGGATCACGCACGGCTCCCAGGTGCAGGACGACACCGCCGTCGCCTGCGTCCGCGCGGCGCTCGACGCCGGCATCACCACGTTCGACACCGCCGATGTCTACGCGGGCGGCCGCGCCGAAGAGGTGCTCGGGCGGGCGCTGGCCGGCATCCGGCGCGAGTCGCTCGAGATCTTCACCAAGGTCTTCTGGCCCGCCGGTCACGACGGCGCCAACGACCGCGGCCTGTCGCGCAAGCACATCCACGAGTCGATCGACAACTCCCTGCGCCGCCTCGGCGTCGACTACGTCGACCTCTACCAGGCGCACCGCTACGACGCGAGCACGCCGCTCGAGGAGACGATGGAGGCGTTCGCCGACCTCGTCCGCGCCGGCAAGGCCCTCTACATCGGCGTCTCGGAGTGGACCGGCGAGCAGATCCGCCAGGGCCACGCCCTCGCGCGCGAGCTGCGCATCCCGTTCATCTCCAACCAGCCCGAGTACTCCATGCTCTGGCGGGTCATCGAGTCCGAGGTCGTGCCGGCGTCGGAGGAGGTGGGCGTCTCGCAGATCGTCTTCTCCCCCATCGCCCAGGGCGTGCTCACCGGCAAGTACCAGCCGGGCCAGGCCGCGCCCGAGGGCTCTCGCGGCGCCATGACGACGGGCGGCTCGGACATCACCCGTCGCTGGCTCACCGACGACGTGCTCGGCCGCGTGCAGCAGCTGCAGCCGCTCGCCGACCAGGCCGGGCTCTCGCTCGCCCAGCTCGCGGTCGCGTGGGTGCTGCAGAACCGCAACGTCGCGGCCGCCATCGTCGGCGCCTCGCGGCCCGAGCAGGTCACCGAGAACGTCAAGGCCAGCGGGGTCACGCTCGAGGCGGACCTGATGAAGGCGATCGACGACGTGCTGGGCGACGCCGTCGTGCGCGACCCGGCCGAGACCGCCAAGCGGTCGCCGAAGTACTGACGGCAGTCACGAACCCTTCGGGTACGGGCTCTCCGGACACGGCGAGCCGGTCCACACCGGACCGGCTCGCCGTTCCATGTCCGGGTCAGTCCGGCGGCTTGAGGCTCATGGGGCCGTAGACCTCGCGGCCGTCCTCGACCAGCACCACCGAGTCGACGCCGGCCTCGACCAGGCCACGCCAGTGCTCGCCCAGCCAGCTCTCGGCGTCGGACTGCGTCGGGAACCCGGCCTCCGAGCGCCCGGCACCGTCGTCGACGCCCGGTGCGGGCTCTCCGTCCGGCGCCAGGAACCGCCACGTCCAGCTCATCTTCGCCTCCCCATCAGCGCCGTTCTCTCCGCCCCGACAGTACGGTCCGGCACCGACGGAACGACCACCGGCCTCGTGTTGCCCACGTCACACGAAAATTCCTCGCGAGCGGGCGTCATGATCGCGCGCCTGCTCTGTCTTGACGGGTACAAGGGCGCGTCGTTGCCGCGCAGGGGACGGCAACGACGCGCCCGATTCAGGTCCTCGCTGACGCGCCCAGGCGCGCCTTGACAAGTCACGCGTCATGCTGTTGCCTTCCGCGTAAAGTTCAGTTTGCCGCGGGGGGCGGGGGTACATCGACGTGAGTAGTTCAGCGCCTACGCGGCGCGCGCGTCTGCTCAGCGATCCGGATGTCTTCCGGTACGTGGCGGCGCGCATCATCTCGCTGACCGGTTCGGCGGTCACGTTCATCGCCATGCCCGTGCTGATCTACGGCATCACCGGGTCGGCCACGTGGACCTCGCTGGTGATCGTCGCCGAAGCGGTGCCGTACCTGATCTTCGGCCTGTGGGCCGGCGCGCTGGCCGACCACGTCGACCGGCGCCGCGTCATGGTCGGTGCCGACCTCCTCGCCGCGGTCGCCCTCGCCACGGTCCCCGTCGCCTACTGGCTCGACGCCCTCACCGCGGCCCACGTCCTCATCGCGGCGTTCGGCGTCCGGACGATCTTCGTGTTCTTCGACGCCGCCAACCAGGGCGCGCTGCCCAGCCTGGTCGGCCGCGACCGGCTGCCGGCGGCCAACGCCCTCGTGTTCGGCGGCAGCACGGTGGCCGAGACCGTGGTCCCCATGGCGGCCGGCGCGCTCATCGTCGTCGTGTCGCCGGCCTCGATCATCGCCGTCGACGTGCTGACGTTCGTGGCATCGGCCCTGCTCATCCGCAGCATCACCCGGCCCCTGAGCGGCGCACGCGACCGCGTCAACCCGCTGCGGCTCAGCGCCGTCGCCGAGGGGACGCGGTTCATCCTGCGCCACCCGATCGTGCGGGTGATGATCGTCATCGGCATCCTGGTCGCCTTCAGCGCGGGCGCCCTCATGGCCATCCTCGTCGTCTGGGCCGACCGCACGCTCGGCGTCCAGGAGGGCGACTGGCGGCTGGGCATGCTCTTCGGCGCCTGGGGCGTCGGCGGGGTCATCGGCAGCGTCATCGTGCCGCAGCTCATGCACCGGCTGGGCGGCGTCCGGGCCGCGCTGGTCGCGCTGCCGTTCGCCGCCGCCACGGGTGTCGCGCTGGCCCTGGCCGACGGCTGGGTCGCCGGAGCGCTGGCCATCATCGCCTGGTCCATCGGCTACGTCGTCATCGCGACGGTCTCGGTGACGCTGCGCCAGCAGGTCACGCCGGAGCCGCTGATGAGCCGGGTCATGACGGCGGGGCGCATGGTCACGTTCGGGCTCGGCTACCCCCTCGGCGCGTTGGTCGCCGGAGCGCTGGCCGGCGCCCTCGACACCGACGAGGCGCTGTTCCTGAGCCAGCTGTCGCTCGCGGCCGCCGCGCTGGTCGCCTGGTTCTCGTCACTGCGGACGGCGCCGCGGCACCTCGAGGTCGCCGAGGACTAGGGCCGCCGCGATCGTCCGCGCGCAGTCCGGCGGGGAGGTGCGGGTGGTGTCGACCTCGAGGTCGTAGGTCACACCACGGTGCACCAGCTCGGCCTGGGCCGCCGCCATGCCGGCGACGCGGTCGCCGCGCGCGGCCTCGCGCCGGGCCGCCTCGGCGGCGTCGCAGCGGACCCCCACCCAGAGCACGCCGACGCCGTCGAGCGCGCGCCGCCACCGCTCCTGCGACTGCGCCCCGCCCAGGAAGACCTCGTCGACGATGACGTGCGCGCCGGCGCGGGCCATGGCTGCGACCCCGGCGATCCAGGCGTCCTCGAGGGCCCGGAACCCCGGCCCGACGACGACCTCGCCGCCGTCCGGGAAGCCGATGCCGTCGCCGTCGTCACCCTGCATGGCCGCCGGCATCGCGTCGATCAAGGTGTCGACGCCGAGGAGCAGCCAGGGGTGGGGCAACGCTGCCTGCAGCGACCGGGCCAGCGCGGTGGTGCCCGAGCTGGAGCCGCCGTTGAGGACGATCACCCGCGTCACGGCGAGCGGTCAGCTCCCCTTGGTCGACGGCTGCACGAACGGCGGCTTCACGACCTCGAAGGCCTCGGCCCGCCCGCGCACGTCGACCCGCACCTCGCTGCCCTCGGCGACGTCCGGTGGCAGCAGCGCCAGGCCGATGCCCTGCTTGAGCGTCGGCGAGAACGTGCCCGAGGTGACGGTGCCCGCGGGCGTGCCGCCGACCGTCACCGTCATGCCCGGCCGCGGGATGCCCCGTCCGCGTGCCTTGATGCCCTGCAGCCGTCGCGCCGGTCCGGCCGCCTTCTCGGCCAGCAGCGCGTCGCGGCCCCAGAACGCCGGCTTGGACCAGCCGACCGCCCAGCCCGCCCGCGCCTGCACCGGCGAGATGTCGAGGGAGAGGTCCTGGCCGTGCAGCGGGTAGCCCATCTCGGTGCGCAGGGTGTCTCGGGCGCCCAGGCCGGCGGGCGCGATGCCGTACGGCTCGCCGGCCGCCAGCAGCGCGTCCCACACCGTGCCGGCGTCGTCCCACGGCACCAGCAGCTCGTAGCCGCGCTCGCCGGTGTACCCGGTGCGGCACACGACCAGGGGCACGCCGTCGTGCGCGGTCTCGGCGAACGACATGTAGGGGTGGCCGGTCGGCAGCCCGAGCGCGGTCAGCACCTCGTCGCTGTTCGGGCCCTGCACGGCGAGGACGGCGTGGTCGCGGTGCCGGTCGCGCACCTCGACGCCGCCGGGCGCGGCCGCGGCGAGCCGGCGGACCACCTCGGCGTTGTTGGCGGCGTTCGGGACCAGCAGGAGGTCGTCGTCGGCCCGCAGGTACACGATGAGGTCGTCGACCACTCCCCCGGACTCGTCGCAGCACAGCGTGTACTGCGCCTGTCCCGGTCCGATCTTGTCCAGCGCGTTGGTGAGGCAGGAGTCGACGAACGCCCGCGCGCCCGGCCCGGTGACCGACGCCTTGCCGAGGTGGCTGACGTCGAACAGCCCGACCCGCTCGCGCACCGCGGTGTGCTCGTCGACGACGCCGGTGTACTGCAGCGGCATGGACCAGCCGCCGAACTCGGCGAACTTGGCGCCCAGCGCCACGTGGCGGTCGTACAGGGACGTCCTGGCGAGGTTCTCGGTGCTCACGGGGCACACCCTACGGCGTCCATACCCGCCGTCAGCGGTGACGGCGGCGCGGGTCGCCGAGCAGCTCCGGCGCCAACGGTGTGAGATTGCTGCGTCGTGCGTGTGGCGTTGCTGTCGCTGGAACAGTCGCTGGAACACCAGTGATGCCACACCGTTGCCGCACCGATCTCACACCGTCCAGGGCCCGGAAGATCGGGTTCTCAGCCATCGGCAACCGGATCCTCGCCATGATCAACTCGGGTGAGGGCGGCGAGCGCAGCGCCGGCGAACGGCGGTGGGTCCGCCCGCCTATTCTCTGGGGATGGTCGCCTCGGTCGCCGTCCTGTCCGACGTCCACGGCGCCCTGCCCGCACTCGAGGCGGTGCTGGCCGAGCCCGACGTGCGGGCGGCCGAGCGGATCGTGCTCACCGGCGACATCGCGGCCGGGCCGCCGCCGGTCGAGACGCTGGACCGGCTGGTCGCCGAGGGTGAGCGCGTCGTCTGGGCGCGGCAACGCCGACCGCGAGCTGGTCGCCGTCGCCCGCGGCGGCACGTCGGGCATCGACGTGTCCGACTGGGCCGGGCGGCAGCTGCGGCCGGACCAGGTCGAGCTGCTGGCGAGCCTGCCGCACCCGGTGACGCTCGACGTCGACGGGTTCGGGCCGGTGCTGTTCTGCCACGGCACGCCGCGCGACGACGACGAGGTGGTGCTGGTCGACAGCTCGCTGGCGCGCTGGGCGGAGGTCCTGTCCACCGTCCCGCCCGACGTCCGCACCGTCGTCTGCGGCCACACGCACATGCCGTTCCAGCGGCTGGTCGACCGCCGGCTGGTCGTCAACCCCGGCAGCGCGGGCATGCCGTACGGCCGACCCGGCCCGCACTGGGCGCTGCTGCGCGACGGCGTCGTGACGCTGCGGGCCACCGCCGCGGACCTCGAGGCGCTGGCCGACGCCGTCGTCGCGGCCAGCGCATACCCGGCCCGGGCGGAATGGGCGGACGCCTATGCGCGCACCGTCCACTCCGATGCCGAGGCCCTGACGGTGTTCGCACCGCGAGACGGCCGCGAGGCGACCCGGCGGTAGCATCGGGCGGAATCAACTGAAACGAGCGACTGTCAGGAGAACCGTGACCAGCATTGCCCTGTCCTCCGCCGCCCCGACCGGCCTCAAGGTCGACGCCGTCGTCGTGGGTGTGGCCCCGGGCGACGACGAGGTCGCCCTGCTGCCGGGCAGCGAATCCCTCGACAAGGCCCTCAAGGGCTCGCTGGCAGAGCTGCTGGGGCAGCTCGGCGCCGCGGGCAAGGCCGACGAGGTCACGAAGCTGCCGGCCATGGGCGCCGCGAAGGCCGGCCTGCTGGTCGCCGTCGGGACCGGGCCGCTGGCCGAGCCCGGCACGCCCGCCCGCCACGAGTCACTGCGCCGCGCCGCCGGTGCCGCCGCCCGCGCGCTGGCCGGCACGCAGTCCGCGGCCGTGGCGCTGCCCGTCCTCGACGAGCAGGACGCCGCCGCCGTGGTCGAGGGCCTGCTGCTCGGCGGCTACTCGTTCGACCAGTACAAGAGCGGCGAGCCGAAGGCCCCCCTGGCGTCGGTCACGCTGATCGGCCCGGGCATCAAGGCCAAGGGCGTCAAAGAGGCGGTCACCCGCGCCGAGGCCGTCTCCACGGCCGTCAACCGCGCCCGCGACTGGGTCAACCTCCCGCCGCGCGACCTCACCCCGGCCACGTTCGCCGAGGCCGCCACCAAGCTGGCCAAGAGCGTCAAGCTCGACGTCGAGGTGCTCGACGAGAAGGCGCTGGCCAAGGGCGGCTACGGCGGCCTCATCGGCGTCGGGCAGGGCTCGGCGCACCCGCCGCGGCTGGTCCGCGTCGCCTACCGGCCGTCGCGGGCGAAGAAGCACGTCGCGCTCGTCGGCAAGGGCATCACGTTCGACTCCGGCGGTCTCTCGCTCAAGCCGGCCGACAGCATGGTCGAGATGAAGAGCGACATGAGCGGCGCCGCGGCCGTCGTCGCCGCCATCCACGCCATCGCCCAGCTCGGCACCAAGGTCGCCGTCACCGCGTACGCCGCCATGGCCGAGAACATGCCGTCGGGCAGCGCCCAGCGACCGTCGGACGTCATCACGATCTACGGCGGCAAGACCGTCGAGGTGCTCAACACCGACGCCGAGGGCCGCCTCGTGCTGGCCGACGGCATCGTGCGCGCCGCCGAGGACGAGCCCGACCTCATCATCGACGTCGCCACGCTGACCGGCGCCGCCGTCGTCGCACTGGGCAAGCGGGTCTCCGGCATCATGGCCAACGACGACGACCTCGGCGCCCGCATCCACGACGCCGCGGGCCGCGCCGGCGAGGCCATGTGGCCGCTGCCGCTGCCGGCCGACATGCGCGAGAAGCTCGACTCCCCCATCGCCGACATCGCCAACATCGGCGACCGCTGGGGCGGCGCGCTGCAGGGCGGGCTGTTCCTGCAGGAGTTCGTCGCCGACGGCATCGGCTGGGCGCACCTCGACATCGCCGGCCCGGCGTTCAGCGACAAGGCGTTCGGCTACACCCCCAAGGGCGGCACCGGCGCCGGCGTGCGCACCCTGGTGCAGCTGGTCGAGGACGTCGCCGACGGCGTCATCTGACGGTCGACGACGGCGTGAGCGTGCGGTTCGCGGGGGCTCAGGCCCCCCGGCCGCCGTTCTTGCGGTTCCAGTCGCGCATGCGCTGCGGGTAGCCGACGACCTGCGCGTCGTAGGCGGGGATGCCGAGCTTGCGGGCCAGCCCGTGCGCCGCGGCGGCGTCGCGCACCCGGCGGCGGGTCCACTCGCCGTCGTGGGCGACGAAGACGACGGTGGTGGCCGTCATGGTGGTCGGCGGCTCGACGAACGCCTCGACGCCGCGGCGGGTCCGGGCGAACTCCTCGAGGTGCTTGACGTCGGCGGAGTCGGCAGCGCGGTCCAAGCTGCCTTCGGCGCTCTTCCGCCGTCGCCGGAACAACCCCATCGTGTCGACCTCCGAGTCTCGTTCGCCTGGTGGAAACCAGGACCGTATCGCGACAGTACCTCCCCACAGTGCAACGTTCCGGTCCGGTGAATGGTGTCGGAACAGCAGATGGAAGGATGCTGTTGACGTGGAAGGAGCTCCGGAGGGCCGATCCCGGCCGGAGCCACCCGCGACAGACGTCTCGACGACACCGACGACATCGAGGAGCACCACCGTGGCCGACACCGCCGCATTCGACGTCCTCATCCTCGGCGGCGGAAGCGGCGGTTACGCCGCGGCTCTGCGCGCCAGCGGGCTGGGGCTGAACGTCGCCCTGATCGAGAAGGACAAGGTCGGCGGCACCTGCCTGCACAACGGCTGCATCCCGACCAAGGCGCTGCTGCACGCCGCCGAGGTGGCCGACCAGTCCCGCGAGAGCGAGCAGTTCGGGGTCAAGACCTCGTTCGAGGGCATCGACATGCCGGGCGTCAACGCCTACAAGGACGGCATCGTCGCGCGGCTGTACAAGGGCCTGCAGGGCCTGGTCAAGGCCAACAAGGTCACGCTCATCGAGGGCGAGGGCCAGCTGGTCGCGCCCAACGCCGTCGAGGTCGACGGCACCCGGTACGAGGGCCGCAACGTCATCCTGGCCACCGGCTCGCGCTCCCGCTCGCTGCCCGGTCTCGAGATCGACGGCACCCATGTCCTCAGCAGCACCGAGGCGCTCGCCCTCGACCGCGTGCCCTCGTCGGTGGTCGTGCTCGGCGGCGGCGTCATCGGCGTCGAGTTCGCCAGCGTGTGGCGTTCGTTCGGCGCCGAGGTCACCATCGTCGAGGCGCTCCCCCGGCTGGTCCCGGCCGAGGACGAGGCGTCGTCGAAGGTCGTCGAGCGCACGTTCCGCAAGCGCGGCATCGGCTTCAAGACCGGCGTCCGGTTCGCCGGCGTCGAGAAGCGCGACGGCGGCGTCACCGTGTCGCTCGAGAACGGCGAGACCATCGACGCCGAGGTGCTGCTGGTCGCCGTCGGACGCGGCCCGGTCACCGAGAACCTCGGCTACGAGGAGAACGGCATCACGCTCGACCGCGGCTTCGTCGTCACCGACGAGCGGCTGCGCACGTCGGTGCCGAACGTCTACGCCGTCGGCGACCTCGTCCCCGGCCTGCAGCTCGCCCACCGCGGCTTCGCGCACGGCATCTTCGTGGCCGAGCACATCGCCGGCCTCAACCCGGTCCCGGTCGACGACCTCGGCATCCCCAAGGTCACCTACTGCGACCCCGAGGTCGCCTCCGTCGGGCTCACCGAGGCGCAGGCCAAGGAGCGCCTGGGCGACGACAAGGTCCAGGCGTTCGAGTACAACCTCGCGGGCAACGGCAAGAGCCAGATCCTCAAGACTCAGGGCTTCGCCAAGGTCGTCCGCGAGAAGGACGGCCCCGTCATCGGCATCCACCTGGTGGGCGCGCGGGTCGGCGAGCTCATCGGCGAGGCCCAGCTCATCTACAACTGGGAGGCCATGCCCTACGAGGTCGCCCAGCAGATCCACCCGCACCCCACGCAGAGCGAGGCGCTGGGCGAGGCGCACATGGCGCTCGCCGGCAAGCCGTTGCACGTCCACGGCTGACCTGCCGGGGCATAAGCTTGCCTCGGCCTTGTAGCGAAGACGGTATGTAGGACTCGAGAGGACAGACGATGGCAACCTCCGTCACCTTGCCCGCACTCGGCGAGAGCGTCACCGAGGGCACGGTCACGCGCTGGCTCAAGCAGCCGGGCGACACGGTCGCCGTCGACGAGCCATTGCTCGAGATCTCGACGGACAAGGTCGACACCGAGATCCCGTCGCCGGTCGCCGGCACGCTGCTCGAGATCAAGGTCGCCGAGGACGAGACCGTCGAGGTCGGCGCCGAGCTCGCGGTCATCGGCGAGGCGGGCGAGTCCAGCGGCGACGGCGCCAGCGGCGGCCAGGAGTCGGCTGCGGCCGAGGCCGAGGCGCCGGCGGAGGAGGCCCCGGCCCAGGAGTCCGCTCCGGCCGCTGAGCAGGCTCCGGCCGCGCCGGCCGCCGAGGCCGAGGCGCCCGCCGCCGAGGCGCCCGCCGCCGAGCCGGCTCCGTCGGGCAACGGTGCGAGCGGCTCGGGCGAGAGCACGCCCATCACGCTGCCGGCGCTGGGCGAGAGCGTCACCGAGGGCACCGTCACGCGCTGGCTCAAGCAGCCGGGCGACACCGTCGCGGTCGACGAGCCGCTCCTCGAGATCTCCACCGACAAGGTCGACACCGAGATCCCGTCGCCGGTCGCGGGCACCCTGCTCGAGATCAAGGTCTCCGAGGACGAGACCGTCGAGGTCGGCGCCGTGCTCGCGCTCGTGGGCACGTCGGGCGGCAACGGCGCCTCGGCTCCGTCGCCGGCTCCGGCTGCCCCCGCCCAGGAAGCTCCGGCCCAGGAGGCTCCCGCCCAGGAGGCGCCGGCTCCCGCGCCGGCCGAGCAGCCGGTTCCGCAGGCCGCACAGACCCCGGGCCCGCAGGCCTCCACCACCACGCCGTCCGAAGAGGTCCAGCAGGCGCAGCGCCCCGTCGCTCCGGCGCAGCCGACGCCCGCCCCGGCCCCGTCGGGCAACGGCGCCACCTACGTCACGCCGCTGGTCCGCAAGCTCGCCGCCGAGCACAACGTCGACCTCGGCTCCGTCCAGGGCACCGGCGTCGGCGGCCGGGTCCGCAAGCAGGACGTGCTCGCGGCGGCCGAGGCGGCCAAGGCGGCGGCCGCACAGCCGGCGCCGTCGGCCCCCGCCCCCGCGGCCCAGCCCGCCGCGGCGGCCGAGTCGGTCGAGCCGTCGCCGCTGCGTGGCACCACCGAGAAGCTGACCCGCATGCGCAAGGTCATCGCCAAGCGCGTGCACGAGTCGCTGCAGGAGACCGCGCAGCTCACCACCGTCATCGAGATCGACATCACGACGCTGGCCCGGCTGCGCGACCGGCAGAAGGCCGACTTCGCGGCACGCGAGGGCGTCAAGCTGTCGTTCCTGCCGTTCTTCGCGAAGGCCGCGGTCGAGGCGCTCAAGGCGCACCCGAAGATCAACGCGTCCATCGACGTCGAGAAGGGCGAGGTCACCTACCACGACCGCGAGAACCTCGTCGTCGCCGTCGACACCGAGCAGGGCCTGCTGGTCCCCGTCGTCAAGGACGCAGGCGACCTCAACATCGCCGGGCTGGCCCGCAAGATCGCCGAGGTGGCCGAGAAGGCGCGCACCGGCAAGCTCACGCCCGACGAGATCACCGGCGGCACGTTCACGCTGACCAACACCGGCAGCCGCGGCGCGCTGTTCGACACGCCGATCTTCTTCCAGCCGCAGGTCGCGATCCTGGGCACCGGCGCCGTCGTCAAGCGGCCCATGGTCGTCGACGACCCCAACCTGGGCGAGACCATCGCCGTTCGGCACATGGTGTACTTCGCGCTGAGCTACGACCACCGGCTCATCGACGGCGCCGACGCCGCGCGGTTCCTCGGCACGGTGAAGAAGCGGCTCGAGGGCGGCGCGTTCGAGGCCGACCTGGGCCTGTAAGCGACGTGCGGGTCGCCGTCGCGGGTTCCAGCGGGTTCATCGGCACGGCGCTGGTCGCCGGGCTGTCGGCGGCCGGGCACGAGGTCGTCCGGCTGGTCCGGCACCGCCCGGCGGCCGCGAACGAGGCCCAGTGGGACCCCGAGCAGGGCGTGGTCCCACTGGCGCGGCTGGCCGGCGTCGAGGCCGTGGTCCACCTGGGCGGCATCAACGTGGGCTCGCGGCGGTGGACGCGGCGGTTCAAGAAGCAGCTGCACCACAGCCGCATCCGGTCGACGACGGTGCTCGCGTCGGCCCTGACGGGGCTCGCGACCCGGCCCCGGGTCTTCGTGTCGGCGTCGGCGATGGGCTTCTACGGCCCCGACCGCGGGCGCGAGGTGCTGGACGAGGAGTCCGAGCCCGGCGACGGCTTCCTCGCCCGGCTGTGCCAGGACTGGGAGCACGCCGCCGCCCCCGCCCGGGCCGCCGACATCGCCGTCTGCCACCCCCGGTTCGGGCTGGTCATCGGACCCGGCGGGGGCGCGTTGAAGCCGCTGCTGCCGCTGTTCCGGCTCGGGCTGGGCGGGCACTTCGGGACCGGGGAGCAGTTCTGGAGCCCCGTCTCGCTGCACGACGTGGTGCGGGCGCTGCGGTTCATGGTCGAGCAGCACGGGTGCGTGGGCCCGTACAACGTCTGCTGCCCGGCTCCGGTGTCGAACGGCGAGTTCAGCCGCGTCCTGGCCGACGAGCTGCACCGCCCGCGGCTGCTGCCCGTGCCGGGGATCGGCCTACAGGTGGCGCTGGGCGAGGCGTCGTCGGAGCTGCTGGGCAGCCTGCGGATCCTCCCCACGCGGCTGACCGAAGCCGGGTTCGCGTTCGACCACCCCGACACGCGCGCGATCATCAAAGCCGCCCTCCCCCGGAATTGACCACGTTCAGCAGCCCGCCGGCGGATCTGGACCCCACCGCAGAACCGGCTAGCCGAACCGCCAGGACGTCGTCCCATCGGGATTGGCGACCGCGACCAGGTCGGCGTCCCAGGTCTGCTCCTCGGTGCCGGCGATCTCCTGCTCGACCTCGCCGTCCTCGTTGACCAGTGTGTAGTCGGGGATGCGCTGGGTGATGGTGACCGTCGCCCGGCCGCCCTCCTGGGAGACCAGCTCGGCGTTGACCACCTCGAACGTGAGCCCCTCGGTGTGGACGCCGGCGTCGGCGTACTCCTCGAGCAGCTCGGCGTCGTCGGTGAGGATGGAGTTGGTCGGGGCGTGCACCTGGCACAGCAGCTCGGGGTTGCTCTCCTCGAACGCCTGCGCCCGCAGCGAGTACAGCCGCTGGACCTCTTGCGTCCAGTCGGTGACGGCGGGCGGAGGCGCGGTGGGCGCGGGCTGCGGTCCGCCGCAGAGGTCCGTCGACGCGACGGTGGAGTCGGGGCTGGACCCGTTGCCGGGGCCGTCCGTCGGGGTGTCGTCGCCGAAGATGCGCCAGCCGACGATCGCCACGCCCGCGACCACCAACAAGGCGACCAGCGTGCTGACCACCCACAGGCGGTCCTTGCGCTTCGTGCCACCACCGCCGCCGTGGTCGTCGGAGGCGGGCGGCCCGCCGCGGCGCGACTCCTTCGCCGCCGGAGCCGCGGCCAGGACCTCGCTCGGGCTGCGGCTGCGGCGCCGCTCGCCCGCCAGCACGCCGTCGGGAACCGGCACGTTCGCGCCGTCGTCGATGCCGCCGCGGCCACCACGCCCGCCGGCGCCGCCACGTCCGCCGGGACCACCCGGTCCGGCGCCACCAGGCCCAGGACCACCCTGCCCGGCGCCGCCCGGTCCCGCGGCAGCGGGCGCGGGCCCGCCCGGGCCGGCCGGGGACTCCTCGCCCCGTCCGCGGCGGCCGCGGCGGGGGGTGCTGATCGGTCCGGTGGGCGCCGTCGGGCTCACCCCGGCGCCACCCGGCACCGCGCCCGCGACACCGGGCCCGGCAGCACCCGGGGCGCCCGCCGGCGCCACCAGGCCGCCGATGGCGCCCGGCGTGCCGACCTCGGGGACCTCGCGCTGGTCGCCGGACTCGGCCCGGCGGCGGGCGCGCCGGCCGGTGGCGGTGGAGCGGCGCATGAAGGCCGCCACGTCGTCGTCGGCGCCCATGGCCGGCGCGTCGAGGACCGGCCGCAGGGTGCCCGTCGTCGCGTGGCCCTCTTCGAGGACGAGCTCGACGGGGGCGGGGTCG
Organism: Jiangella mangrovi; assembly: GCF_014204975.1. NCBI lineage: Bacteria > Bacillati > Actinomycetota > Actinomycetes > Jiangellales > Jiangellaceae > Jiangella > Jiangella mangrovi. Next base: position 6,619,030 of record NZ_JACHMM010000001.1, read on the forward strand.
GCGACGGCGAAGAAGACGTTGCCGATGCTGCTGACGGGCGGACGGCGGTTGGGCACCGGGTCGAGCGCACTGGCCAGCAGCGCCTGGGTGGCCGGCGGGACGGCGGGCAGCGACAGCCGCGCGGACGGCAGGTACCCCGTCAGGGCGACGACGGCGGCCGTGACCAGCCCGTACACGTCGGCCGGCGGGCCGGGCGGCGTGCCGGCCTGGACCTCGGGCGGCACCGGCCGGGCGCGCTGCCCGACCCGCAGCGGGACGCCGGCCTGGACCAGCCCGATACCGGCGACCATGGGCCGCCCGTCGAGGCTGAAGACGATGTCGTCGAGCGTGAGGTCGCCATGGACGAGCCCGCGGCGGTGCACCTCGGTGAGGCCCTCGGCGACCGGAGCGCACGCCGTCACGACCTCGCCGGCCGGCAGCACGCCGCGCGCGCCGATGATGCCGGCCAGGCTGCCGCCCTCGGCCGCGCCCAGCACGACGACCACGCCGCCCGGGCCGTCGACGATGTCGAGGAACTCGATGACGTGCGGGTGGTCGATGGAGCGCAGCGCCGCCGCGGAGAGGCGGAGCCGGTCGCGCACCTGGCGGTCGGGCTGGCCGACGAAGCGCAGGGTGACGGACGCACCGGTCGCGTCCTCTCGCGCGAGAAACATCGCCGACGCGTCGGAGCCGAGCCGTCGGGTGATGGTGTAACCCGCGGGAGTCTCGAGACCCTGCATCGGCCCATCGTTGCAAACCTCGGGCCCGGATGCCTCATCGGCCGTGTCACAAGTCCGCAGGGGCGGTGTCACAGTTCATGCCCGGATGCTTCACCTGGCGTGTCGCGAAAGGTGATTACGATGCCGGGCATGGACGGGGTCACGCCGCTCGCCGCCCCCGAGAGCCCGTTCGGACTGCCCCTCTGGATCGGCGTCGCGGTCATGTTCGGCATCGTGGTCGCGCGCGCCCAGGCGACCTACTGGCTGGGCCGCGCCGCCGGGACGGGGATCGCCCGGTCGCGCTGGGGCGACCGGGTCGGCCGCAACCGCCTGGCCCGCGCCGAACGCGTCGTCGCGCGGTACGGGCCGGTCGCCGTCACGCTGTCGTTCCTCACCATCGGCGTCCAGACCGCCGTCAACGCCGTCGCCGGCGCCACCCGCATGCCGTTCGGCCGCTACCTGACCGCCATGCTCGTCGGGTCCGCGCTCTGGGCGGTCATCTGGACCGTCGGCGGGCTGAGCGTGGCGTGGGGAGCGGCCGAGCTCGCCTCGGCGGCCCCGCTGACCGTGGCCGCCGTCCTGCTCGCGGCACTGGCCGTCGTCGCCGTCGTGCTCGGGTACCGTCGGCGGCGGGCACGCCAGGCGCTCGTCCACGACCAGGAGGCCCGATGACCCGCACCCCCACCGTCCTCGCCACCAGCGGCGGGTTCGCCCGCGACGCCCGCGACAACCTGCGGCCGACGGGGCTCGCGAAGCTCGCGCTGCGGCTCACCGGCGCCGACCGGCCGAAGCTCTGCTTCCTGCCGACGGCGTCCGGCGACAGCGTGAGCTACGTGCAGGTCACCTACGCGGCGTTCGCGGGCTGGTCGGTCGACGTGTCGCACCTGAGCCTGTTCCCGATGCCGAACGTCGAGGACGTCCGGGAGCACGTGCTGGCGCAGGACGTGCTGTGGGTCGGCGGCGGCTCGGTCGCCGGGCTCCTGGCCATGTGGCGGCTGCACGGACTCGACGACGTCATGCGCGAGGCCTGGGAGGCCGGTGTCGTGCTGGCCGGAGTGTCCGCGGGGTCGATCTGCTGGCACGCGGGCGGGCCGACCGACTCGTTCGGACCGCGGCTGCGCGCCGTCGCCGACGGGCTCGCACTGCTGCCGTACGGCAACGGCGTGCACTACGACTCCGAGGAGCAGCGCCGCCCGCTCCTGCACCGGCTGGTCGCCGACGGCGTCCTGCCCACCTCGTACGCCACGGACGACGGCGCCGGCCTGCAGTATCGCGGGACGGAGCTGGTCGCCGTCCACTCCGAGCGCGAGGGCGCCCGCGGCTACCTCGTCGAGGCGGCCGGCGGCGAGGCCAAGGAGACGGTGCTCGACGCCGCCGCCGTCTGACGTCAGGGCAGCAGCGAGGCCAGCAGCTCGTACGACCGCAGCCGCTCGGCCTGCGGGGTCACCGTCGTGACGACCATGAGCTCGTCGGCCGCCGTCCGGTCCAGCAGCGACTCCAGCTCGCGGCGGACGGTGTCCGGCCCGCCCGCGATCTGCCCGCCCAGGAACGGCGCCATCATCTCCAGCTCGGCCGGGGTGAACTCGTGCTCCGCGGCCTCCTCGGGCGTCGGCAGCGGCCCCGGCCTCCCCGTCCGCAGCCGCAGCATCGACAGCTTCATCGGCGCGGCCAGCCACTCGGCCCGCTCGTCGGACTCGGCCAGCACGACGCTGACCGCCACCATCGCGTACGGCGCGGGATGGGCGGCCGACGGCTCGTACCGGTCGCGATAGAGCTTCAGCGCCGGAACGGTGTTGGCCGAGCTGAAGTGGTGCGCGAACGAGAACGGCAGCCCCAGCGCGGCGGCGGCCTGGGCGCTGTAGTCGCTGGACCCGAGCAGCCACACCGGCACGTCGGCGCCCCGCCCCGGCGTCGCCGTGATCGCCGCGTAGGGATGGTCGGCGGGCCAGTCGCCGGAGAAGAACGCCCGGACCTGGGCCAGGTGCTGCGGGAACTCCTCGACCAGGCGCGGGTCGCTGCTCCCCCGCAGTGCGTGCGCCGTCAGGCCGTCCGTCCCCGGCGCCCGGCCGATGCCGAGGTCGATCCGGCCCGGGTGCAGCGCCTCGAGCGTGCCGAACTGCTCGGCGACCACCAGCGGCATGTGGTTCGGCAGCATGACCCCGCCCGAGCCGACCCGGATCGACGACGTCGCCGCGGCCACCGCCCCGATGAGGATGGGCGGCGACGAACTGGCGATGCCCGGCATGTTGTGGTGCTCGGCCAGCCAGTAGCGCCGGAAGCCCAGGCCGTCGGCGAGCCGGGCCAGCTCCAGCGTGTTCGCCAGGGCCGCCGACGGGGTCGACCCCGTCACCACGGGAGCCAGATCGAGAACGGACAGGGGTACTCCGCGGAATCGGGCCCGCGCGTTGCGGAAGCCCGCCGTTGAAGAAGAGGTCACGACAGGTGCCAACCGCGCTGTTGCCGGAAGCCTTCCCGGCGGGCGTAGGCTCGACGTCCGTGGGCGAGCTACGGATCATCCGGCACGAGGGCTACGTGCCGTACCAGGACGCGTGGGACGAGCAGCGGCGGCTGCACGCCGCGCGGGTCGCGGGCGACATCGAGGACACCGTCGTGCTGCTCGAGCACGAGGCTGTCTACACGGCGGGCAAGCGGACGACGCCCGACGAGCGGCCGCTGCTCGACGCCGGCGCGCCGGTCATCGACGTCGACCGCGGCGGCAAGATCACCTGGCACGGGCCGGGCCAGCTCACCGGCTACCCGATCCTCAAGCTGCCCGAGCCGTACGACGTCATCGGCTACGTCCGCCGCGTCGAGCAGCTCATGCTCGACGTCTGCCACGACTTCGGCGTCGGCGCCGTCCGGGTCGACGGCCGCAGCGGCGTCTGGATCCAGCCCGGCGACGGCAGCCCCGACCGCAAGCTGGGCGCCGTCGGGCTGCGGGTCGCCCAAGGCGTCACCATGCACGGCTTCGCGCTCAACTGCGACAACGACCTCGGCTGGTACGACCGCATCATCGCCTGCGGCATCAGCGACGCCGGCACCACCACGCTCTCGAAGGAGCTGGGCCGCCGGGTCACCGTCGCCGAGGTGCTCCCGTATGTCGAACGTCACCTCGACGAACTCCTCGCGCTGCAGCCGCAGACGTAAGGTGAAGGGGTGACTGTCGCACCGGAGGGACGTCGGCTGCTGCGCCTCGAGGTGCGCAACGCCGAGACACCCATCGAGAAGAAGCCTTCCTGGATCAAGACGAAGGCGACCATGGGCGCCGAATACCGCGAGCTGCAGTCGCTGGTGAAGCGCGAGGGCCTGCACACGGTCTGCCAGGAAGCCGGCTGTCCCAACATCTTCGAGTGCTGGGAGGACCGCGAGGCGACGTTCCTCATCGGCGGCGACCACTGCACCCGCCGCTGCGACTTCTGCCTCATCGACACCGGCAAGCCCGAGGACCTCGACCGCGACGAGCCGCGCCGCGTCGCCGAGTCCGTCCAGGCCATGGGCCTGCGCTACGCCACGGTCACCGGCGTCACCCGCGACGACCTCCCCGACGAAGGCGCCTGGCTGTACGCCGAGACCATCCGCGAGATCCACAAGTTCAACCCCAACACCGGCGTCGAGATCCTGACGCCCGACTTCTCCGGCCGCTCCGAGCTGCTGCAGCAGGTCTTCGACGCGCAGCCGCAGGTGTTCGCGCACAACGTCGAGACCGTGCCGCGCATCTTCAAGCGCATCCGCCCGGCGTTCCGGTACGAGCGGTCGCTCGACGTGCTGTCGATCGCGCGAGCGGCCGGCATGATCACCAAGTCGAACCTCATCCTCGGCATGGGCGAGACCCGCGAAGAGATCTCCCAGGCCCTCGTCGACCTCCACGGCGCCGGCTGCGACCTCATCACCATCACGCAGTACCTGCGCCCGTCCGTCCGGCACCACCCCATCGAGCGGTGGGTGAAGCCCGAAGAGTTCGTCGAGCTGCAGGCCGAGGCCGAGCAGATCGGCTTCGCGGGCGTCATGTCCGGGCCGCTGGTGCGCTCGTCCTACCGCGCCGGGCGGCTCTACCGGCAGGCCATGGAGGCCCGCGCCGCGCACTGACGGCGGCACGCCCGGCTGTCGCTTTCGGGCGGTTCCGGAGCACCACCAGCGAAGAAGTACTCTTCTCCCCATGGCACGCAATGACGACGAGGGAACCGAGAAGACCGGGCGCATCGCGCAGATCCGGCAGACCTACAAGATGGCCCGCCGGTCCGACCGCTGGGTCGGCTGGATCCTCCTCGGCATCCTGCTCGGCGTCATCGCGTTGTCGGTGCTCGTGGGCATCTTCGTGGGCCCGCTGTGGCTCTGGATCATCGTCGGCCTGCCCATCGCGCTGCTGGCCGCCGCCATCGTGTTCGGACGGCGCGCCGAGCGGGCCGCGTACGGTCAGATCGAAGGCCAGCCCGGCGCCGCCGCGGCCGCCCTGGGCACGCTGCGCCGCGGCTGGGACACCACGCCCATGGTCGGCGCCAACCGCTACCAGGACGTCGTCCACCGCGCCGTCGGCCGCCCCGGCATCGTGCTCATCGGCGAGGGCGCCGTCGCCGGCCGGGTCGCCAACCTGCTGGCGCAGGAGAAGAAGCGGCACAACCGCGTCGCCCCCGACATGCCGGTCATCGAGATCATCGTCGGCCGCGAGGACGGCCAGGTCCCGCTCCCCCGGCTCACCCGGCACCTCAACAAGCTGCCCAAGAACATCCGGCCGGCCGAGGTCACCGAGCTGCGCCAGCGGCTGCGGGCGCTCGGCAGCACGCCCATCGGCATCCCCAAGGGCCCGCTGCCCAAGGGCGCCCGGATCCCCCGCGGAACGCAGCTCCCCGGCCGCTGAGTCGCTGACGACGGCGCCGCGGGCCGTCGCCGTCGCCGTCGCCGACCGCAGGCTGACGCCGTCGTGCCCGAACGGGTCAGCGGATGGTGACCACGGCGGTGTTCGAGGCGAGGTCGTGCAGGCCGCGGCCGTCGCGGGTGAACACCAGCGGCGGGATGACCAGCGCGATCATGAGCGTCCGCACCGCCGCGACGAGCAGGTTGATGCGCCGTCCACCCAGGTGGGCGACCCGCAGGCCGAGCATGAGCTGGCCCAGGCTGCCACCCGACACCGTCGTCGACAGCACCACCAGGACGTACCAGCAGACCAGCGGCAGCCAGAAGACGTCGCTCTGCGCGTCCCACACGCCGGAGTTGCCGCCGGTGACGATGAAGGCGACGAGGTTGCCGGCGAGCCAGTCGAGCAGGAGCGCCGCGATGCGCCGCGGCCAGCTCCCGGGCGAGCCGGGTCCGCGTTCGGGCAGCTGGACGTCGGTGGCGGGCGGCTGGTTCGGACTCACAGGCCGAGCCTAGGCCCTGGTACCGGCGCGGCGGAGACCGGATCCGGGAAGGGTCTCACCTCGCACGTAACACTGGTGAAACACTTGGGACACCATCGGGAAATCCCAGGAATCTAGCGTCCGGGCCACGAGGGTAATTCGGTCAACGCCGACCGTCGACGGATGCGGACTGCGCCGTACCGGCGCGAAGGAGAATGCGGATGTTCACCAACGCGGACGAGCTGTTGAAGTTCGTCAAGGACGAGGGCGTCGAGTTCATCGATGTCCGCTTCTGCGACCTGCCGGGCGTGATGCAGCACTTCAACGTGCCCGCGACGGCGTTCGACGCCGATGCCATCGCCGAGGGCCTGATGTTCGACGGCTCCTCGATCCGTGGCTTCCAGGCGATCCACGAGTCCGACATGAAGCTCATGGCCGACCCCGCCACGGCGTTCGTCGACCCGTTCCGCAAGGCCAAGACCCTCGCGCTGAACTTCTCCATCGTCGACCCCTTCACCGGCGAGCCGTACAGCCGCGACCCGCGCAACATCGCGGCCAAGGCCGAGGCCTACCTCGCGAGCTCCGGCATCGCCGACACCGTCTACTTCGGCCCCGAGGCGGAGTTCTACGTCTTCGACGACGTCCGCTTCGAGACCAAGCAGAACGCGGGCTACTACTACATCGACTCCATCGAGGGCGCCTGGAACACCGGCCGCACCGAAGAGGGCGGCAACCGCGGCTACAAGACGCGGTACAAGGGCGGCTACTTCCCCGTCCCGCCGGTCGACCACTACGCCGACCTGCGCGACGACATGGTCAAGGCGATGACCAACGTCGGCATCGAGATCGAGCGGGCCCACCACGAGGTCGGCACCGCCGGCCAGGCCGAGATCAACTACAAGTTCGACACCCTCAAGCACGCCGGCGACCGCCTGATGCTGTTCAAGTACATCGTCAAGAACGTCGCCTGGGAGGCCGGCAAGACCGCCACCTTCATGCCGAAGCCGCTGTTCGGCGACAACGGCTCGGGCATGCACTGCCACCAGTCGCTCTGGAAGAACGGCGACCCGCTGTTCTACGACGAGCTCGGCTACGGCGGCCTGTCCGACATGGCCCGCTGGTACATCGGCGGCCTCATCAAGCACGCCGACTCGCTGCTCGCCTGGACCAACCCGACGGTGAACTCGTACCACCGCCTGGTGCCCGGCTTCGAGGCCCCGGTCAACCTGGTCTACTCGCAGCGCAACCGCTCCGCGGCCGTCCGCATCCCGGTCACCGGCACCTCGCCGAAGGCCAAGCGCATCGAGTTCCGCGTGCCCGACCCGTCGAGCAACCCGTACCTCGCCTTCTCCGCCATGCTCATGGCCGGCGTCGACGGCATCCGCAACAAGATCGAGCCGCCGGAGCCGGTCGACAAGGACCTGTACGAGCTGCCCCCCGAGGAGCACGCCAACATCGCGACGGTCCCGTCGTCCCTCGGCGAGGCCCTCGACGCCCTCGAGTCCGACCACGACTACCTGCTCGAGGGCGGCGTCTTCACCGACGACCTGGTCGAGACCTGGATCGACTGGAAGCGCACCAACGAGATCGACCCGATCCGCCTGCGCCCCCACCCGCACGAGTTCGAGCTCTACTTCGACATCTAGACTTCGGTCTGCAGGGCACACCCCTGACGGGAGCCGTCGGCCGCATGCCTCGAGGCGCGGCCGGCGGTTCCTCATGTCCGGGTCTGGCAGCGCACCAGGCGCAGGCGCGCCCAAAGGTCCGGTCCGGTTCGCATGGAGCTCATCGGCCGGGGTATCGCGGCGGGCACTCGCGTTCGCGCCCTCGGGTCGGCGACGCGACAGCTGTCCGTTCTCGACATCGGGGGTGCGCGATGACGACACCACCAGAACCGACGACCTGTCCGATCCTGCATCTGGAGCTCGGCCCACTCGACCTGAATCTGCTGGGACTGCGGGTGCAGCTCAATCAGGTCGTCCTCGACATCACCGCGATCCCGGGCCCGGGCAACCTCCTCGGCAATCTGCTCTGTGCCGTTGCCGGGCTCCTCGACGGGGTCGACCTCGGCAGCACGCTCGGCCGGCTGCTCCAGAACCTCATCGACGCATTGATCCGTCTGCTCGAAGGCCTCGGCGGCGGGGCGGCGGCGCCCGGTCAGGTGCAACCGTCATGATCACGCCTCCCGACGACGACGAGCGGGCCGAGAGGGGCGACGAGTCGCTCGAGGCGGCCACCCACGATCTCGAGCGGCTCCGAGAGCACCTTCAGGCGGCAGCGCGTGGCGACACGAGCGGCCAGGAGCTGACCGACGCGGTCGGGAGCTACTGGCAGGAACACGAGCCCGCCCTGCGCCTGGCCGCAGCGTCGCTGACCGAGGAAGCACGGCTGCGCGCTCTGGCCGAGCTCTACAGGTGGCGGGAACGACTCGCCACTCAGTTGCCGAAGAAGCCGGACGAGAGCTGACCGGCCGCCGCGGCTCAGCGCCGAGCGGCGCGCTCGTGGATGGCGCGCATGCGCTCGTCGAACGGCGACACCGGACCCGCCACCTCGAGTCCAGGCACGACGGCGGTGATAGGCAAGGCGCTCACGGGTGACGGCGGCAGACCCCACTCCGCGCGCCAGGCAGCCAGCTGCGCGCTCGACGCCGCGAAGACGATGCGGCCGAGCCCGACCCAGCCGTGCGCCGCGGCGCACATCGGGCAGTGCTCGCCGGACGTGTAGACGGTGGCAGCAGCCCGCTCGGCGGGCGAGAGCTGCGCGACCGCCCACTGGGCCAGCGCCAGCTCCGGGTGCGCCGTCGGGTCCGCCCGCGAGGTCTCGTGGTTGTGGTCCTCACCGAGGACGGTGCCGTTCGCACCCACCAGCACCGACCCGAACGGGTCGTCGCCGGCGGCGAGCGCCGCTTCGGCCAGTTCGATGCAGCGCTCCAGGTGAATGGCGTCACCAGAGCGATCGTCGGCGTGCGTCATCTCGGGAAGGTCCTTTCCACTCTCGCTTGACCATCCAGGATCGACCACGTCCTGGTGTGGTCGATCCTGGATGATCACGGGAGTCAGCCGTCAGCGGGCGTCGTCGTAGAAGAGGCGCTCGACGACGGAGCGGGCCTTGCGGGCGCAGCGGTGGTAGTCGTCGACGAAGATGGTCGACTCGCCGGCGCCGTAACCCAAGACTCGCGACACCGCGGCCAGCGTCTTCGGGTCCTTCGGGAGCATGTCCGACGGGCGGCCGGTCACCAGGACCGTCGCGTTGCGGATGCGGGCCGCCTGCCGCCAGGCGTCCACCAGGACCAGCCGGTCGTCCTCCGCCAGCAATCCCGCAGCCACCGCAGCAGACAGCGCCCCCGGCGTCGACGTCGTCCGCAGCGCCGCAACCCCGGACGCGTGCCGCAGCTGCAGTAGCTGCGCCGTCCACTCGACGTCGGCCAGGCCGCCCGGTCCCAGTTTCAGGTGCATCGACGGGTCGGCGCCGCGGGGCAGGCGTTCGGACTCGACGCGGGCCTTCATGCGCCGCACGTCGCGGATCTGCGTCTCCGACAGCCCGGCCGTCGGCCAGCGCAAGGGGTCGATGAGAGCCGAGAACCGCCGCAGCAGCTCGGGGTCGCCGCAACAGGGGGCCGCCCGCAGCAGCGCCTGCCGCTCCCACACCTCGCCCCACCGGTCGTAGTACGCCGCGTACGAGGCGAGCGTCCGCACCAGCGGCCCCTGCTTGCCTTCGGGCCGCAGCGCCGCGTCGACGGTCAGGGACGGCTCGGGCGAGGGCAGCGAGAGCAGCCGGGTCATCTCATTGGCGACGGCGAGCGCTGCGGCTCCCGCCTCGGTCTCGTCCTCGTCGGGGTAGGGGGTGTGCACGAAGAGCACGTCGGCGTCGGAGGCGTAGCCCATCTCGCGTCCGCCGAGCCGGCCCATGGCGACGACGGCGAGCCGGGTGGGGATGGGGCCGCCACGGGACGCCTCGACGGCGCGGGTGGCGGCGGCGAGGGCGCCGGCCAGGGTGGTCTCGGCGATGACGGTGAGCGCCTCGCCGACGGCCTCGACGGGAGCGTCCGCGGCCAGATCGGCGACGGTGACGCGGAACAGCTCGCGCCGGCGCATGGCCCGCACGACCCCGATGGCGTCGACGGGGTCGTCGTGGCGTTGGACGCCGGTCAGGACCTCCTTCTCGAGGGGTCCGCGTTCGCGCAGCCGAAGCGCGTCGTCGTCACCGAGCATGGCGACGGACTCGGGCGCGCGCAGCAGCAGTTCGGTCGCATACCGGCCGGACGCGAGCACCCGGGCCATCCGCTCGGCCGCGGCGCCGTCGTCGCGGAGCAGCCGGAGGTACCAGGGTGTCGTGCCGAGCGCCTCGCTGACCTTGCGGAATCCGGCCAGCCCGGTGTCCGGTTCGGGCGCGTCGGCGAACCAGCCGAGCAGCACGGGCAGCAGCGTCCGCTGGATGGACGCCCGCCGCGACACGCCCGTCGTCAGGGCCTCGAGGTGCCGCAGTGCGCCGGCCGGGTCGGCGTAGCCGAGCGCCTGCAGCCGCGCCAGCGCCGCCTCGGGGCTCAGGCGGACGCCGTCGCCGGGCAATCGCGCGACGGCGGACAGCAGCGGCCGGTAGAACAGCTTCTCGTGCAGCCGCCGCACCTCGCGCGCTTGCTGGTGCCAGACCTCGTTCAGCTCCGCGGGCTGCCGGAGCGACAGCGACCGCGCCAGGATGCGCAGCTGCTCGTCGGAGTCGGGCACGACGTGGGTACGGCGCAGGCCACGCAGCTGGATGCGGTGCTCGAACGTGCGCAGGAACCGGTACGCGGCGTCGAGCACCGCCCCGTCCTCGCGCCCGACGTAACCGCCCGCCGTCAGCGCCGCGAGCGCGCCGAGCGTGTTCCCGTCGTGCAGCGAAGCGTCGGCCCGGCCGTGCACGAGCTGCAGCAGCTGGACCGCGAACTCGACGTCGCGCAGCCCGCCGGGGCCCAGCTTGAGCTGCCGGTCCGCCTCGGCCGGGCGGATGTGGTCCTCGACCCGCCGGCGCATGGCGTGGACGTCGTCGACGAACTTGTCGCGGCCGGCCGCCGTCCAGACCATGGGCCCGACGGCGTCGAGGTACTCCTGGCCCAGCTCGCGGTCGCCGGCGACGGGGCGCGCCTTGAGCAGCGCCTGGAACTCCCAGGTCTTCGCCCAATCGCGGTAGTAGGCGACGTGGCTGGCGACGGTGCGCACCAGCGGCCCCTGCTTGCCCTCGGGCCGCAGCGCCGCGTCGACCGGCCAGATGGTGCCCTCGCCGGTGTAGACCGAGCAGGCGCGCATGAGCGCGGTGGCCAGCGTCGTCGCGGTGACCAGCCAGCCGGTGGCGTCGTCGGGCGCGTCGGCCGGCGGCTCGCCCACGAACACGACGTCGACGTCGGAGGCGTAGTTCAGCTCGCGCCCGCCGGCCTTGCCCATGGCAATGACGGCGAGCCGGCAGCCGGGCGCGTCGGCGGGCAGCGCGGCCCGGGCGACGGCGAGGGCGGCCTCGAGCGTGGCACCGGCGAGGTCGGCCAGCTCCGCGGCGACGGCGGCGACGTCGAGCCGGTCGGCGAGGTCGAGCGCCGCCAGCGACGTCACGTGCCGCCGGTAGGCCGCGCGCAGCGCATCGAGCAGTGCCGGCTGTTCTCCATCGGCGACGGGGTCCGCTGCGGCTGGGTCGGCGCCGACGGCCTCGAGCATGCGGGCGCGGACGGCGTCAGCGCCCGGCCGCTGCTCGGGGTCGAGGTCGCCGAGGTCGCGCCAGTGCTCCGGGTGCCGGCACAGGTGGTCGGCGAGCGCCGAGCTGAACCCGAGCACGGCCAGTAGCCGGCGTCGGTGCGGCGTGTCGTCCCTGAGGACCTCGTGCAACGCCGTCAGCTGAGCGCCGTCGTCCAGCGACTCGACCGACTCGATCAGCCGGCCGAGGCCGCGCAGCCCGAGGTCGGGGTCGGCGACGACGGCGAGCGCGGCGACGAGGTCGGTCTCGGTGGCGAGGCCGCTGAGCTGCGGGCCGTCGAGCTCGCGCTGGGCGGCGGCGGTGTCGGCGAAACCGGCCTTGGCCAACGAGGCGACACGGCCCTCGGTCCGGTGCACAGCCATGCGACCAACCTACCCGCCGGCCCCGCCGCCCGAACCGCCCCCGGCCACCACCAGACGGCCGCCGCATCGCCGCAGTTCAGCCCCATGTGCGGGGCGCTTGCAATGAGCACCCATACGCACCACCCCCGGCCCGCAGCCGGTCCCGCCGGCAGCCGGCCCAGCGGCCGACGCATCGGCCCGCACCGCGGGTGTCCATGCCTTGGCACGCCTGCGGGTTCCACAAAACGTGGCAAATCGGGCGCTCCAGGTCACTCCCAGCGTGCCAAGGAGGACGCTCAGGCGTGCCAAGGCCCCTCAGCGGCCCGGCGGCGCCGGCTGCGGGCCGGGAGTGGTGCGTATAGGTGCTCATTGCAAGGCGAGGACGAGGGCACGGGGCGGAGGGACGGCGGTCAGGGTCGAGGCGGACAGGGGTCAGGGGGCCAGCGTCCAGCCCAGCGCGGCGGCGCCCAGACCGGCCGCCATGCTCACCAGGACGTTGGCCGCGCCGCGCGACCAGGCGCCGTCCTCGATCAGCCGCAGCGTCTCGTAGCTGAACGTGCTGTAGGTGGTCAGCGCACCGCAGAACCCGGTCGCGACCAGCGCCGCGACCGCAGACGACACGGAGGGCGATCCGAGGACCAGCCCCAGCACGAACGAGCCCACGACGTTCACGACCAGGGTGCCCCACGGGAACGCGCCGTCCAGCCGCGACTGCACCCAGCGGTCCACCAGGTAGCGCAGCGGCGCCCCGACGGCGGCCCCCGCGGCCACCAGGAGGACCGTCACGAAGCCCCGCCCTCGCGACCCTCGCGGCCGCGCCCGACGTAGCGGAGCACCTCGACGTCGGCGAGCGTGATGAGCCCCTCGTGCACCAGCGGAGCGATCTCGGCGGCGAACGGCTCCACCTTCTCGGCCACGTCCACGATGACCACGGCGACCGGCAGGTCCTCGGACAGGCTGAGGATGCGCGTGGTGTGGATGTGGTTCGACGCGCCGAACCCCTCGATGCCGCGGAACACGCTGGCGCCGGCCAGCCCCGCGGCGTGCGCCTGGTGCACGATCTCGGTGTACAGCGGTTTCCCGTGCCACGTGTCGTTCTCGCCGACGACGACGGTCAGCCGCCGCGCGGGTCCCTGCAGGGTCATGGGTGCCTCCTTCGTCGCCAGGCCCGGGTGGCCGCCGTGCCCAGCCAGACCGCCACCAGCGCCACCACCGGCGTGAGCAGGACATACGTGAGCGCCGCCGCCTCGCGCCCGTCGACCAGGAGCCGCTGCACGTCGACGGCGTAGGTGGAGAACGTCGTGTAGCCGCCCAGCACGCCGATGCCGAGGAACGGGCGCAGCAGCCGGTGCGGCGCGGTGAGGTCGAGCAGGACCGCCATCAACACCCCGATGAGCAGGCAGCCCGAGGCGTTGACCAGCAGCGTCGTCACCGGCCACGCGGGCGGCGACGACGGCCACAGCACGCCGGCGCCGTGGCGGGCCAGCGACCCCAGCACTCCCCCGGCCGCGATGGCCGCCAGCACCGAGGCCTGACCGCGCGCCGTTCCCATCGGGCTACCCGGCGACGATCGCCGCGAACCGGGTCGCCAGTTGCTGCCCCGCCGCCGCGACCTCGGCATCTCGCGCCACCAGCTCGCCCACCACCGCGGTCGAGTCGACGTCCGGGTGCTCGGCCGCCCAGCCGGCGAACGTCGGCTCGGACACCTCGGGGTGGAACTGCACCCCCCAGGCCGCGGCGCCGACCCGGAACGCCTGGTGCGGGTACATCGCCGACGACCCCAGCCACACCGCGCCCGGCGGTAGCTCGGCGACGGCGTCGGCGTGCATGCTCGGCCCGGGGAACGGGTCCGGCAGGCCGCCGACCAGCGGATCGTCGCCTGCCGCAGGCAGCCAGCGCACGTCGACGACGCCCGACTCGCGCCCCGGCGCCGCACCGACGTCGACCCGTCCACCACACGCCACCGCCAGCAGCTGCGCCCCCAGGCAGATCCCGAGCGTCGGCGTCGCGTCCTCGGCGGCGACGCGCAGCAGCGAGCGCACCGCCGGCAGCCAGGGCGCGACGTCGTCGTCGTAGGCGGACATCTGCCCGCCCAGCACGATCAGGCCCGAGTCCGGCCGCGACGGAACCGTGTCGCCGTCGTACGGCCGGATGATCCGGAGCTCGGCGCCCGTGGCCGTCAGCCAGCCGCCGAGACGGTCCAGCGGGCAACCCGCCTCGTGCTCGATGACCTGGATCAACGGGTCACATCACCGGCAGCATCTTGGCCCGCTCGAACGCGGTGACCTGCAGGCTGTACTCGTTCCACTCGGCGCGCTTGTTGCGCAGGAAGAACTCGAAGACGTGCTCGCCCAGGGTCTCGGCGACGAGCTCGGAGTTCTCCATGGCCTGGATCGCCTCGTCGAGCGACGCCGGCAGCGGGTCGATGCCCATGGCGCGGCGCTCGCGGTCGGTCAGCGCCCACACGTCGTCCTCGGCGCCCGGCGGCAGCTCGTAGCCCTCTTCGATGCCCTTGAGGCCGGCCGCGAGGATGACGGCGTAGGCGAGGTACGGGTTGCAGGCGGAGTCGAGCGAGCGGAACTCCACGCGCGCCGACTGGCCCTTGTCGGGCTTGTACATGGGCACCCGGACCAGCGCGGACCGGTTGTTGTGGCCCCAGCAGATGTAGGCCGGTGCCTCGCCGCCGCCGCGCAGGCGCTTGTAGGAGTTGACCCACTGGTTGGTGACGGCGGTGATCTCCGGCGCGTGCTGGAGCAGGCCGGCGATGAACGAGCGGGCGGTCTTGGACAGCTGGTACTCCGCGCCGGCCTCGTGGAAGACGTTGCGGTCGCCCTCGAACAGCGACACGTGGGTGTGCATGCCCGAGCCCGGCCACTCGGTGAACGGCTTGGGCATGAACGACGCGTAGAGGTCCTGCGACAGCGCGACCTCGCGGACCACGGCGCGGAACGTCATGAGGTTGTCGGCCGTGGCCAGCGCGTCGGCGTAGCGCAGGTCGATCTCCTGCTGGCCGGGCGCGCCCTCGTGGTGGCTGAACTCCACCGAGATGCCCATGTCCTCGAGCATGGTGATGGTGTCGCGGCGGAAGTCCTGAGCGATGCCGTGCGCCGTGTGGTCGAAGAACCCGCTGGCGTCGACGGGGATGGGCACCTCGCCGCCGCTGGGCTCGTTCTTGAAGACGAAGAACTCGACCTCGGGGTGGGTGTAGAAGGTGAACCCCTGCTCGGCGGCCCGGCTGAGCGCGCGCTTGAGCACGTGTCGCGGGTCGGCGTACGACGGCGAGCCGTCGGGCATGAGGATGTCGCAGAACATGCGGGCCGTGCCGTTGGACCCGCCACGCCAGGGCAGCACCTGGAACGTCGTCGGATCGGGCTTCGCGAGCATGTCGGCCTCATAGACGCGCGCGAACCCCTCGATGGCCGAGCCGTCGAAGCCGATGCCCTCGGAGAACGCGTTCTCGAGCTCGGCCGGCGCGACCGCCACGGATTTCAGGAATCCGAGCACGTCGGTGAACCAGAGCCGGACGAACCGGATGTCGCGCTCTTCCAGCGACCGGAGGACGAACTGCTGCTGCTTCTCCACGCCGCCAGTGTGCCCCACCGGTGTGTCCGCCGGGTAGCTGGCGGGTATCCCCGCGCGGATAAGCTCGGACCGTGCCGCAGATCAGAATCGCGCTCGCTCAGGTGAACCCCACCGTCGGTGCGCTCGAGGCCAACTCCGACCTCGTCGTGCGCATGACGAAGCACGCCGCCGGCCAGCACGCGCACCTCGTCGCGTTCCCCGAGATGATGCTCACCGGGTACCCCGTCGAGGACCTCGCGCTGCGGGCGTCGTTCGTCGACGCGTCCCGGGCGGCGCTCGAGAAGTTGGCCGTCCGCCTCGACGCCGAGGGGCTCGGCGCCACCGCCGTGGTCGTCGGGTACCTGGGGCGCGACGACGCCACCGCCCGGCAGTACCAGCTCGGCCGGCCCAAGGGGTCGCCGCAGAACGCCGTCGCCGTCCTCTACGGCGGGCGCGTGGTCGCGCGGCAGGCCAAGCACCACCTGCCCAACTACGGCGTGTTCGACGAGTTCCGCTACTTCGTCCCCGGCGACCACCTGGGCGTCTTCCGGCTGCACGGCATCGACGTCGCGCTCGCGGTCTGCGAGGACATCTGGCAGGACGGCGGCCCGGTGTCGGTCGCGCGCGAGGCCCGCGCCGGCCTGCTGCTCGTGGTCAACGGCTCGCCGTACGAGCGCAACAAGGACGACACCCGCCTCGACCTCGCCCGCCGCCGCGCCGCCGACGCGCAGGCCACGCTCGCGTACGTCAACATGGTCGGCGGCCAGGACGAGCTCGTGTTCGACGGCGACAGCCTGGTCGTGCGGCCCGACGGCGAGGTGCTCGCCCGCGCACCCCAGTTCGAGGAGGGCTGCCTGGTCGTCGACCTGCAACTGCCCGACGCCGTCGCCCCCGCCCCCGGCCCGTGGGGCATGGCACAGGAGCGCATCGCCGGGTTCGCGGTGCACCGCACCACGCTGACGACGGCGCCGCTGCCCGCCTACACGCCCGACCCCGGCGCGCTGGCGCCGCGGTTGTCCGACCACGCCGAGGTCTACGCGGCCCTCGTCACCGGGCTGCGCGACTACGTGCGCAAGAACGGCTTCACGTCCGTCGTGCTGGGGCTGTCGGGGGGCATCGACTCCGCGCTGGTCGCCGCCGTCGCCGTCGACGCCCTGGGCGCCGAGAACGTCTACGGCGTGTCGATGCCCAGCTCGTACTCGTCGGAGCACTCGAAGTCCGACGCGCAGGACCTCGCCGACCGGACGAAGCTGAACTTCCGCACCATACCCATCGCGCCCATGGTCCGGGCGTTCCTCGACAACCTCGAGCTCACCGGCCTGGCCGAAGAGAACCTGCAGGCCAGGGTGCGCGGCATGACGCTCATGGGACTGTCGAACCAGGAAGGCCACCTGGTCCTCGCCACCGGCAACAAGACCGAGCTCGCGGTCGGCTACTCCACCATCTACGGCGACGCGGTCGGCGGCTACGCCCCCATCAAGGACGTGCCGAAGACGCTGACCTGGGAGCTGGCCCGCTGGCGCAACGCCGCGGCCGCCGAGCGCGGCGAGACCCCGCCCATCCCCCAGGGCTCCATCGACAAGCCGCCGAGCGCCGAGCTGCGCCCCGGCCAGCTCGACTCCGACTCGCTGCCCGACTACCCGCTGCTCGACGACATCCTGTACCGCCACCTCGAGCAGGACCTCGCCGCGACGGAGCTGCAGGCCGCCGGGTTCGACGCCGACCTCGTCGCCAAGGTGCTGCGCATGGTCGACACCGCCGAGTACAAGCGGCGCCAGTACCCGCCCGGCCCGAAGATCACCATCCGCAACTTCGGCCGCGACCGCCGGGTGCCCATCACCAGCGCGTGGCGTGAGGTACCGCACACGCCGCCGGCGCCGGCTGCCGCTCCGGTTGCCGAGCCTTCGGGGGCTCCGGCCGCCGTACCTGCGGCGGAACCGCAGGCTGACGCCGTCGTCGATCAGGAGCAACGACGCGAGCTGCCGCCGCCCCCGCCGCCCAGCTGACGGGCATCGCGGGCCCGAACATGGGAGAATGGGGGGTGTTAGGGGACCCGGCCACGGGCCTCGAGACACACCCTAGGAGTCCTGCGATGACGCACGAGACCGTCCCGTTGTACGGCGGCACCCTCTCCCGGCGGGTCACCATCCGCGACCTGCGCACGGCCAAGGAGCGCGGCGAGCGCTGGCCCATGCTCACGTCGTACGACATGTACACCGCCGAGATCTTCGACGCCGCCGGCATCCCGGTGCTGCTGGTGGGCGACTCCGCCGGCAACAACGTTTACGCCCACCCCGACACCGTCCCGGTGACGGTCGAAGAACTCGTCCCCCTCGCCCGCGCCGTCGTGCGGTCGACCAGCAGGGCGCTCGTCGTGTGTGACCTCCCGTTCGGCTCGTACCAGCTGGGGCCGCAGCAGGCGCTCGAGACGTCGATCCGCATCATGAAAGAGGCCGGCGTCCAGGCGGTGAAGCTCGAGGGCGGGCTGCCGGTCGTCGAGTCCGTCCGCCGCATCGTCGAGGCCGGCATCCCGGTCATGGCGCACATCGGGTTCACCCCCCAGAGCGTCAACGCGCTGGGCGGCTACCGCGTGCAGGGGCGCGGAACCGACGGTGCGCGGCTGGTCGAGGCGGCCCTCGCGCTCGAAGAGGCCGGCGCCTTCGCCGTCGTCCTCGAGATGGTCACCGCCGAGGTCGCCGCCGAGGTGACGAAGCGCCTGGCCATCCCGACGGTCGGCATCGGCGCCGGTCCCGACGTCGACGCCCAGGTGCTGGTCTGGCAGGACATGGCCGGGCTGCGCTCCGGCCGCATGCCCAAGTTCGTCAAGCAGTACGGCGATCTCCGCGGCGCCCTGGTCACCGCCACCAAGGCCTTCGCCGACGACGTCGTCACCGGCGTGTTCCCCGCTGACGAGCACACCTACCACTGAGGCTTCGGGGTTCGGCTCCCCGTCCCCCTGGTGCTCAGTCTCTTAGCCGCGCACGCGCGCCTCAAGTCGGCGCCCTCTGTGGTTGATTCGCCGCTGTGGTCGGGGGGCTTCGACTCGACCCGCACGCACCCGGCTAAGAACCTGGCACCCATCAGGGGGACGGGGAGACCCTGGGCACGCCTCGCTGTAGCCGTGTCCGTTTCGTCCGGTTGTGCTGGCTGTGGACAGCGATGATCATCAAGGATCGCGTACATCACCAGGATTACCCGAGCCTCAACACGATTACAGGCCTCCTGATGCACGGGTAAACGTAGTGGGCAGCCCAAGAATCGCCGGGAAATCCCACCACGTGGACACCGATGGTTGTCGGGAGGGAGTTTCCCCCGCTATAGCGAGGAAAACTCCCTCCCCACGCCGGGCCGCACCAGGTCCGACCCCGCACCCGTCGCCAGACTCCCCCCGTCCCCCTGATAGCTGCCCGTTCTTAGGCCGCGCGGGTGCGGTCAAGTCCAAGCGCCCCCACCACAGCAGCGACCCAACCCCAACGCGCGCGGACTTGAGGGCACCCGCGCGGCTTAAGAGAATGGGCAGCAGGGGGACGGGGGAACCCAGCGCATCCACACGCACCCCACGCCCCGAACGACAGCCCGTCAGTTGTCGTCGTCCCAGTCGCGGTCGAGGGCGTCCTGCTGGGCGGTGCGCTCGTGCGCCCTGGCCAGGGCGTCCTGCGCGTCCTGCTGGGTCTCGTAGGGGCCGAGACGGCGGTCGTTGGGGCAGCCGTCCTCGGGCTCCACCCGCGCGTGATCAAGGCACCAGTACCAGGGTCCGTCGGCCACGATGACTCCCTTCAGCGCACCTCAGCCTAGACTTTCACACCATGTCGCCCGTCGTACCCGGCATCGTGTCGCCCGAACGCCCCGTTCCGCCGTCCATCGCACGGCCGGAGTACGTCGGGAAGGCGCGGCCCAGCCCGTTCTCCGGCTCCGAGATCAAGGATGCCGGCACCGTCGAGCGCATCCGGGTCGCCGCCCAGCTGGCCGCGCAGGCGCTGGCTGAGGTCGGCAAGCACGTCGCGCCGGGCATCACCACCGACGAGTTGGACGTCATCGGGCACGAGTTCCTGGTCGAGCGCGGGGCGTACCCGTCGACGCTCGGGTACCGGGGGTTCCCGAAGTCGCTGTGCACCAGCGTCAACGAGGTCATCTGCCACGGCATCCCCGACTCCACGGTGGTCCGCGACGGCGACATCGTGAACATCGACATCACCGCCTACATCGACGGCGTCCACGGCGACAACAACGCCACGTTCCTCGCCGGCGAGGTCGACGAGGAGACGCGGCTGCTGGTCGAGCGCACGCAGGAGGCGCTGAACCGCGCCATCAAGGCGGTGAAGCCGGGCCGTGCCATCAACGTCATCGGGCGGGTCATCGAGTCGTACGCGAAGCGGTTCGGCTACGGCGTCGTGCGCGAGTTCACCGGCCACGGCGTCGGCGAGGCGTTCCACTCGGGCCTGGTCGTGCCGCACTACGACGACCCCGGCTCGACCACGATCATCGAGCCGGGCATGGTGTTCACCATCGAGCCCATGCTCAACCTCGGCACCCACGAGTGGACCATGTGGGACGACGGCTGGACGGTCGTCACCGCCGACGGC
This sequence comes from Jiangella mangrovi, assembly GCF_014204975.1. Taxonomy (NCBI): domain Bacteria; kingdom Bacillati; phylum Actinomycetota; class Actinomycetes; order Jiangellales; family Jiangellaceae; genus Jiangella; species Jiangella mangrovi. The sequence goes on from NZ_JACHMM010000001.1 coordinate 6,639,267, forward strand.
CGCCGGTCGGCGCAGTTCGAGCACACCCTGTTCGTCACCGAGAGCGGCGCCGAGATCCTCACCCTGCCCTGAGCCCTGCCCCGAGCCCGCCCTGAGCCCGCCCCGAGTTCGAACCCCCGGGTGGCCGCGCGCGGCGTCATGAGCGAAGCTTGATGACGTGACCTCGACGACGCAGGGCTTCGGCATCGACATCGGCGGCAGCGGCATCAAGGGCGCACCGGTCGACCTCGGCGAGGGCGAGTTCGCCGCCGAGCGGGTCCGCGTCGACACCCCCGAGGAGTCCACCCCGGACAACGTCATCGCGGTGGTGCTCGACGTGCTGGCGCAGTTCGAGTGGACGGGGCCGTTCGGCTGCACGTTCCCCGGCATCGTCAAGCGCGGCGTCATCAGCTCCGCCGCCAACGTCGACAAGTCGTGGATCGGGGTGAACCTCGAGAAGGAGCTCACCGAGCGCACCGGCCAGCCCGTCAGCATCGTCAACGACGCCGACGCCGCCGGGATCGCCGAGGACCGCTTCGGGGCCGCTGCCGACCAGGACGGCGTGGTCATCGTCACCACGCTGGGCACCGGCATCGGCAGCGCCGTCCTGCACGACGGCGTCCTCCTGCCGAACACCGAGTTCGGCCACCTCTACCTCGCCCACCACAAGGAGGCGGAGAAGTTCGCCGCCGCCTCCGTCCGCGAGGAGAAGGAGCTCTCCTGGGAGCACTGGGCCGAGCGGCTGCAGGAGTTCTACGCCCACCTCGAGTTCATCTTCTCCCCCGACCTCTTCGTCGTCGGCGGCGGCGTCAGCAAGAAGGCGGACAAGTTCCTGCCGCTGCTCGACCTCGCCACACCCATCGTGCCGGCCGGGCTGAAGAACGACGGCGGCATCATCGGCGCCGCTCTCCTGGCGGCCGAGCGCGCCGCATAGGCGGTATTCTGTCGGCGGAGGACGAGCCGGCCGGGCGGCCGCGTCGGGGCCGTCAGGTCCTGCCGAGGAAAGTCCGGACTCCACAGGGCAGGGTGGTGGGTAACGCCCACCCGGGGTGACCCGCGGGACAGTGCCACAGAAAACAGACCGCCTCCCGCGTTCGCGTGGGCGGTAAGGGTGAAACGGTGGTGTAAGAGACCACCAGCGCCCCAGGTGACTGGGGCGGCTCGGTAAACCCCACCCGGAGCAAGGTCAGACAGGGAGCGTTCGAGGGCGGCCCGCCCGAGCTCCCGGGTAGACCGCTGGAGACCACCGGCAACGGTGGTCGTAGATGGATGGTCGCCGGTCCCGGTCCGCCGGGAATCACAGAATCCGGCTTACAGGCCGGCTCGTCCCCTCAGTACTGCCATTCCCAGCCGCCGGGCTCGACGAACGGCGCGTAGAGGATCGTGCCCGTCGCGTGCGCTGTGTCGAGGACGATCTTCCCCGTGTGGTTCTCGCCCGGTCCAAGGCCGACGGGGAGCAGCTCGGCCTCGCCCAGGCACGAGAAGGCCGCCTCGGAGGACGACGACTCCTCGGCCGCGCCATCGGGGCCGATGATCCACCACATGCTCGGGTCGAAGCTGATCTCGGCAGGCCCGTCGTTCTCACTCATGGTCGCCGCGGTCGACACGGTGATCGTCACGACGACGAAGTGCCCGTTCAGGGCCGGCCCGGCGTCGGTCGCGCAGCCGGGATCGACCTCGATGGCGTCGACGGTGAACTCGACGCGCGAGACGCCGTTCCGCTCGTCCACGATGGCGGCGAGGACGCCGATGTCCTTGATGAGGTTGCCGCGCTCGCTGACCACCATGGCCCCGAATCGATCGTCCTCGGGCGCCGTCGTGCGATCGGCGCCCGCCCCGATGGAGGCGGCTCCGGCACAGCCGCCGAGCACCATCGCCAGCGCCGCGACGAGCGCCGCGATCGTGCGGTGTCGGCGCATCCCCCTCGTCCACATCCGGAGCACCTTACGGGCGACGCCGGACAGAACGGGCGCCGGCCGCGCCCGGCTCGCTGGACGTCACTTCCGTGACACGGTTCTGTCCGACAACTGGGGTAGTCTCCGCGCTTTGATTCGTCGAGATCGCGGAGTGCCGGACATGGCGATGATGTTGATCGGCTACGACCTGAACGGGCCGGACGGTGACTACGACAGGCTCCTCGACTCGCTCGAGAGCTTCGGGTCCTACTGGCACTGTCTCGACTCGTTGTGGCTGGTCGAGACCCGGATGAGCATCACCCAGGTCCGCGACTCCCTGTGGATGCACATGAACCACGGCGACGAGATCCTCGTCATCGACGTCACCGGCGCGCCGGCGTCGTGGATCGGCTTCAACCAGGAGTGCGGCGACTGGCTCAAGGACAACCTCTAGGGCGTGTTCGACGGGTCAACGGGACCGCCACCTCGTCGTTTTCGATGATCATGTTCCCTCACGGCGCCACAGCGACCGCGAGGGAACATGATCACGAACGGGTAGGAAGGGCGCCGTCGATCCGCCAGCCACGCTCCAGGGGCGGACATACGACGGCGGGCGGTCCGGCGCCGCTGTGGCTGCGCCGGACCGCCCGCCGCTCATCCCTACCGCTGGCTGACCACCCTGCGCGTCACCAGCAGCGCACCGGCGGCCAGGAAGGCCAGGACCGCGAGCCAGAGCGGTCCCAGGTCGCCGGAGCCCGTGTTCGGCAGCGCCTCACCGTCGCCGCCGGTACCGGCATCGTCATCGCCGGTCCCGCCGTTGTTGGACGGGTCCTCGTCGCCCTCGGTGTCGACCTCGCAGCCGACGCCGTCGACGTCGTCGTCGAGGTGGAACGGATCGTCCTGCGCGTCGACCAGCAGGATCGGCTTGTGCGCGTTGTCGATCTGCGGGCAGTCGTAGTCGTCGACGCCGTCGGCACACCACGCTTCGGAGCCCACGTAGGCCTCGCACGAGCCGGAACTCTCCGCGGGCGGTTCCTCGACCGGTGGCTCCTCGGCCGGTGGTTCCTCGACAGGTGCGTCGCCGCAGCCCCAGCCGTTGTTGTCATTGCCGTCGAGATCGAACGGATCGTTCTCGACGTCGACGAGCTGGACCGGCCAGTACTGCTCCGGAATGTGTGCCGGATCGCAGTTGTAGTTCAGCTCCGAACCCGGGTCACACCAGTCTTCGGAGTCGACGTACGCGGCACAGTCGGCCGCAGTCTTCGCCTCAGTGGTGGCCTCGGCCCAGGCGGGCATGGCGCCGCCGAACAGCAGGGCCAGGCCGGCCAGTATCGCTATGGTGACCTTTCGCAAGGTCGCCCCCCTTCGGATCTCTGCTACATAGGCCGTAGGTACGGCCCACATCAAAGCCCCGGACGGTAGCGCGATCATGAGCACCCGGGAACCCCTTTCGGGCGTTTCGCCGCGATTCTCATCAAGATCGACGGAGTAGCGTGACCGATCATGACCAGTCACCGTGACATCGACGCCGACCCGAAGGAGATCGTCCGCCGCGGCTACGACGCCGTGTCGCTGCACTACCGCGCGGACGACGCGGACCCGGAGACGCACCGGCCGTGGGTCGCCGAGCTCACCGAACGGCTGCCGCGTCACGCCAGTGTCCTCGACCTGGGCTGCGGCAACGGCGTCCCCGTCGCCCGCGACCTGGCCGCCGCGGGCTTCGCCGTCATCGGGGTCGACCTCAGCGAGGTCCAGGTCACCCGGGCCCGCGCGCTGGTGCCCGACGCGACGTTCCTGGCGGCCGACGCGACCACCGTCGAGCTGCCGGAGCGCAGCTTCCACGCCGTCGTGTGCCTGTACGCGCTGATCCACATCCCGCTGGAGGAGCAGCCGCCGCTCCTCGCGCGCATCGCCGGCTGGCTCCGGCCGAGCGGGCTGCTGGTCGCCACCACCGGCCACCAGGCGTGGACGGGCACCGAGGACGACTGGCTCGGCGGCGGCGCGACCATGTGGTGGAGCCACGCCAACGCCGCGACCTACCGGGTGTGGATCGAGGCCGCCGGGTTCGCCGTCGAGCGGGAGGAGTTCGTCCCCGAGGGCGACAGCGGGCACACCCTGTTCTGGGCCCGCGTCCCCGGCTAACGAGAGACGTGGTGCGCGGTCAGCTCGTGCACGTGGTCGGGCACCTCGCCGTCGACGGCCGGGTTGACGTGCACGACGACGTGGTCGAGGTGGCGCACGCGGTGCAGCAGCGCGTGGTGGACGACCTCGGCGATGCGGTGCCCCTCGGCGACGGTGGCCTCGCCGTCGACGTTCACGTCGACATCGGCCTCGAGCCGGTGCCCGGTCCAACGCGCCCGCACCCGGCCGACGCCGCGGACGCCGTCGACCCTCGCGGTGACCTCCTCGATGGACTCGACGGTGCCGTCGTCGACCCCGTCCATGAGCCGGCGGAAGATCGTCCGGCAGGAGCTGACCAGGATCCAGAGGATCATGACACCCACGACCAGGCCGACGACGGCGTCCGCCTGCGGAAAGCCGAGCCACGCGCCGGCGACGCCGAACACGACGACCAGTGAGGTGAGGCCGTCGGCGCGGGCGTGCTGACCCTCGGCGATCAGTGCGGCGGAGCCGATGCGGCGGCCGACGCGGATCCTGTAGACGGCGACCGCCTCGTTGCCCGCCGCCCCGATGAGCGCGGCCGCCAGCACCCAGCCGAGGTTCGTCAGCTCGCGCGGGTCGAGCAGCGCCCGCACCGCCTCGACGATGATCAGCGCCGCCGACGCCGCGATGACCAGCGCGATCAGCACGCCGGAGAGGTCCTCGGCGCGGCGGAAGCCGTACGGGTAGCGCCGGGTGGGGGCGCGGCGCCCGAGCCGGAACGCGATGAGCAGCGGAATGGTCGTGACGGCGTGCCCGAGATTGTGGACGGTGTCGGCGAGCAGCCCGACCGACCCGCTGACGGCGACGATGAACAGCTGCAGCACCGCCGTCGCCATCATGCCGGCCAGCCCGACCCAGGCAGCCCGGATCCCCGCGCCGCTGGCCTGCTCGGCGCTCTCGATCGCCTCCGTCGCGTCGTGCGAGTGCGGCTTCACCGCGTGCCGCAGCCTCGCGAACCAGCCGTCCCCGCCCTCAGGCCCATGACCGTGTCCGTGTCCATGACCGTGCCCGTGGCCATGCCCATGGCCGTGGCCCGTCCCGTGATGCTCAGCTGTCCGCACACCATCAGCATATCTGCGCACCTACGCAGATATGCAAGTGCGCGGAGTAGACTCCCCCCGTGCACGAGACCATCGACGGCTTCGACATGCCCGAGTCCGAGCAGGTCGAGCGGGCGGCCGGAGCGCTGCGCATGCTCTCCGACCCGACCCGGCTCAAGCTCATGTGGGCGCTGCTGCAGGGCGAGTCGTCGGTGAACCACCTGGCCGAGCTGGTCGACGCGAGCCCGAGCGCCGTCAGCCAGCACCTGGCCAAGCTACGGCTCTCGGGCCTGGTGCGCAGCCGCCGCGACGGCACGTTCGTCTACTACCACGCGGCCGACACCCACGTGCGCCAGCTGCTCGAGCAGGCGCTGTTCCACGCCGACCACGCCCGCGGCGAGCACCCGCGCGAGGACGACCCGCACCACGTGCACGACGTCGGCGGGGTCGTCCCCGCCCGGACGACCTAGGCCGCGCCGCCCACCACCTCGGCCAGCTGCGGCACCAGCTGCTCCAGCGCGTACGGCAGGCTGAGCACCGTCGCCCAGGTCAGCGCACCGGAGACCAGCGGGTCCTCGATGAACAACACCCGGCCGTCCTGCACGACCTGCAACTGGTCGTACAGCGGCTTGGCCTCGATCTGCGCCCGGAGCGTGTCGTCGTGGCCGACGTTCCAGATCAGCAGCTCGCGGTCGAGCTGGGTCATCAGCTCGTCGCTGATGGGCGCGCCGTCGAGGTCGCCGGCCAGCTCGGCGATCTCGTCGGGCAGCACGAAGCCCAGCTGCGTCATGAACACCGTCCTCGGGTCCGTGGCACTGCGGGCGAACGACGAGCCCGGCTCGAACTGCTCGGCGACGACCATCTCGACGCCCTCGAGCTCGGGGTGCGCCGCGGCGGCGTCGGCGAACTGCTGATCGATGCCGGCGATGAGCTCCTCGGCGCGATCGCCCTGGCCGAGGATCTGCCCGACCATGCGGGTGGTCTCCTGCCACGGCATGCCGTACTCGGGGTAGTCCGGCGACGACGCCACCGTCGGGGCGATGGACGACAGGGTGTCGTACTCCTCCTGGGTCATGCCGGTGTAGAGGCCGATGATGAGGTCCGGCGCGAGCTCGGCGATCTCCTCGTAGTTGAACGCCTGCATACCCGTGAACGCGCCCTCGTTCATGACGACCGGCTCGGCGTCGCCCAGCTCGTCCTCGGCCCACGGCCAGGTGGCGTGGTCGTACTCGCCGTACCAGTCGGTGACGGCGACCGGCGCGACGCCGAAGGCCAGCACGAAGTCCTGGTCGCTGAAGCCGAGGGTGACGACCCGCTCGGGCGCCTCGGTCAGCTCCGTCGTCCCGTAGCGGTGGTCGACGGACGCCGGGAACCCGCCGGTCTGCTCGCCGTCCGGCGCGGCCGTCGAGCCCGACTCCCCCGTGGCCGAGCCGTCGCCGTCGTCACCCCCGCACGCGGCGAGCAGGAGCGGAACCGTCAGGACGAGGGCGAGCCGGCGGCCCGCGGCGGTGAACGACATGAGCCAAAGGATAGGCTGACCTAACTCGTGACGGTGCACCGGGTACGGTCGGCGCATGGCCGGCCTCGCCGAGGTGACCCGCGACGTCCTCGTCGCCACGCACGACTTCTGCACGCACACCACCACCGTGGTCGTGGGCGACGAAGGCGGCTGCCTGGTCGTCGACCCCGGCATCACGCCGGCCGAGCTGGCCGACCTGGCTGAAGCGCTGGCCCGCCGCGGCCTGCACGTCACCGCCGGGCTCGCGACCCACCCGCACTGGGACCACGTGCTGTGGAGCCGGGCGCTCGGTTCCGCGCCGCGGTTCGCGACATCGGCGGCGACGGCGTCAGCTGCGGCCGGGCGAGTGGCCGGCCTGGCCGAGGCCCGCTCGGTCGCACCGGACGTCGACGGCGACCTGTTCGCGGTACTCACGCCGCTGCCTGACGGCGTCCGCTCGGTGCCGTGGGACGGGCCGCGCGTGGACGTCGTCGAGCACCGGGCGCACGCGCCCGGGCACGCCGCGCTGGTCGTCGCCGGTGTTCTGGTGGCCGGCGACCTGCTCTCGGATCTGGAGGTGCCGCTGCTGGACCTCGACGCCGCCGACCCGCTGGGCGACTACATGGCCGCGCTGGGCCTGCTCTCGGCCCTGGTCGACGAGGTGCGCTGGGTCGTGCCCGGTCACGGACACGTGGGCGACGCCGCGGAGCTGCGCCGCCGGTTGGCCGCCGACCGCCGCTACCTCGACGAGCTCGCCGCCGGCCGCGGTGACGACGACCCGCGGCTCACGCCGGGGGTCGCCGAGGACTGGCTGATCCGCGACCACCGGAACCAGCAGGCCGCCGTCGCGCCGCCCTGAGGGGAACGATCAGGTGACCAACCGGCCGCCCGTCCCCGTCCCCCGTCACCTGATCATCGCCGCGAAGATGATCAGGTGACACAGTTGGTAGTGGCGCGGCGGGAACCGTCAGCCGAGGGCGGTGTCGAGCGCGGCCCAGTCGACCGTGCGCGGGCTGTGCGCGCTGATGGTCGCCAGCAGGCCGAGCCGCGACGAGCGCACGGCCGGGTCCTCGGCCATGACCAGGATGTCGTCGAAGAACGCGTTGACCGGCTCGACCAGCGCGGCGGCGGCGCCGGCGTAGTCGCCGACCGGCCGGCCGGACCAGTCGCCGACCGCGGCGACCGCCTCGGCGAGGCGCTGCTCGGCCGGCTCGGTGAGCACGGCGGCGTCGTAAGCTGCCGCCGTCCCCGCGGGAACGATGCGGTTGATGCGCTGCAGTGCCGCCACGAGCGCGCGGAACGATGAGTCGCCGACCCGGGCGCGCAGCGCCGACAGCGTCGCGACCGCCTGGCCCGGAGCGTCGGCGCCGGGCAGGACGGCGGACACGAAGTCGGCCGGGACGTCCTCGTCGCGCAACTGCTGGGCGAACCGGGCGACGACGAACTCACGCGCCGCCGCCACCGCGGAGTCGGACACGTCGATGCCCTGGGCGCGCAGCCGCTCGGCCGCGACCGCCAGCCCGCCGTCGACCGTCACCGCGGACAGCGCCGGGGTCTCGCGCAGGATCCGCACGACGCCCAGCGCGGCGCGTCGCAGCCCGAACGGGTCGGAGCTGCCGGTGGGCTTGGCGCCGAGGGCGAACATGGCCATGAGCAGGTCGAACCGGTCGGCCAGGGCCAGGATGGCGCCGGGTGCGGACGACGGCAGCGCGTCGGCCGTCGACCGCGGCAGCTCCATCTCGAACAGGGCCTGCCCGACGGCGTCCGACTCGCCCGCGCGGACGGCATACTCACGGGCCATGACGCCGGCCAGGCTGGACAGCTCGACGACCATCTGCGAAGACAGGTCGAACTTGGCCAGTGCGGCGGCCCGCTCGAGGGCGGCGAAGTCGTCGGAGGACAGCTCGACGCCCTTGGCGAGGTCGGCGGCGATGGTCTCGATGCGGGCGGCCCGCTCGGCGACGGAGCCCAGCTTCTCTTCGAACGTCAGCTTCGACAGCCCCGCCTTGAACTGCTCGAGCGGCACCGCGAGGTCGGCGCGCCAGAAGAACGCGGCGTCCTCGTAGCGGGCCCGCAGGACCGCCTCGTTGCCGGCCCGCACCGCGTCGGCGTCGCACGAGCCGTTGGCGACCGCGACGAAGTGCGGCAGCAGCGCACCGTCGCCCGCGCGGACCGGCAGGTAGCGCTGGTGCTTGCGCATGACCGTGGTGAGGATCTGCTCGGGCAGCTCGAGGTAGCGGGTGTCGAACCCGCCGAGCAGCGCGTTGGGCTCCTCGACGAGGTTGGTGATCTCGTCGACCAGCCCGGCCTCGGCCTCGGTGTCGACGACGCCGCCGACGGTGGCGGCCAGCGCCGACGCGGCGTCGACGACGGCGGCCCGGCGGACGGCGGGGTCGGCGACGATGCCGTGCCCGCTGAGGAACTCGAGGTACCCGGCGGCGGACGGCACGGAGACGACGGGCTCGGTCGCGGTGCGGTGCACGCGCGTGCTGCGGCCGCTGACCAGCGCGGACACCCGCACGGGCACGACGGTGTCGCCGAGCAGCGCCGTCAGCCAGCGGATGGGCCGGGTGAAGGACAGCGCGGGGTCGCTCCAGCGCATGTTCTTCTCCGAGCGCAGCTCGGTGACCACCTCGGCGAGCAGGCCCGAGAGCACCTCGACCGCGCCGCGGCCGGCGTCGACCACGCTGACGACGACGTGCTGGTTGCCGCCGAAGTCGGCAGTCGTGAGGTCCTCGACCTCGGCGTTCTGGCCGCGGGCGAACCCGAGCAGCGCCTTGGTGGGGTTGCCGTCGGCGTCGTAGGCGGCCTCGACGCGCGGGCCGCGGACGGTGCGGTCGGCGTCGGGCTCACGCGGCTCGACGGCGTCGACCTGGACGACGATGCGCCTCGGCGTGCCCACGACGTCGATGGAGCCGTGGCCGAGGCGAGTGGCGGCGAGCTTCGCCGTCACCGCGCCGCGCACCGCGGCCACCGTGTTGGTGACCTCGTGCGGCGGCATCTCCTCGGTGCCGATCTCGAACAGCAGCGGCGCCGGGCCCGGCAGGTCGGCCTGCGGGAGGTCGGGCAGCAGCGGCTCGGCGTCGTCGTCGTCGCGACCCGGCCGCGAGACGAGGCCCAGCGGGTGACCGAGCTCCTCGCGTCGCGCCGTCCACAGCGACGACACCTCGCGGGCCAGGCCACGCATGCGGGCGAACGCCTTGGCCCGCTCGGTCGTGCTGATGGCGCCGCGGGCGTCGAGCACGTTGAAGGTGTGCGAGCACTTGAGCACGTAGACATGCGCCGGGACCGGCAGCCGCTCGGCGATCATGCGCTCGGCCTCGGCGGCGTAGGTGTCGAAGAGCCGGCGGTTGGCCTCGATGTCGGCGTCGTCGAGGTAGTAGCGCGACATCTCGTACTCGGCCTGGCCGAACGCCTCGCCGTAGGAGATGCCGGGCGCGTACTCGATGTCCTTGAAGTGGCTGACGCCCTGCAGCGCCATGATGATGCGCTCGATGCCGTAGGTGATCTCGACCGAGACGGGGTCGAGGGTCTGCCCGCCGGCCTGCTGGAAGTAGGTGAACTGGGTGATCTCGAGCCCGTCGAGCCAGACCTCCCAGCCCAGCCCCCACGCGCCGAGAGCGGGCGAGGCCCAGTTGTCCTCGACGAAGCGGATGTCGTGGGCGTGGATGTCGATGCCCAGCGCCTCGAGGCTGGCCAGGTAGATCTCCTGCGGGTCGCCCGGGTCGGGCTTGAGGATGACCTGGAACTGGGTGTGCGTCTGCAGCCGGTTCGGGTTCTCGCCGTACCGGGCGTCGTCGGGCCGCACGCTCGGCTCGACGTAGGCGACGTGCCAGGGCTCCGGACCGAGCACCCGGAGGATGGTGGCCGGGTTCATGGTTCCGGCGCCGACCTCGGTGTTGAACGGCTGCACCATGAGGCAGCCCCGGTCGGTCCAGTACTTCGTCAGCGCCAGCAGCGCGTCCTGCATCGTGAGCACAGAGGAACCCTAGTGGTGTGAGGCCGATGGGACGAACTCGATCCCGGGGACCCGGGCGAGGATTTCACCGTGCGGAACCAGGAACCAGCCGTCGTCCTGACCGGCCCACTCCCGCCAGGCGCCGGCCAGCCGCCCGAGGTCGCCGGTGGTCGCCAGGCCGCGGTCGACGGCCTGCCGCGCGAACGCCGACGAGCTGACCCTGTCGGCCCACAGGCCGCCCCACCACGCGCGGTCCTCGGGGTCGGCGAAGCACCAGACGCTCGCCGTCGCTGTCACGTCGGCGGCTTCGAACCCGGCGGCGCGGGCCCAGGACAGCAGTCGCCGGCCGGCGTCCGGATCGCCGCCGTTGCCCCTGGCCAGGGTGCGGTACAGCTCGAGCCACTCGTCCAGGCCGGGCAGGCGCGGGTACCAGATCATGCCGGCGTAGTCGGAGTCGCGCGCGGCCACGAGGCCGCCGGGGCGGGCGACGCGGCGCATCTCGTGCAGGACGGCGACCGGGTCGGCGACGTGCTGGAGCAGCTGGTGCGCGTGGACGACGCCGAAGCTGTCGTCGTCGAACGGCAGGGCCGTGGCGTCACCGGTGCGGAACTCGGCGGTGACGGCGTCGGCTGCGGCCCGCGCCGTGGCGATGACCTCAGCCGACGCGTCCAGCCCTACCACCCGGCCGGGCGCCACCAGCCCCGCCATCTCGACGGTGATCGTCCCCGGCCCGCACCCCACATCGAGCACGTCGGTGCCCGGCACCAGGTGGTCGCGCAGGTAGGCCGCCGAGTTCGCGACAGTGCGCCACGTGTGCGAGCGCAGGACGCTCTCGTGATGCCCGTGCGTGTAGGTCGCCATACCTCCACGGTAAGGAGCGAACGCCCCCGACGTCGGGACCGTTCGCTCCGTGGAACCCGCCCCACCCTCGTTGATCATGGAGAAGGGAGGCTCCCCGGTGAGCCGGAAGGCGACTTTCTCCATGATCAACTGAGGTGAGGCCGTCAGCCGCAGGTGTCGCAGACCCCGGTGGCGGGCAGTTGCATGTGGCAGGTCGGGCAGGTGGCGGCCTCGCGGCGGACGGGTACGGCTCGCCTCGTCTGCGCGCGGGTAGCAGCGAGCCGCGGCGTCAGCGCCGGGACTCCGCCGTCGGCGGGCAGGTCGGGAGCTCGGAAGTGCTGATGACAGGCGAGCCGTTCCTGCGCCGCGTGGTCGTCGAGGTCGTCCGGCGCGCGGCCGTACGCGCCGCGCGCCGCCGACGCGTACCCAGGCCCGACGCTGCCCTCCGCGTTGACACAGAGCGAGGAGAGCATCGGCTCGCCGCGGCGAGCGCACTCCTTCGACACCCGCTCGAGTACATCGCCGATCCAGTAGTGCATGAGCTGCCGCGTCCGGATCCCGGTGCGCGACTGCACCTCGGTGGCGAGTTCCTTGTACGTGACGACGCCGCGGTAGCGCAGCGCGGCGTCGAGCAGGACCTCGCGGGCCTCCGCCGCCCAGGCCGAGCGGGCCGCTTCAGTGCCGACGTCCGAGGCCTCGCGCCAGTCCTCGCCGTCACCGGGAGTTCCGGCCGGCTCGCTGACGTCGAATCCGAGCGCCCACAGCACCTTCGCGGCGCCGTACCGGCCGCCGGAGAACTCCGTCGACTGCGCGGCGGCACCGGTGGCGTACTTCAGCGCCACCCCGAGGACGGCCTTCGAGTCGTAGCCCTTGCCGTCGTGCCAGAGCACGTAGTCGCGGGCCCGGCCGAAGCCATAGGCGGCGAGGAAGTCGTCGGCGCCACGCTCGTCGTACTCGGCGAGTGCCGAGAGAACATGATCGCGCGACACAGCGTCGAAGTCCGGCATGGTCCGACGCTACGGAGAACGCCGGACACTACCGAGCCTCGCAGATTGTTACGGGCGGGCGCCCCGCACGTCAGGGGCGCCCGCCCGGGTCTCACTCAGTCCGGCACGATCGCGCCCGGCGGCAGGGCCACCGCGCCGTTCGTGTCGGTGACCGTCACCGTGAAGGTCTTCGGCGCGCTGATGTTGCCGGCGGCGTCGATGGCCCGGTACTGGATCTCGTGGCGGCCGTAGCCGGGCACGAAGTCGTCGTAGGACTGCTCGAACGGCGCCTTGGTGAGGCCGCCGCTGCCGAGGTTGCCGTACGCGATCTCCTTGATGACGGTGCCGGCCGGGGTGAAGCGGTACGGCGTGCCCTCGGGCGCGTCCGGCCAGCCGTGGTAGTTGAACCAGCCGTCACCGTCGAGCTGGAACTCGATGACGACGTAACCGTCCTGGTTGTCCGTGGCCTCGAGGCCCATCTCGAACCACTCGCGGAACACGTAGTGCGGCGGGCGGACGCGGGTGCCGGGCACGACGGAGACCGGGTCGGACAGCTCGAACGTCACCTCGGGGGCGACGTTGTCGACGGTCCAGGTGAGCGTCTGCGTCGGGGCCGAGGCCACCTCCGGGTCGGTCACCGTCGCCGTCAGCTGGTGGTTGCCGGCTGGCAGGTTCAGGGCGCCGAGGTCCAGGTTGCGCGAGTTGTTCGGGTTCGCCACGACGTTGCCGTTGAGCCGCCACGTGACGTCGAGCACGCGGTCGCGCGGGTGGGTGGTCTCGACGTAGACGACGTCCTGGCCGCCGACGGGGTGCGTGGTGGCGGTCGACGAGGTGAACTTCACCTCGGACGGGGCCGGCGGCTCCTCGACGATGGTCCACTCGCGGGTCTGCGTCAGCGCGCCGCCGTTCGCCACAGCCGGGTCGCGGACGTCCTCGGTGTCGTCGGAGACGGTGACCTTCACGGTGTCGCCGATCTGCACGCCGTGGGCGTCGAGGTCGAAGTTGCGGCTGTTGTTCGTCCCCGCGACGACCTGGCCGTTGACGGCCCAGGTGACGGTGAGCTCGTGGTACAGCGGGTGCATGGTCTCGACCCAGAGCACGTCGCCCGGCGACACCGGCTCGTCGGTCGGGGTGGACTCGACGGTCATCTCGACGTCGTCGCGGCGGCCGGAGATCTTCTCGATCATCCGCTCGCGGCCGATCTGGTCGAAGTGGTAGCCGATCCAGCGCATGATCGAGTGCTCACTCGGGCGCCAGATGCCCGACGCGCGCGACTGGCCGCTCTCGTAGCGGCCGATGGGGCCGCCGGACAGGCTCTCCTCGCCCAGCCAGCGGTACCACTTGACCTGCTGGTCGAGCATCTGCTGCTCGGTGAGGATCGTGTGGTGGATCGACGACGGCTCACCGCCGGTGTACGGCGCGCCGGGCACGTTGCGCGAGCTGTACGGGTACTCGTCCTGCAGGTTGCCCAGCGAGTGGCCCAGCTCGTGCGGGCTGACCAGCGGGCCCTGCGGCGCCTGGCCGGTCGTGGTGGCGTTGCGCCCGCCGATGCCGCCGTAGGTGCTGGTGTTGGCGATGGTCAGCGTCTGCCGGTTCTGCGCCGTGACCCCCGGGATCATCGAGACGTACTGCTCGAGCGCCGCCTGGCCGCCGGTGCCGAAGGTGACGCCACGGGCGTTCGCGCCGGCCGGGCAGGTGCCGGCGTACTGCAGCTTCAGCGGCGTGTCGCGGCGGACGTTGCCGTCGTCGGGGTCACAGCTGATGCCGGACTCGCCCGACACGATCTCGATCATGTAGACGTTGAAGTAGTCGCGGTAGCTGCGGAACGGCTCGATGCTCCACTGCACGTTGAGGTGCTTGTCGACGTCGTCCCGGAACTGCTGCATCTCCTCGGCCGTGTAGCCGTCACCCAGGATGATGAGGTTCAGCCGGTCGGCCGGATCCCCCGTCACCTGCAGCGGCACCACCGTCGCCGACCCGACCTCGTCCGCCGCGACCGACGGGACCGCGCCCGTCAGCAACGACCCCAACAGTCCGACCACCCCTACGGCGGCCGCGATCCTCCGCTTGGCCATCGCCACCTCACCCCTCGCGCTCATGGGGGAACGGCCAGCTCTGCGGACTGCGGCATCGGTCCCCCCCGCGAGGACGCTAGTCACAATGGATCCAATCCTCACCCGGCAGATGACGAACGTTCCGTGTCCGCCGTCCGTCGTCTGACGGAACGGACGGCGGACAGCTGCGGCGGATACGCTGCCGGGGTGCTGATCCTGCTGCCGCCGTCGGAGGGCAAGACCGCGCCCGGCGACGGCGCCCCCGTCGACCTCGACGCGCTGTCGTTTCCGGAGCTCACCGGCGACCGCGTCGACCTGCTGGCCGCGCTGGTCCGGCTCTGCCGCACCGCGCCGGAGCAGGCGGCGACGGCGCTCGGGCTCGGCCCCACGCAGGCCGCCGACGTCGAGCGCAACGCGGTCCTGCCGCACGCGCCGGCCGCCCCGGCGCGCGAGGTGTACTCCGGCGTTCTGTACGACGCGCTCGGCCTGCGGTCGCTGCGCGGCGGCACCGCCCGCCGCGCCGACGCGTCGCTGCTGATCACCAGCGGGCTGTGGGGATTGCTGCGCCCGTCCGACGTCATCCCGGCGTACCGGCTCGGCGGCGGGGTGAGCCTGCCCGGCGTCGGTCCGCTGGCGGCGTTCTGGCGCCGGCCGCTGGCGAAGAGCCTGCCCGCCGCGGCCGGCGACGAGCTCATCGTCGACCTGCGCTCCAGCACGTATGCGTCGTTCTGGCGGCCCACCGCGGACCTGGCCGCTCGCACCGTCGTCGTCCGGGTCCTGCACGAGCACGACGGCCGGCGCACCGTCGTCAGCCACCACAACAAGGCGACGAAGGGCCGCATGGTGCGCCGGCTGCTGCAGGACGGCGCCAACGTCGCCACCCCGAAGCGGCTGGCCGCGGTCCTGACCCGGCTGGGCTGGACGGCGGAGTTGACCCCGCCGTCCGCGCCCGGCCGACCGGCCACCGTCGACGTCGTGGTGACCGAGGTGCCGACCTCCTAGCCCAGGATCACGTACGGCTCCGGCGGCTCGCCCGGGAAGACGAGCGGCGCGTACGGCACCGGGTTCACGACGACGGGGACCGGGTCGCCCGTCGGGATCAGCCGGTCCGCCACGACGTCGCCGTGGATGTCGACGGTGCCGAAGCAGTAGCCGAGCTCGCGGGCGGCGTCGATGAGCAGCGCCAGCCCGCCGTTGGTGCCCGGCCCGGCGGGCGTGTCGTACGGGCCGTCGTGCAGCGAGATGATCGCGCCCGGGTACAGCTGCTCGACGATCGCGTCGCTGATCTGCTGCGGAGTCCGCTCGGGCACCCAGTCGTCGGTGCCGATTCGGGTCATGTACGCGGTGTAGCCCATCTCGGCGATGACCTGCCGGACCGACGCGTTCGCCGACCCGAACGGCGGGCGGATGCCCTTGAAGGAGATCGGGGCGCCGACGGAGGCGAAGGCGGCCTCCGCGTCGAGGATCTCCTTGCGGACGGCGTCGGCTCCCCCGGCCGCGAACGTCTGGTTGAGGTTCGCGTGGCTGAACGTGTGGTTGAGCAGCTCGTGCCCCTCGGCCAGCTGGAACCGGGCGAACTGCGGGTTGGCCAGCACGCGGGTGCCGGTGTCCATGAACACGCCGGTCACCTGCTTCTCGCGCAGGATCCGCAGCGTCTCGGTGCGGTAGTGCGACGGGCCGTCGTCGAACTGGATGGCGAGGCGGTTGTCGCAGGTGTTCGGGACGGAGGTGTCGCGCGGGCCGCCGACGTGGCTGCGTGCGGCGGCCGAGACGACCCGGGCGCGGTCCTGACGGCTGAGCTGCCCGGAGGCGACGAACTCGTCGGCGGCCGCTCGGGCAGCGGCGACGAAGGCGCCGTGGGTCGCGAACGGCTCCTCGGCCCAGACCCGGTCGAGCAGGGTGCAGCCGTCGGGCGCCTCGGGGTTGGGCACCTCGGTCTCGACCCGGGGCGGGCCGAACCAGACCGTCTCCTCCGGCGACCAGCCGTTCGGGCAGGCGTCCTCGGCCTCGGTGGTGACGGCGTCAGCTGCGGCCGCCGTCGTGGTCGCCGCAGGCGCCGCGAGCGGGGTGGGGACGATGATCTCGTACGGCTCCGGCGGCAGGCCGCCGCCGAACAGCAGCGGCAGGTACGGCACCGCGTTCTCGACCGACGGGATCGGCTCGCCGCTCGAGACGTACCGATCGGCGACGATGGCGCCGGTGCTGTCGAACGTGCCGAAGCAGAGCCCGGCCGCGCGGATGTCGTCGATGATCAGCGGCAGGGCGACCATGAGCTCCGGCCCGGCGACGGTGTCGATGGGTCCGTCGTGCAGGAAGATGTTGCGCCGCCCGTCGGCGATGCCCTCGGCGATGTCCGCTCGCAGCTGTGCCGCCGGGCGGTCCGGTTCCCAGTCGGCCGCGTCGATGTCGCCGCTGATGACGGTGAAGCCCAGCCGAGCCAGCTCGGCCCGGACCGACGCGTTGGCCGCGAGGAACGGCGGACGCATGCCGAGGAACGGCCGCTGCACGCCGGCCGCGTCGAGCGCCTCCTCCGTCTTGCGCATCTCGTCGCGCAGCCGCGGGAGGGTGACCTGGTTGAGGTTGGGGTGCTCCCAGGTGTGGTTGAGCACCAGGTGCCCCTCGAGCCGCTCGAACGCCGGCAGCTGCGGGTTCGCCTCGATGCGCATCCCGGCGTCGAAGAAGGTGGCGGTGACCTGCTTCTCGCGCAGGATCGCCAGCGTCTGGTCGCGGTAGAAGGACGGGCCGTCGTCGAAGGTCAGCGCGACGCGGTCGGTGCAGGTGTTGGGGATCGAGTCGTCGTGCGGGCCGCCGACGGCGCTGCGTGCGGCCGCCGAGCGGATCGCCCCGGCCTCCTGCCCGTCGAGCAGGCCGAGGTCGCGGAACTCGCGGGTCGCGCGGACGACGGTGCCGACGAACTCGCCGTGAGTGGCGAACGGCTCCTCCGCCCAGACGCGGTCCAGGAGGGTGCAGCCGTCGGCGGCCTCCGGGTTGGCGATGCCGGTGTCGATGCGCGGCGGGCCGAACCAGACCGTGGTCTCGGTGGACCAGCCGCCCGGGCAGGCGTCGGCCGCGGTGTCGTCGGAGGCCGCCGCCGCTGGTGCCGAGGAACCGATCAGGGTGCCGGTGGTCATTGCCACCAGGAGTCCCGCCGTCGCGAGTCGTCTCGGTGCGGTCCTGGTCATGGCCACTCCTTCGGGGGGTCGGGGGCATGCCGGAGAGCAGATCCGCTCAGGCTGAGACAAACGTCGAGCAGACCGCTGATCTCTGTGAAGCTACCCGCGACAGATCGCCACGGGAACCCCTGAAGCGGACTTTTTATGCTCGGTGAGTAGAAACCGCAGCAGCGAGGGCACCGGCCAGGGCTGCGCGGTTGCCGAACGTGCTGGTCCTGACCTGCAGCGACTCTCCCTCGGTGACGGTGAGCCAGCGCCGGGTGGCGGCAAGCATCTCGGGCCGCGAGCCGATGCCGCCGCCGAGCACGAACGTCGCCGGGTCGACGATCGCCCTCACCGCCCGCAGCGCCAGCGCCAGCAGCCGGCCGAGGTCGTCGAGTACCTGGGCGGCCGCGCCGTCGCCGTCGTCCGCGGCCGCGAAGACCTCGGGGGCGGGGCGGCGCCGGCCCGCCAGCTCGAGGTATCGGCGCTCGATGCCAGCGCCGCTGACCTGCTGTTCCAGCGGGCCGTGCACGAGGTTGACCGGGTCGAACGGGTCGGCGCCGATGGGCAGGTGGGCGACCTCGCCGGCCAGGCCGCGACTGCCCGCGTAGAGGCGCCCGCCGAGCACCAGGCCGAGCCCGACCCCCGTCCCGACCGCGACGAAGGCCAGGTCGGAGCCGCCGCCGGGCTGCCAGGCGTGCTCGCCCCAGGCGGCCAGGTTGGCGTCGTTGTGCACCAGCGGCCGGGCGCCCAGCCGGGCCTCGAGGTCGCCCGGCACGTCCATCCGGTCCCAGCCGGGGATGTTGGGGGCGTGCAGGACGGCGCCGCTGACGGGGTCCGGCGCACCCGGGCAGCCGACGGCGACCCGCGGCGGCGGGCCGGCGGGCAGCCCTGCGGCGCTGGTCAGGGCGGCGACGAGCTGGGCGATCTGGCTGGTCACGTCCGTGCCGCCGCGCGGGTCGGTCGGCTCGACGCGGTCCAGCAGCCGGTGCCGGACGGGGTCGTAGAGGACGGCGTGCAGCTTGGTGCCGCCGAGGTCGACGCCCACCACGGGCTCCGCTCCCCCGCCGCCGTCGCCGTCGGCCCCGGGCATGTTGACCTGCGCCGACGGCGACAGCCAGCCCGCCTCGGCGAGGGCACGGCGAAGCGGGCCGGCCAGGCCGGTACGGTCGGTTCCGGGCATCACCACGGGCGGCGTCTCCAGTCTCGAGCCGGCTGGGGATGGGTACAGTATCAGCCTGATAGAAAACTCCAGGGGGAAGCCATGTCCGGTCGGACCTCCTCGACGGCCAACGCCGAGACCGTCTCGCGGGTGAACCAGACCGCGATCCTCGACGCGCTCCGGCAGCACGGCCCGCTGTCGCGGCAGGAGATCGGCGCGCGCACGGGTCTCAGCGCGGCGACCGTGAACCGGCTGGCCGCCCAGCTGCTGCGCAAGGGGCTTGTGGTCACCGACGGCCACCAGCCGTCCACCGGCGGGCGGCCGTCGATCCTGCTGCGCTACAGCGGGCGGGCGCACCTGGTGTCGGTGGTGCACGTGGGCGCCACGCGCACCGAGGGCGCGCTGGTCGACTTCGACGGCACCATCGTCCAGCGGGTGCAGCGCCCCGTGGTCCCGGACGTGCTGCACGCCGCCGACCGCGCCACCATCCGCCTGGAGGAGGCGCTGTCCGTGGTCACCGAGCTCGGCGCTGCCGCCGACGGCCGGGGCCAGCCCAGCCAGGCGATCGGCGTCATCGTCCCCGGTGTCGTCGACGGCGCCGACGGTCGCGTGACCTGGGCGCCCGCGCTCGACTGGCGCGAGGTGCCGGTCGGCTCACTGCTGGCCGACCGCACCGGGCTCCCCGTCGTCGTCGAGAACGATGCCAACGTGCTGGCGGTCGGCGAGCACCACCACGGCGCGGGCCGGGGCGTGCAGGACCTCGTCGCCGTCGTGCTCGGAACCGGCATCGGCACCGGCATCGTCACCGGCGGCCGGCTGCACCGCGGGTCGCGGGCGGCGGCCGGCGAGATCGGCTACATGCTGCTCGACCGCACGTCGCTGGCGCGGCTCTTCCCCGGCTTCGGCGACCTCGAGAGCCGGGTCGGGTCGACCGGGCTGACGCGGCAGGCCCGCGAGCGCGGCATCCCTGCCCCGGCGGACCGGCCACTCACCGCCGCGGACGTGTTCGACCTGGTCAGGACCGGCAGCGTCGAGGCGCGCGCGCTGTTCGAGGAGACGCTCGACTACGTCGCGCTGGCGGTCGCCAACCTGTGCACCGTCCTCGACCCGGAGCTGGTCATCGTCGGCGGCGAGATGGGCGGTGCGGCCGACCTCATCACCCCCGGCCTGCGCGACCGCCTGGTCGGCCGAATCCCCCACGTCCCCCGGCTGGCCGCGTCCGAGCTGGGCGACGACGCCGCCATCGTCGGCGCCGCCGAGCTCGCCGCCCGCCTCGTCAGCGACGACACCTACGTCCAAGCCACCCGCTGAACCATCGACGAGGCCCACGCCCAGGCGACGCGCTGACGGGCCGGGCCACGTCTCCGGCGCGGCCACCGCCGGCGGAAGGCATCCGACCAACCAGGCCGGTGTCGGGGGATGCCGTCAGGGGTAGGCGCGGGCGTCCGAGCGAGGAACGAGCGAGGCGGGCGGGGACGGCATCCCCCGACACCGGCCGGACCGGGTCGACGAGCCGGCCGCGGGCCTGCTTCGTGCCGGAAACGTGACCCGGAACGGTAGACGGACCGCGGGGGCGTACGGCAGAGTGAACGCACTTATCGCTCGTGCTGGATGAAAAGTCCCCGAGAAAGGGTGTGGTCCTGATGCCGAGACCGAGTCGAGGGTGGCGTGCGGGCGCCGCGGCCGGTGCCGTGGCCGTGCTCCTGACGGCCTGCAGCTCGGACGACGGCGACGGCGGCGGCGGTGAGGGCGGCGGCGAGGGGCCGTTCACCATCGGCCTGTCCAACGGGTTCGTCGGCAGCGAGTGGCGGACGCAGATGGTCGAGGGCCTCGAGACGGCGTTCGCCGAGTACGAGGAGGAGGGCGTCGTCGACGAGCTCGTGGTCGAGAGCGCCGACACCGACGTCAACGGCCAGATCCAGCAGATCCGCAACCTCATCAACCGCGATGTCGACGCGATCATCGTGAACCCGAACTCCGAGACGGCGCTGGACGCGGTGTTCCGCGAGGCGACCGGGCAGGGCATCGAGGTGTTCGCCATCGACCAGGCGGTGACCTCCGAGGACGTCACCAACGTGGTCATCGACCAGGCCGAGTGGGCGCGCATCTCCGCGGAGTGGCTGGCCGAGCAGGTCGGCGAGGGCGGCAACATCGTCGTGGTCAACGGCATCGCCGGGCACCCGGCCAACGAGATGCGCTGGGGCGCGGCCGAAGAGGTCTTCGACGGCGCCGGGGTCAACGTACTCACCGTCGCCGACGGCAACTGGGACCAGGCCACCGGGCAGCAGGTCATGACGAACCTGCTGGCCACCTACCCCGAGGTCGACGGCGTGTGGACGCAGGACGGCATGGCCGAGGGCGTGTTCCGCGCGGTCGACGCGGCCGGGCGCCTGGACCAGATCACCATCAGCGGCGAGGCGCGCGTCGGCTTCATGCGGCTGTGGGGGGAGGCCCGGGCCAGCGGCTTCCAGAGCATCGGCGTGGTGAACCCGCCCGGCGGCGCGGTGTCGGCGCTGCACATGGCCATCAACGTGCTGGAGGGCGAGGAGTTCGCGTCCGGCAGCATCGACGGCAACACCGTCACCATCCCGATCCCGTACACCGTCGACGAGGCCACGTACGACCAGTACTGGGGCGAGGCCAGCGCCGAGAGCGACGCGTACAGCCTGGACGGTTCGCTGACGCGTGACGAGGCCGCGGAATTCTTCGAGTGAGCACTCCTCTGCTGGAGATGTCCGGCGTCCGCAAGCGGTACGGCGGCGTCCAGGCGCTCGACGGGGCGGGCCTCACCGCGGTGCGCGGTGAGGTCCACGCCCTGCTCGGGCCCAACGGCTCCGGCAAGAGCACGCTGGACAAGACGCTGGCCGGCACCGTCGTCCCCGACGAGGGCACCATCCGCATCGACGGCGCCGAGGCCCGTATCGGCGGGCCGCGCGACGCTCACGCCCTGGGCGTCGCGGCCGTCTACCAGCAGCTGAGCATCGTCGGCGACCTGACGGTGACGCAGAACGTCGTGCTCGGGCTGGAGCCGGTGCGGCGCCTCGGGTTCCTCGACCACCGTGCCGCCCGCGATCGCGCCGCCGCCGCGCTGGAGCGGTTCGCCGCCGCGTTCGCCGGGCGGCTGCCGCTGGACCGCCCGGTCGGCGCGCTCGGCCCCGGCGAGCGGCAGATCGTCGAGGTCGCCAAGGCGCTGGCCCGCGGGCCGCGCATCCTGGTGCTCGACGAGGCCACCGCCTCGCTGCACAAGGAGCAGGTCGAGGTGCTGTTCGACGTGGTCCGCGAGCTGCGCGCCGACGGCGTCCTGGTCGTCTTCACGTCGCACCGGCTGGACGAGGTGTTCGCGCTCTGCGACCGCGCCACCGTCCTGCGCAACGGCCGTACCGTCGGCACCGTCGAGCTGGCGGCCACCGACGAGGACGAGCTGGTCCGGCTCATGGTCGGCGACGCGCCGCACCAGGCGCCACGGGCCTCTGGGGCGACGGCGGCAGCTGCGGTGGCCGGGGACGGCGCGGACCGCACGCTCACGCCGTCGTCGACCACCCTCGAGGTGCGCGGACTCACGACCGACCGGCTGCGCGACGTGAGCTTCGCGGTCCGGGCCGGCGAGGTGCTGGGCCTGGGCGGGCTGCAGGGGCAGGGCCAGTCCGAGCTGCTGCTCGCGCTGTTCGGCGGCGCGCACGCCACGGGCGGCGAGGCGGTGCTCGACGGCCGGCCGCTCCCCCTCGGCTCGCCGGCGAAGGCGGCCCGGGCCGGAGTGGCACTGGTGCCCGGCGACCGCGGCCGGCAGGGCATGTTCGCGGTGCGGCCGATCCAGGAGAACCTCTCGCTGGCGAGCATGCACCGGCGGGCGACGGCGAAGGTGGCGCTGCGTGCCGGGACCGAGCGCGCGGCGGCCCAGACCATGGTCGAACGGCTGCGGATCAAGATCGGCTCGCTGGCGGACCCGGTGTCGACGCTGTCCGGCGGCAACCAGCAGAAGGTCGTCATCGGCAAGTGGCTGCTCGACCGGCCGCGCGTGGTGCTGCTCGACGACCCCACCAAGGGCGTCGACGTGTCGTCGAAGGAGGAGATCTACGCGATCGTGCGCGGCCTGGCCGCCGACGGCGCCGTCGTCATCCTCAACTCCAGCGACAACCGCGAGCTCACTGAGCTGAGCGACCGCGTGCTGGTGCTGTTCGAGGGCGCCGTCGCCGAGGAACTGGCCGCCGAGGCGATCTCGGAGAGCCGGCTGGTCTCGAGCGCGCTGCGGCTCGCGCCGGGTGAGAAGCTGTGAACGGCGTCTCGGCGGCGGGGGTCGTCGACCGCGTGCGCGGCGTCCAGCTGTCCGGCCTGGCCACGGTCGCGATGCTGGTCGTCGCCGTCGCCGTCAACGCCGCACTGCAGCCGAACTTCTGGGACAGCTACGCGCTGACCTCGAACTTCGCGACGTTCGTGCCGCTGGTGGCGATCGCCGTCGGGCAGACGATCGTCGTGCTCAGCGGCGGCATCGACCTCTCCCTGGGCGCGCAGGTCACGCTGGCCAGCGTCGTCGCGGTCCAGGTGGTCGACGGTGAGATGGGCCGGTTCCCGCTGGCCGTCGCCGCTGCCCTGGGTGTCGGGCTGGTCTGCGGCGCGCTGAACGGGCTGGTCGTGGCGCTGCTGCGGCTGCAGCCGATCGTCGCGACGTTCGCCACCAGCTTCGTGTTCAGCGGGCTGGCGCTGGTCGTGCTGCCGACGCCGGGCGGCTCGGTGCCGTTCGAGGTCACCACGGCCTATCGCGACGCCGTGCTCGGCGTGCCGGTGGCGCTGCTGCTGATCCTCGCGCTGGCGCTGCTCTGGTGGGTGCTGCGCGGACACCGCGTCCTGCGGCACGTCTACGCCGTCGGCGGCGACGCCGACGCGGCGTACGCCTCGCTGGTGCCGGTCGCGCGGACCCGTGTCTGGGGGTACGTGCTGGGCGGGCTGTTCGCGGCGCTGTCGGCATTGGCAGTCCTGGCCAACACCGGGTCCGGCGACCCGTTCGTCGGCAACGAGCTGACCCTGGCGTCGGTGGCGGCCGTGGTGATCGGCGGGACGGCGCTCGCGGGCGGGCGCGGCGGGGCGGGCGGGTCGATCCTCGGCGCGATCGTGCTGGCCCTCGTCACGAACATCGTGTTCTTCGCCGACGTGCCCACCGACTACCGGCAGCTGGTCAACGGCGCCGTGATCATCCTGGCGCTGGCCCTCGCGGGCATCCCGGCGCTGCAGAAACGGAGGCCGGCGGCATGAGCACCCCTGTGCTGGAGACGCCCGGGGGTCTGGGCGCCTGGCGGCCCGGGCCGGTCGCGCTGGCCGGAGCCGTCGCCGTCGCCCTGGTGATCGTCGGCGAGATCGTCTCCCCCGGGTTCGCCGGGTACGGGCAGCTGGTCAACCTCATGCGGGTGGCGGCGTTCCTCGGCGTCATCGCGATCGGCCAGACCATCGTCATCATCGCCGGAGGCGGCGGCGTCGACCTGTCCGTCGGCAAGGTGGCGACGTTCTCGGCCATCATCGGGTCGCGGGTCATGGACGGCGACGACGCGAACATCGCCCTGGCCGTGGCGCTGTCGCTGCTGGTCGCGGCCGCCATCGGCCTGGTCAACGGGCTGGGCGTCACGTTCCTGCGGATCCCGCCGTTCGTCATGACCCTGGGCATGATCGGCGTCGTGCAGGGGCTGATCCTCGCCTACACCGGCGGCCAGGCCGAGGGCCGCGCGGCGCCGGCGCTGACGTCGCTGGTCAACGGGCGCGTCGTCTTCGACCTGCCCGGCCTGCTGTTCCTGTGGCTGCTGCTCGGCCTGCTCGCCGTCTGGCTGCTGCGCCGCACCACGTTCGGCTGGAACCTGTTCGCCGTCGGCGCCAACCGCACCGCCGCGGAGCTGACCGGCGTGCGGGTGAACCGGACGCTGATCCTGGCGTACGTGCTGTCGGCGACGTTCGCCGGGCTGGCCGGCATCCTGCTGCTCGGCTACACCGAGTCGGTCTTCCTCGACCTCGCCGACCAGTACATGCTGCCGTCCGTCGCCGCCGTCGTCATCGGCGGGACGCTGCTGGCCGGCGGCATCGGCGGGTACGCCGGCACCGCGGTCGGCGCGATCGTGCTCACCGTCCTGCAGGGTCTGCTCACCACGCTGGACATCGGCGGCGCCTGGCGCACCGTCGTCAACGGCGTCGTCCTGCTCGTCCTGCTGTCGCTCTACGGGCGTCAGCGTCGCCTTCGGAGCTAGGGGTCCGCGAAATGGAGAACAGGGAACGGCTCGGGGTCGGCATCGTCGGCGCCGGCTTCATGGCGCACTTCCACGTCACGTCGTGGACGGGTGTGCGCGACGCCGACGTCGTCGCCGTCCAGAGCCCTTCGGGTGAGAGCGCGCGGGAACTGGCGGGCCGCTGCCGCGAGCTGCGGGTGGGCGACGCGACCGCCTACACCGACCTGCGCGAACTGGTCCGCGACCCGCGCGTCGACGCCGTCTGGGTGGTGGCGCCGAACCACGCGCGGCTCGCCGTCATCGAGACCATCGCCGACGAGGTCGCGTCCGGCCGCGCCTCGCTGGTGGGGATCGCCGTCGAGAAGCCGCTGGGCCGCACGCTCGCCGAGGCGCGCCGCGTGCTCGAGCTGGTCGAGGGCGCCGGACTGCTGCACGCCTACCTCGAGAACCAGGTCTACGCGCCGGCCGTCACCCGCGGGCACGAGCTGGTCTGGTCGCGCGGCGCCGCACTGGCCGGGACGCCGTACCTCGCCCGCTGCGCCGAGGAGCACAGCGGTCCGCACGCCGCCTGGTTCTGGGACGGAACCCGGCAGGGCGGCGGCGTGCTCAGCGACATGATGTGCCACTCCATCGAGGCCGGCCGCTACCTGCTCACCCCACCCGGCGTCGACGTGTCGACCTGGCTGACGCCGGTGTCGGTCAGCGCCCAGATCGCCTCGCTCAAGTGGTCGCGCAAGAAGCACGCCGCCCAGCTGGCCGAGCGCTTCGGCGGGGCCGTCGACTACACCCGCCGGCCCGCCGAGGACTACGCCCACGCCACAATCAGCTTCCGCAACGGCGACGGCGACGAGGCCGTCATCGAGGCGACGACGTCGTGGAGCTACGTCGGCCCGGGACTGCGGCTGACGTTCGAGCTGCTCGGCCCGGAGTACTCGATGAGCGCCAGCACGCTGGACACCGAGGCGCAGCTGTTCCTCAGCCGCGAGCTGTCGTCGCCGTCGGGTGAGGATCTGGTCGAGAAGCAGGGCGCCGAGCAGGGCCTGCTGCCGGTCGTGTCCGACGAGGCGATGACCTACGGCTACACGACGGAGAACCGCGCCGTGGCCGCCGACTTCCTCGCCGGGCGGCAGCCGCGCGAGAGCCTGGCGCACGGTGTCGAGGTCAGCGAGCTGATGATGGCCGCGTACCTCTCCGCCGAGACCGGCGAGACCGTGCGCTTCCCCGTCGACCTCGACGCGTTCGTCCCCCAGGTCGCGCAGGGCACCTGGCGGCCGTAGATTCCACTTGATTTTCGCGCAGCCGAAGCGCGATCCCACTGCATCGGCGTGTCGGCGTCGCCGTGCGGGCGGGCCCTGGTTCACTGCCCGGATGGGAACCTGGGACCCGTTCGCGGCCGAGCGGCTCGCGTCCATCGGCGACGAGCTGCACCGGATCGGCCTGGTCGACCTCGCGCGTGAGGCGATCGCCGACGTCTGGCGGGCCAACACCGCCCGGCACGAGCCGGAGGAGCTCTTCGACGACTCCTTCACGCTCGGCGTCACCTCGACCAGGAACCTCGCGAACCGGCTGGCCGCGTACGTGCGCGACGACCCGCGCTGGCGGGCGACCGGGGCGTACGCGAGCCGCGAGTACGGCGCGACCGTGCTGCACACGAGCGGCCTCGAGGTGCGGATGGTCAAGGCTCCGTCGACCGCGGGCCGCCATCCCGACTTCATCGCCGACTTCGACTGGCAGTCGGGCGAGATGCGCCATGCCGCGGCCGCGCGGAACCGGGCGGCCTACGGGCCGCCTCCCCGCGACCCGTCCATGGCGACGCTGTTCGAGCTGGAACTGCCCGACGCGGCGACGGCGGTCCAGGGCTGCCGCGACGTCTTCCTCGCCTGGGGCGCCGACCTCGCGTCGGGGCTGACCGCCGGCTGGCTGGGCCTGCCGACGACCTCCGCGGCGCGCTGGCTGGCGGTGACGCGGTTGTGGTGGGACGAGCCGATCGGCTCCGGCCGTGTGGACAGCGACGACCGGCTCACCACGCACGACGCGCCGGGCTTCGAGGACAAGCCGGCTCCCGTGCCGACCATCACCCTCAAGCCGCGCGTGCGGGAGACGACGACTCCGTGACGACGGAGTCCGGCCCGACCCAGCGGGCCCGCCGGCGCCGGGCCAGCGGCACGGTCGTCGACTTCGACGGCCGCCGGCTCGCGCTCGCCCGGCGGCGTCAGCGCCTGCTGCGCAGCGCGCTCGCGGAGCTGACCAGCGTGAGTGCCGCCGCCATCACCCAGTTCGAACGCGGCTCGGCGCGCCCGACCAACGCGGCCGTGGCCGAACTGGCCCTCGCGCTGGGCATGCCGGTCGACTTCTTCCGGCAGGGCCGGCCCATCGAGCCGGTGCCCGCCAGTGCGGCGCACTTCCGCTCGCTGCGCGCCACCCCGGCGATCTCGCGCGAGCAGGCGCTCGCGTTCGCCGAGATCTCCCTCGTCGTGGTCGACCTCGTCGAGCAGTACGTCGACCTGCCGCGGGTGCCGCCGCTGGCCGAACCGCTCGACGCCGAGCCCGAGCCCGGCCGGATCGCCCGGCTGGCCGCCGCGACCCGGGAGCGCCTGGGCGTCGACCCGGGGCCGGTGCCGCACATGGTCCGGCTGCTCGAGGCGCACGGGATCGTCGTGCTCCGGCTCCCGCGCGAGATCGACCACCGGGTCGACGCGTTCTCCACCGAGGCCGGCCACCGGCCCCTCGTGCTGCTGTCGCCGGTCAAGGACGACCGCGCCCGCAGCCGCTTCGACGCCGCGCACGAGCTCGCCCACCTCGTCATGCACCAGGACGTCGACCCCGGCTCGAAGATCGTCGAGCGCCAGGCCGACACCTTCGCCTCCGAGTTCCTCGCGCCGAGCACCGAGCTGGAACCGGAGCTGCCGCGCCGCGTCGACTGGGACGCCCTCGCCCAGGCCAAGACGAAATGGGGCATCAGCCTGGCGGCGCTGGTCCACCGGGCGCACCGGCTCGGCCTGTGGGGCGAGCACGCCTACCGCCGGGCGAACCAGCACCTCGCCGCCCTGGGCTACCCGGAGCCCACCCCGCTCGGCCCGCCCGAGTCGCCGTACCTGCTCGGCGCGGCGGTCGAGCTGCTGTCCGATGCCGGTACCACCATCGACGACCTCGCCGTGGCCGGCCGGCTCCCGGTCGGGCAGATCGAGGAGATCGTCGCGGCCGGCAGCGAGACGAGGCCGCGGCTGTCGCTGACGCCCGATCCAGCGGTCTGATGGCGCTCGTTGGACGGCCAGAGCAGTAGCTGGAGCGCCATGAACCGCTAGGGGCGGTGGCCGAACGACGGGACCGCGGTGGTGCCGTCGGCGTAGTACTGCAGCTCGGTGACCGAACCCGGCGCCGGCAGCAGCCGGAACAGCGTCGTGGGCGGTGCGCCGAGCGCCAGCGTCGTCAGCGTGCGCATGGGCATCGAGTGGGTGACCACGACGACCGGCTGGCCGGGGAACTCTGCGGTCAGCGCGTCGCGGGCGGCGCCGATGCGCCGGGCGACGTCGTCGAGGGACTCCCCGCCCGGCGGGCGGGTGGCCGTCGAGCCGTACCAGCGGGTCAGGACGTCGGGGTGACGCTCGCCGATCTGGGCCAGCGTGAGACCCTCCCACTCGCCGAACTCGCACTCGCGCCAGGCGTCGTCGATGCGCACGGTGAGGCCCAGGCGGCGCGCGACGGCGTCGGCGGTCTCGCGGGTGCGCACCATGGGTGAGGCGACGACGGCGACCGCTCCGCACCCGTCGAGCAGGGCGGCCGCGCGGTCGGCCTGCGCCCGGCCGGTGTCGTCGAGGCTCGGCCCGGGCACGCCGCCGCCGCTGAACGCGCGAGCCGCCGTGAGGGCGGTCTGGCCGTGCCGGACGACGTGCAGCGTGGTGGGCTGGCCGAGCTCGGGGCTCCAGGCGGCCAGCCGGTTCGCGGGGCTGCTCGGCTCGGTGACCGCCCCCTCGGCCGGCGCCGGGAGAACGCCGACGGGCTTGCCGTCCAGCGCCTGGTTGACCAGCCGGTCGGCGTGGGCGTTCTCGGCCCGCGGCACCCAGGTGTAGCCGACCCGGCCGGGCGGGAAGACGCCGCGCGCCTCGTCGGCCAGGGGCTTGAGGTCGGCGTTCTTGACCTGCCAGCGGCCGGAGAGCTGCTCGACCACCAGCTTGGAGTCCAGCCGCGCCTCGACGACAGCGTCGGGGTCGATGCCGTGGGCGGCGCGCAGCCCGGCCAGCAGGCCGCGGTACTCGGCGACGTTGTTGGTGGTGACGCCGAGGGTCTCGGCGATCTCGGCCAGCACCGCGCCGGACTCGGCGTCGCGTACGACGGCGCCGTAGGCCGCCGGCCCGGGATTGCCGCGCGACCCGCCGTCGGCCTCGACGATGAGCCGGCGGCCGGTCACAGCCCGGACTCGGGGGTGCGCACCAGGATGCGCCGGCACTCCTCGTGCCGGACGACGACCTCGGGAGCGAGCCCGCGGATGCGGCCCAGCTCGGCAGCGTCGAGCTGGATCATGCAGCCCTCGCAGCGACGCTGGCGCAGCGCGGCCGCCCCGATGCCGCCGCGGTCGGCGCGGATCTTCTCGTACAGCGCCAGCAGGTCGGCGGGGATGCCGGCGACCAGCGACTCGCGCTCGGTCCGCGAGCCGGCGGCGTCCTGGTCGATCTGCGACCACGCGGAGTCGCGCGCGGCCTGCACCTCCTGCGCCTTCTTGGCGACGCTGTCGCGGTCGGCGGCCAGCGCGGCGGCCTCGTTCTGCGCCTCCTCGAGCCGCTCCATGATCTCGATCTCGGCGTCCTCGAGCACACCCTGCCGGCGGTTGAGCGAGGCGATCTCGCTCTGCAGGCTCTCGAGCTCCTTGGCCGACGACACCTGGCCGGCGTCGAGCCGCTTCTGGTCGCGGTCCTTGCGGGCGCGCACCTGCTCGACCTCGGAGTCGGCGCGCTTCTGCTCGCGCTCGAGGTCGGCGACGGCGGTGCCCGCGACGACCTCGGCGTCGCGGAGGCGGCTGTGCTCGGCGGCGAGCGTCTCGAGCTCGGCGGCCTCGGGCAGCGTCTTGCGGCGATGCGCGAGCTGGTCGAGGCGCTGGTCGACCGCCTGGACGTCGAGCAGCCGCAACTGGACGGCGGGGTCAGCGTTCAGCGTGAGCTCCTTCGTCGGGCCCGGGAACGTGAGCGGGCTGGTGCAGCGTCCACGGATCGGTCGGGGTGGCCGAGACGCGAGTCTCCACCGTACTGCCTGCGGCGGACAACTCGGCCGCCAGCAGGGCCGCGGCCGTGCCGAGCCAGGGCCACTCGCTGGCCCAGTGGGCGACGTCGACGAGGGCTGGCCCGCCGGACTCGCCCGACTCCGACGACGGGTGGTGGCGCAGGTCGGCCGTGACGTAGACGTCGACGCCCGCGGCCCGCACCGTGGAGAGCAGGGAGTCGCCCGCCCCGCCGCACACGGCCACGGTCTCGACGACGGCGTGCGGGTCGCCCATGGCGCGGATGCCGGCAGCCGTGACCGGCAGCGCCCCGGCCACCCGGCGGGCGAACACCGCCAGCGGCTCCGGGTGCGCCAGCCGCCCGACGCGGCCCAGGCCGAGCGCGGGGTCGTCGTCGACGGGAACGAGCGGGCGGGTGTCCTCGAGGCCGAGCACCGCCGCCAGCGCGTCGTTGACCCCGGGCGCGGCGCGGTCGGCGTTCGTGTGCGCGGTGAACAGCGCGACGCCGCGGGTGATGAGGCGGTGCACCAGCAGGCCCTTGGGCGTGGTGGCCGGCACCCCGTGCACCGGGCGCAGGAAGAGCGGATGGTGGGTGACGACGAGGTCGGCTCCCCACGCCAGCGCCTCGTCGACCACAGCGGCCACGGGGTCGACGGCGAAGAGGATGCGGCCCACCTCGGCCTCGGGGTCGCCGCACACCAGCCCGACGGCGTCCCACGACTCCGCGAGCTCCGGCGGGTACAGCCGCTCCGCGGTGGCGACGACATCGGCGAGACGAGGATGGGCTGGCACAGAGCGACCCTATCGGTGCCGGTGACCCGTGACGGTCTCCGGTTGACGGGCGGACGACACCGGTGTGATTCTCAGAGCGCGAGGGGCATGGCACGCACGAGGAAGGCTCGTCCCATCAGCACGCCACAGCACACCGACGGCCACCCCTGGTGCGCCGAGCACGACCCCAGCGGCACCTGCCTCGGCGACCTCCACGTCCTGCCGCGCGACGGCGCCGCCTGGCTCGAGGGCGCCCCGGGCCAGGACTCTCTCATCGTCGTGGCGCTGGCGCGGCCCACTCCGCGGACGCTGCCGCGGTTCACCGCCGCCGAGGCGCGCGAACTGGCGGGCGCGCTGACCGCGCTGGCCGGCGCCCTCGAGGCCCGCGACGAGGCGACCCCTCGAACGTGAGTTTGACTTTTCCGCTCCACCACCGTCATCCTTGACTCATAGCGCCCCACCCTCCTCGAGGGTCCGGGCAAGCGCTATCGACCACGAGGCGCGGCAGCCGGCCGGACAGTCCTCGTACCGGCCGCTCATGGTGGGACGGTTCGGCGACCCGACGCGCATGTTCACGCCACCCGTCCGCGGGTCGGCTGCTGGACGGAGCCGCCGACGGCACCCGCCGCCGCGACGGCTCCCCGGCCCCATCCAGCTCGTGAGTCCACTCCCTGGAGGAGACCGTGGTCACCGTTCCCACGGCGGACCGCCGCGCCGTCATCGCGCGGTCCGCCTTCCTCAGCGACGACGTCGGCCAGATGGTCGCCCGGCACGACACCGAGGGCCCCACCATCGAGGTCGACCTCGCGCCGGCCGACTCCGACGGCCAGCGCGCCCACGTCGCGCTCACCCCGTCCGAAGCCCGCCTCATCGCCGCCCAGCTCACCGACCTCGCCGCCACCGCGCAACGCGCCGGCTGGACCCCCGAGGTCCTCGCCGACGCCCGCGAGCGCTACCTGCCCGGCCAGTCCGACGAGCAGATCATCGCCCGCCTCGACGCCCTCACCGCCCGCCTCGGCGGACTGGTGCTCGGCTACCGCGGCAAGCTCGACTGGCGGGCCGGGCGCATCCTCACCGCCGAGGTCGGCGCCGAGCTGCTCGACCGCGCCGCCGCGGCCGTCGACGCCGCCGAGCAGCACCTCGCCGCCCACCAACAGGCGGTCGAACAGCTCGGCGCCGTCAAGGCCGAGCTCGAGGCGCTGCAGCGCTTCTACCGCACCGAGAGCGAGCCGGCCCGATGACCGCCACGGCCGCCACCGGCTCCGACGAGTGCGAGCTCAAGTGGTGCAACGAGGCCGGCGACCACACCGTGCACCGGCTGTACCTCACGTCCCTGCTCACCTGGCGCAACACCTGGCTGGTCGGGATCAACGTCGTCCAGGCCGGCGCCGACCCGCACCACGTCGAGCTCACCGCCACCACCCGGCACACCGCCCCGGCGGTGCTCACCCTCAAACCCGACGAGGCCGAGGCCGTCGGCCATGCCCTCGTCGAGGCTGCCGCCCGTGCCATCCGGTGAGACACGACCCGGCAGACCGGCCGCCGCTCCGCACCTCGGGGCGGCGGCCGCAGGTCGCCCACAGTTCGCATCGATCGCCCCGATTCGTCGCCTGATCGTCACCTGCCGGCGGAATAGTCCCGCCATCAGTCGACTCGGGCATGGAGGGGAACCCATGTGTCACACCGATGACCACGGGCACGACCACCACGAGCACCACCATCACCCGCACGACATGAGTGACGCCCTCGACACCGACACCAGCGTCGCCCTCGATCTCTCCATCGACGACAGCGAGCTGTCCCCCACCCAGCTGTCCCGCCGCGGGCTGTTCCGCTCGGCCGGCATCGTCGGCGGCGTCACCGCGCTCGGCATGGCCGGCGTCACGCCCGCCATGGCCGACGGCCGCGACGACGACCACCACGGCTCCGGCGGCGACGTCCGCCACTGGCTGGCCGGCGACCACCACATCCACACCCAGCACAGCTCCGACGCCATGTACCGCGTCTACGACCAGGTGCAGCACGGCGCGGCGTACGGCCTCGACTGGATGGTCATCACCGACCACGGCGGCGCCACGCACGCCCGCATCGGCGTCGAGCTGGTCAACCCCGACATCCGTGCCGCGCGCGAGCTGCTCCCCGGCACCCTGGTCTTCCAGGGCCTCGAGTGGAACATCCCGTCCGCCGAGCACGGCACCGTGTTCGTCGCGCCGGGGCGCAACGAGGTCGCCGTCCTCAAGCAGTTCGAGACCGACTACGACGGCTCCGTCAACGGCACCTCGGCCAACAGCCCGGCCAACGAGGCGCAGGCGCTGGCCGGCATCACCTGGCTGGGGCGCCAGGTCGACCGCCGCCGCGTCGACGACGCGCTGTTCCTGGCCAACCACCCGGCCCGCCAGGGCATCGACAGCCCGCACGAGATCCGGGCCTGGCGCGACGCCGACCCGCGCATCGCCATCGGGTTCGAGGGCGCTCCCGGGCACCAGGCCGCCGGCCTGCCCGCCGGCGTGGGCGCGGGCTCGGCGCGCGGCTTCTACGGCGGCTCGCCCAACGCTAACTCGTTCCCGGGCTACCCACTCGAGAGCTACCGCACCTGGGGCGGCTTCGACTGGATGACGGCCACCGTCGGCGGCCTCTGGGACAGCCTGCTGGCCGAGGGCAAGCCGTGGTCCATCAGCGCCAACTCCGACTCCCACACCAACTGGGGCGACACCAGCCGCCGGCCCACCGGCGGCGACTTCAACACCGACGGCCGCTACGGCGACCCCGTCTACAGCGGCGGCGTCAACCTCACCGCCGGCGACTACTGGCCGGGCCTTTACTCCCGCACCCACGTGGGCGCGTCCAAGCGCGACTACCTCGCCGTCATGCGCGGCCTGCGCGACGGCCGGGTCTGGGTCGACCACGGCCACCTGGTCAAGGGCGTCGAGGTGACGGTCCGCGAGCGCGGCCGCCGCTCCGGTGTCTCACTCGGCGACACCCTGCGGGCCCGCCGCGGCACCCGGGTCGAGCTGGTCGTGCGCATCACCGCGCAGGACCTCCCGAACTGGGCGCAGTTCCAGCCGGCCCTGCGGCGCGTCGACCTCATCCGCGGCGCTGTCGACCCCGGCCACGCCGACAGCCGGCGCGACACCTTCGTCGCACCCGACACCAAGGTCGTCCAGCAGTGGGACACCTCGGGCCGTACCGGCACGTTCGAGATCGTCCACGACCTCGGCCGGGTCGACGACGCCTTCTACGTACGTCTGCGCGGCACCGACGGCAACCGCTCGCAGCCGGGCTTCCTCGGCGCCGCCATCGACCCCGAGGGCCCGGCCCTCGACGTCGTCGGCAACGCCGACCCCTGGATCGACCTCTGGTTCTACACGAACCCCATCTGGGTGGTGCCGACCCGCTGACGCACGGGTCACCCGCCGGCGGCCGGTCTCCCTCTGCGGTGGAGGCCGGCCGCCGGTTCGTCGTCTACGGGGTCAGCGCCGGCAGCGCCGACGTGATGTCGGCCTGCAGGCTCGCCCACTCGACGAAGTCCGCGCGGGTGTCGTCGACGCCGTCGTTGAACGCCAGCGCCATCATCAGCAGCAGCCGGGCGTGCGGGGCGTTGAGGGAGTCGGCCGGGAAGACCGCGCCGCTGCCGCCGTAGACGCTGCCCGACCCGGTCCGCGTCGTCGACGCGAACATGACGCCGGCCCGCACCGCCCGGTTGCGGGCCTGGCCGGCCGCGCCGGAGATGCCACCCGCGCCGGTACCGGCGGTGACGATGCCCTCGACGCCGGCCGCGGCCCAGGCATCGATCGACTCGCCGCCGGACCCCTGCGCGTTGTAGAAGATCTCCACGCGCGGCAGGTCGGCCTTGTCGATCGTCGCGAGATCGAACGGCGTGCGCCAGTTCCGCAGCGCGTTCGCCGTCGTCACGACGCTCCCCCGGGTCTCGAACACCCGCAGCGCACGGGCCGGCATCCGCATGATCCGCACCTTGAGGTCGTCGACGTAGCCGAGCACGCCGAACTCCGGCGTCTGGAAGGTGTCCATGCGGTAGGCCGACGTCTTGGTCACGTCGCGGACGGCGTGGATCTCGTCGTTGAGCATCAGCACCGTGCCGAACCAGCCAGTCTTGCCGCTGGCCGCCGTCACGATCGCGTTGAACAGGTTGGCCTGCGCGTCCGAGCCGATGACCGTCCACGGCCGCATGGCGCCCGTGATGACGACGGGCTTCGGGCTCTGCACCGTGAGGTCCAGGAAGTAGCCGATCTCCTCCATCGTGTCGGTGCCGGTGGTGACGACGACGCCGTCGGAAGTCCGCAGCGCGTTGTCGACCGCCAGCGACAGGTCGTACAGCTCGGCGATCGTGTAGCCGCCGGAGCCCTTGTTGCCGAACTGCAGGCTGTTGACGTTCGCCACCTCGTCGAGGTTGGGCACCTCGGCGAGCATGTCCTCCATCAGCAGCGTGCCGGCGCGGTAGCGCTGGAAGCTGGTCGGCGTGTCCGACAGCCCGGCCATCGTGCCGCCGGTCGCGACGACGGTGACCGTCGGCAGGGCGTCGTCGGCGGCGCGGACGACCGCCTTGGGCACCGTCTGCACGGCCTGCCGGGGCTGTGCCGGCGCGCCGTCGGCACCGGGCAGGAAGACGAGCATGAGGGCGACGGCGGCCGCGACGGCCAGCGGGACACGTCCGCGCAACGCCGCGACGTTCCGGGGGAACGACATCGAGGGCACCTCCGGTTCACAGGACCAGGACGCCCATAAAGAATCAATGATCCGTTTCCACCCGGAACCGGTCGGTTTACCGCCGCGTTACGGCTCCCTCACCGCGGCTCGCAGATGTCGCTGGCCGGGTACTCGCCCCTGGATGCGGCGCGACTGCCGGACCGGCGTCGCCGCCAGCCGCACGTCCTGCGCCGCGGCGCACAGTGGTCCGATCAACCCCGCGGACAGCTCCTCGACCCAGAGCAGCAGGCTCACGTCGACGGGCTGGGAGGGGTCGTCGAGAACCAGCGACTCCTGGTACCAGTGGACGATCGACGGCATCAGCGCGCGCAGCGCCGTCCGGCGTTCGGCCATGGGCAGGGAGTCCAGAGCCAGATTGAGCTCGGCGATGAAATCCGTCATGGCGTGCCCCCTTGCAGGCAACGGCACCGGCGCTCCGTTGCGCCGGGCCGCCGCCTTGCATGCCTGAATACCCCATGCCCGCGATGACCGCTGCCCCGGACCGGACCAGTTGGCACCGCCCGACTCGGGCAGGATGAGCGCATGGCCGTGCCGATCGCCGACTTCCTCGCCATCATCGACCGGCTGCCAGAGGCCGGCGGCACCGACTCGGAGAACTGGACGACCTTCCGGGTGCGCGGCCGCACGTTCGGCTACCTCTGGCCCCGCACCTCCACCGTCGGGCTCAAGCAGACCATCGCCGAACAGCGCGCGCTGGTCGCCGAACGGCCGGACGTGTTCGAGGTGCAGTTCACGGCCGGCGCGTTCGGCTGGGTCGTCGTCTACCTGGACGGCCTCGAGCTGGACGAGCTGGTGGAGCTGACGTTCGAGGCCTGGCGGCTCACCGCGCCCGAGGACCTCGTCGCGCGGCAGGGCGACCGGCTGCCGCTCTGACTCAGCGACCCGGGTCGCGGTCCGGGTCGCCGTACAGCAGGAACGACAGCAGCCGGGCGTTGACGAAGAAGACGTCGGCCTCCTCGTGCCCGTAGCCGGGCACGACATCGACCTCGATGGACCCGCCGAGCTCCCGGTACCGCGCCGCCAGTTTCTCGGTGTGCGCGGTGTGCGGCACGACGGTGTCCTGGTCGCCGTGCACGTGGAAGAGGGGGACGCCGGCCCGGGCCAGCGGTTCGAGCACCGCCAGCGGGTTGTGCGCATCGAGGTCGCGCTCCAGGTCGCCGGGACTCAGCCCGTACGCGGGCGCGGCCCGCTCGAGCCCCGGCCAGTCGCGAATGTCGCACACCGGATAGTTGCCGCCGATGCGGCGCACGAGCTCCGGTTGCTCGCTCGCCCAGGCGTAGTGCTGGAGCCCGCCGCGGCTCTGCGCGAGCAGCGTGACGCGGGGCGCCAGCCCGAACCGGCCCGTCACCTCGTCGTGGAAGGCGGTGAACACCTCGCGGCCGGCCGGGCTTCCGTACGACTCCCCCACGGACACGCCCGCGAAGGCGAGGCCGGCGGCCAGGATGCCCCGGCTGAGATGGTCGTGGCGTGCCGACGGCTGGCCGTCGACCACGGGCGCGAACCAGACCCAGTCGATCGGGCCGTCGTCGCGGCGCTCCGGCAGCCGGACGAACGCCTCGCGGCCCCGCACGGTGAACGTGACGTCCTCAGCTCCCATGGCCGTCCGTTGTACACGGTCCGTCTCACAGAGCGGCCCGAGCGGACGCTCTGTGAGACGGATGGTTGGTCAGAAGCGCAGCCAGGTGCCGGCCAGGCCCTGCTGCTCCACCCCCGGCCTCGTGTAGTCGCAGACGCCGCCGGCGAAGATCGTCGTCAGGCGCTGCCACTGCTCGTCGGTGAACGTGACGGCGTAGTCGTCGCGCTCGGGGTCCTTCAGCCGGCACTTCACGACGTCGGCCGCGATGCTCTCGCCGGCGACCTCGCGCGGGAACGACGCCGACGGATAGAGCTGCTCGCACTCGCTGCCGGGGTCGCGGTCCAGCGGCTGGGCCAGGAACGCGGCCGACGCGTCGCGGGTGTTGCAGCCCTCGATCAGGGCCTCGGGCCGGGCCGCCACGATCTTGTCGATGGGCTCGGCGTCGGAGTCGTCGGCGGCGATGGTCCGCAGCCACTGGTCCATCTGCGTGACGGCGTGGCGCAGCAGCGGGCTGGCGGTGCTGAACAGGCCGTAGCGGGCGTCCTCGAGCAGGCTGACGTGGTTCGCGGCGGTGCCATTGGCCTTCAGCAGCCGCTCCCGCATCGAGAACGTGTGGTAGCGGACGTGGATGTCGCCGCTGGCCACGTCGTCGTAGTAGGCGCGGTAGTCGATGATCGGGATGTCGGCCAGCCCGCCGCCGCCGTTGGTCAGCCGGCCGGACCGGTAGGCGGCCCGGATCGCATCGGTGTCGCCCTCGGTGCGGGCCGCGACGACGTTGGCGTCGTCGTCGAACCCGCCGACCCGCTCGTTGAGGTCGAGGAACTGCTCCGCCGTGATGGTGCCGTCGTTCAGCGTCGTCAGGCCGTACTGGATGCCGACGTTGTCCAGCGGGCGCCGCGCGAACCCCGTCGCCGGGTCGGTGCCGTAGACGTTGACCGTGTGGTCGAAGACGTCGCAGCGGGCGCCGCCGGGGTTGGTCTGCGGGTGGTAGCGCTGAGCGGGCGGCACGACGCCGCAGAACACCCGCGGATCGATGCGCCGGGCGCCGTTGGCGACGTTCGGCGCCGTGGCGTAGGTGGCGAATCCGGTGACGGCGCGCCGCTGCTCAGCCGTCCACGCCACTCCGGCGTCGGTCGTGAAGTAGGTATCGAGCAGCCACGCGTCGGTGATGAACTGCACCGTCCCGAAGCCGACCTCCGGGAACGAGCAGCCGACGACGATGCCGTCGAAGATGCCGGGGTAGTTGTCGCTGATCTGGTGGCCCTGGTAGGAGCCGCCGCTGCAGCCGAACCCGATGACGTGGTCGGGGCGGCCGTAGCGCTCGGTGAACTCCTCGCGGACCATCATGGCCGACTCTGCCGCCGTCAGGTCCGAGCAGTTGTTGCCGAACACGTTCAGCGACGACGACAGCACCGCGTAGCCCTGGCCGAGCATGAACGCGTCGGTCACGCCGCCGGTGGAGTTGCCCTGCCGGTACCAGCCGCCGGTGCAGCCGCCACCGAGGGTGTAGATGGCGCCGCCGTTCCAGGCCTCGGGTCGTGCGGCGCCGGTCGGGGCCGGGGCGTCCTCGGTGAGCGGGTCATGCAGGACCGTCGTCTGGAAGATCGCCCGGTTGACCGTCCCGGTCTCCATGCGCACGATGAACGGCGTCGTCTCGCCGGTCGAGGTGGTGGTCGTGGCCAGGTTCGCCGGGTAGTCGGTGGCGCCGGCGGGCCACGGCGCGAACGTGTTCGCCGTCGTCCGGTAGAAGTAGTCGACCCGGTCGGCGATCGAGCAGTCCGCGTCGAGCGGCTGGCCGAGGTTCCCGCCGATCACCGGCACGCCGAACGAGGCGGTCTCGCAGACGAACGGCTGCTGGTGCGGCCCGGAGAAGACCGGCCCGGTGATCGGGTGGTTGGTGACGGTCAGTTCCGCCTCGGCGCGCGCCGACGGCCCGGAGGTCGTGATGCTGCTGGTCCCCTCGGGCAGCCCGGTGACCAGCCCGGTGAGGGTTCGGCTCGTGCGGTCGACGGTGAAGGCCGCGGTGACGTCGACGCCGTCGGCCGCTACCCGCACCCGATGCGGCGGCACGTTCACCGGCACCTCGATGCGCACCAGCGCGTCGCCGCCGGTCACCGTGTCCGGGCGTCCCGACAGCACGCTGATCTCGACGGGGCCGGGGCGGGCCGCGTCTGCCGCGGGGGTGGCCGCTGGCGCCGTCGTCGCCGCTGTCAGGGGGACGATCACCGCCACGGCGGCAGCGGCGGCGAGCACACCTCCCCGCCGCCCTCGACGTGTCCTGGTGGGCCGGTCCCAGAGCACCATGAGCAACCTCCTCGTCGCCGGACTGCGGGGTTGCCCACGACCGTGGCGTGATCAGCGGCCCCGTCGCCAGGGGCGGCGGCACGAGTTCAGAGTCCTCTGACATTCCGCTGACATTCCGGCCGGCGATAGCGGACCGATCCTGTCCGCCAGGCGTGCCAGGCTGGGTTCCGCATCCACCGGCGAGACGAACGGAGCGGCCGATGAGCCGACAGATCCAGGTCACCTTCGACGCCCACGACCCGGGGGCGCTGTCGTCGTTCTGGCGCGACGTCCTGGGCTACGTCCACCCCGCCCCGCCGGGCGCCGATCTGCCCGACGGTGCCGACCCGCTCGCCGCCTGGGACGAGTTCCTCGCCCGCATCGGCGTGCCCGAGGACCAGTGGAACTCGCGCTCGGCCATCGAGGATCCCGACGGCGACGGTCCGCGGCTGTTCTTCCAGCAGGTCCCGGAGGACAAGGTCGCCAAGAACCGCGTCCACCTCGACGTCCGCGCGGCACCCGGCCTGAAGGGCGACGAGCGCATGGCGGCGCTGGAGGCCGAGTGCGACCGGCTGGTCGCCCTGGGAGCGGCCCGGGTCCGCAGGCACGATCCCGACGAGCCGTGGAGCGGCGGCTTCATCGTCATGACCGACCCCGAGGGCAACGAGTTCTGCCTCGACTGACGGTCAGGCCTCCTGGGCGGCCTGCTCCAGCTGGTCGAAGATCCGCTGCCGCTGGCCGGGACCCAGGTACCGGCCACGCGCGACGACGGCGTGGATGCGCCGGGTGTTGCGGATGTCGGCCAGCGGGTCGGCGTCGAGCACGAGCAGATCGGCGCGCCGGCCCGCGGTGACGGTGCCGGCCACGTCCTCTTGCTCGGCACAGCGCGCCGCGTCGCGGGTGGCGGCCTGCAGGGCGCGCATCGGCGACAGTCCGGCCCGCACCAGCAGCTCCAGCTCGTCGTGCACGGCCAGGCCGGGGAAGACGAACGGGGTGCCGCAGTCGGTGCCCGCGCCGACGTTCCCGCCCCGCGGCGGCCAGGTCGCCGGCCAGCCGCAGCTTCGCGTCGAAGTACTCCAGCTCCAGGGCCTCGCGCTCGGGCGTCCAGGCCGGCCACGCCTCGATCCAGGCCAGCCACTCCTCGCGCAGGGCACGCGGCATGAACCGCTCCATGAGCGCGACCCGCTCGGGGTCGTCGAGGTGCTTCGACGGGTGGATCGAGATGGACGACTCCACCGCGAGCGTGGGGACGTGCCAGGCGCCGTGCTCGGCCAGCAGGGTGCCCAGCTCGGCGGCGTGGTCCGGGCTGTAGGTGCGGAACGCCTCGCGCTCGAGCTGCGAGGCCTGCCAGCCCCACCAGTTCGGGTCGTCCGCGTCGTCGGGCATCGCCTCGAGCCGGGCGAAGTACTCGTCGCGGCGCGTCGACGTCGACAGGTGCATGCCGTAGTTGTGCTCGATCGAGAGCTGCCCGGCGGCGACGACGTCCTGCACCGAGATGGGCGACGGGCTGTGCCCGGCGATGCGCAGCCCCACGCGGGCGGCCTCGCGGGCGATCGCGGCGTGCGTGGGGCGGTCCATGAACGAGTACACCTTGACGACGTCGGCGCCTTCGG
The DNA here is from genome assembly GCF_014204975.1 of Jiangella mangrovi. Lineage (NCBI taxonomy): Bacteria > Bacillati > Actinomycetota > Actinomycetes > Jiangellales > Jiangellaceae > Jiangella > Jiangella mangrovi. The sequence goes on from NZ_JACHMM010000001.1 coordinate 6,680,380, forward strand.
CCCGCGCCTCGTGCACGGCCCTGCGCGCGTCGGCCGCGGTCACGATGGGGACGCTGAACGGGTTGCGCGAGTCCGGCCCGTCGAGGACCTTGCTGGCGATGACCATGGACGGTCCGTCGAGGTCGCCGCGCCGGACCCGCCGCCACACCTCGTGCGTCTCGGCCGACCCACGCATCTCGCGGATGCCGGTGACGCCGTACACCAGGTGCATGGGCGGGAACGTGTCCGCAACCTCGGCACTGTGGGTGTGCAGATCCCACAGGCCGGGGACCAGGAACTTCCCGCCCAGGTCGACGACCCGTACACCGGCGATCTCGGGCACGTCCGTGCCACGCCCGACGGCGAGGATCCGCTCGCCCGCCAGGACCACCGTCGCCCGCCGCGGACCCGAGCCGGTGCCGTCGACCAGCGTCGCGCCGGTCAGGACCGTCACTCCCGCGCCGGCCCCGGCGGGCATGGCGGCCTCGGCCGCCGCCGCGGACCGCAGTCCCGGCCAGCCGGTCACCCCGGCGCCGAGGGCGGTTCCGCCCAGCCACGCGAGCAGGGTCCGGCGGTCCACGTCACCCACAGTGATCTCCTCCCGAGAGCTGACTCCCGGCATGATCACGGGTCACGCCGCCGGCCGCAAGAGCGGCCGGCGCTCGTTGCAATCAGGGCCGTCGAAACGGAAAGTGGGCGCAGTAGGGTTCGAACCTACGACCCCTGGTTTGTAAGACCAGTGCTCTACCGCTGAGCTATGCGCCCCGTCGCCGTGCGAAGGCTCAGGGTATCGAGAGATCCGCCCGACCCGTAAATCGACGTCAGGCGGCTCCGTCGGGCGGGACCTTCTCCTGTTCCTGGGTGTTGACCTCGGGTGTGTCGAGGGCGTCGGCGATGGCCGAGCGGGTCGGCCGGGCCGGTGCGCGCCCCAGCACGCGGTCGATGGCGCTGGCGACGTCGGCGGAGAGGTCGCGGCTGTCGGTGCGACGGTGCCGGCCGGGGCCGGGCATGCGGATGGCGAAGCCGCGGTCCATGGTGGTCTCGACGGCGAGGAACTCGGCCGTGGCCGACGCCTCGCAGGAGCGGCACACCGTGTGGCCCAGGCGGCGCACGAGGGTGGTGGCGCCGCAGACCGTGCAGCGGTCGAGGTCGGAGGACCAGCCCTTGTTCTGCTGGCAGTCGGGGCAGATCAGCACCTGCTCATCGGCGCGGACCCCGCGCACCCACAGGTTCGTCCCCCGGGCAGGGTCGGACTGGCGGGCTCCACAGCGGTAGCACGGCACGAGCGAGCTCCCTTCCTGCTCTGCTACTGGTCGACGGCACGCGGACGCCGCAGGGTGCCCGGACCGTCAGGCCGCGCCGAGCGAGCTCAGCACGCGCCGGTAGTCGTCGGCGTCCCTGGCGTCGGGAAGCGCGTTGACGACGTCCCAGCGAACGGTCCCCCCTGCGTCCACTACGAAGGTACCTCGAACGGCACAGCCGCGTTCGTGATCGAACACACCGTACGCCGAGGCAACCGCCCCATGTGGCCAGAAGTCGGACAAGAGCGGGAAGTCGAGCCCCGTCGTGTCGGCGAACACCCGCAGCGCGAACATCGAGTCGCACGACACGGCGAGGACCCGCACCGACGGGGCGACGGCCGGGATCAGCGAGTCGCGGATGGCGGTCAGCTCGCCCGTGCACACGCCGGTGAACGCGAACGGGAAGAACGCCAGGACGACGGGACGTCCGCGCAGCGAGGAGAGCCGGACTGCCGAACCGTGCTGGTCCGGCAGTTCGAAGTCCGGTGCCGGGGCACCGACCAGGCTCACTTGCGGGCCGACCCCTTGGGGGCGACGAGCTTGGTGCCCGACCAGTCCTCGGCCGCCGAGACGGTGGACGTGGTCGCCAGGCCGGCGGTCAGGGCGGCGTCGGCGATGTCGCTGGCCTCGACGGCACCGTCGCGGCCCACCTTGGGCGTCAGCAGCCAGACGACGCCGCCGGGGGCGAGGTCGGTGGTCGCGCCGATGAGGGCGTCGGTGAGGTCGCCGTCGTCCTCGCGCCACCACTGCAGCACCACGTCGGCCACCTCGCCCGACTCGCCGTCGAGCAGCTCGTTGCCGGTGACTTCCTCGATGTCGATACGGAGATCGTCATCGCAGTCCTCGTCCCAGCCGAGCTCCAAGACCACCTGGTTGGGGCGGAAGCCGAGCTTGGCCGCCGGCCCGTCGTGCTGGTCCGAGTGGCCCGCGATCTGGCCCACCGATCGTCCTCCTCGCAGTCGTCGCGGCACGCTCGGTGCGTACCGTGTTTGCTGTAGTCCACCCAAGGACGCGCGCTTGCGCAAGTGAACCCGCCAGACCAAGCCTGACACGCTCACCCGAACGCGCCTATGGTGCCCCTGCTCAGCGCTCTTGGAAAGATGTGCGCGGGTCCGAATGTGACGTACGGCGCCCGAGCGAGCAGGATAGGAACCAGAGACCCCGAACATCCCCCGACGCTCATCGGCGTCATATGAGACCACGAAGGGACAGTCGTGGCTGCCGACCGCTCGCCGATCATCATCAACGGCCTTCCGAGCCAGCTCCCCGACATCGACGCGGACGAGACCAGGGAGTGGCTGGAGTCGCTCGATGCCGCCATCGACCAGCGCGGACGCCATCGGGCCCGCTATCTGATGCTGGCCCTGCTGCAGCGCGCCCAGGAGCGGCAGGTCGGCGTCCCGAGCCTGCGCAACACCGACTACATCAACACCATCCCGCCCGAGGCCGAGCCCTGGTTCCCCGGCGACGAGTTCGTCGAACGGCGCATCCGGGCCTACACCCGCTGGAACGCGGCCATGATGGTGCAACGCGCCCAGCGGCCGGGCGTGGGCGTCGGCGGCCACATCTCCACCTACGCGTCGTCGGCGGCGCTGTACGAGGTCGGGTTCAACCACTTCTTCCGCGGCAAGGACCACGCCGGCGGCGGCGACCAGATCTACTTCCAGGGACACGCCTCCCCCGGCATGTACGCGCGCGCCTACCTCGAGGGCCGGCTCTCCGAGAGCCAGCTCGACGGCTTCCGGCAGGAGCTCTCGCACGCCGGGCTGGGCGGCGGACTGCCGTCGTACCCCCACCCGCGGCTGATGCCGGACTTCTGGGAGTTCCCGACGGTGTCCATGGGCCTGGGCCCGCTGAACGCCATCTACCAGGCCCGGTTCAACCGCTACCTGCACCACCGCGGCATCAAGGACACCAGCCAGCAGCACGTCTGGGCGTTCCTCGGCGACGGCGAGATGGACGAGCCCGAGACCATCGGCGCCATCGGCGTCGCCGCCCGCGAAGAGCTCGACAACCTCACCTTCGTCGTCAACTGCAACCTGCAGCGCCTCGACGGCCCGGTGCGCGGCAACGGCAAGATCATCCAGGAGATGGAGGCGCTGTTCCGCGGCGCCGGTTGGAACGTCATCAAGGTCATCTGGGGCCGCGAGTGGGACCCACTGCTGGCCGCCGACACCGACGGCGCGCTGGTCAACCTCATGAACGTCACGCCCGACGGCGACTATCAGACGTACAAGGCCGAGTCCGGCGCATACGTCCGCGAGCACTTCTTCGGCCGCGACCCCCGCACCCGCAAGATGGTCGAGGACATGTCCGACGACGAGATCTGGGGGCTCAAGCGCGGCGGGCACGACTACCGCAAGCTCTACGCGGCGTACAAGGCGGCCACGGAGCACACCGGCCAGCCGACGGTCATCCTCGCCAAGACCATCAAGGGCTGGACGCTCGGCTCGCACTTCGAGGCTCGCAACGCCACCCACCAGATGAAGAAGCTGACCGGCGACGACCTCAAGCTCTTCCGCGACCGCCTGTTCATGGAGATCCCCGACTCCGCGCTCGAGGACGTGTACAACCCGCCGTACTTCCACCCGGGCCAGGACTCCGACGAGCACGCCTACATGATGGAGCGGCGGCAGAAGCTGGGCGGCTTCCTGCCCGACCGCCGCACCCCGGCGAAGCCGCTGGTGCTGCCGGGCGACAAGGTCTACGAGGTGGCCAAGCGCGGCTCCGGCAAGCAGGCGGTGGCCACGACCATGGCGCTGGTCCGGCTGGTCAAGGACCTGCTCAAGGACCCCGAGATCGGCAAGCGGCTGGTCCCCGTCATCCCCGACGAGGCCCGCACGTTCGGCATGGACTCCCTGTTCCCGACGCTGAAGATCTACTCGCCGCACGGGCAGAACTACACGCCCGTCGACCGCGAGCTGTTCCTGTCCTACAAGGAGTCCAAGGACGGGCAGATCCTGCACGAGGGCATCAACGAGGCCGGCTCGGTGGCGTCGTGGACGGCGGCGGCCACGTCGTACGCCACCCACGGCCAGCCGATGATCCCGCTGTACATCTTCTACTCGATGTTCGGCTTCCAGCGCACCGGCGACGGCTTCTGGGCCGCCGCCGACCAGCTGGCCCGCGGCTTCGTCCTCGGCGCCACCGCCGGTCGCACCACGCTCAACGGCGAGGGCCTGCAGCACGAGGACGGCCACTCGGTGCTGCTCGCGTCGACGAACCCGGCCGTCGTGCACTACGACCCCGCCTACGCCTTCGAGATCGGCCACATCATCCGCGACGGCCTGCGGCGCATGTACGGCGAGGACTCCGAGAACGTCTTCTACTACCTCACCATCTACAACGAGCCGTACGTACAGCCGGCCGAGCCCGACAACCTCGACGTCGACGGCCTGCTCAGGGGCATGTACCTCTACCAGCCCATGGAGACCGCGCCCGGCGACAACGTCCCGCACGCGCAGATCCTCGCCTCCGGCGTCGGCATGAACTGGGCGCTCGAGGCGCAGCAGCGGCTGGCCGACGAGTGGCAGGTCGCGGCCGACGTCTGGTCGGTCACCTCCTGGAACGAGCTGCGCCGCGACGGCCTGGCCGCCGACGAGTGGAACCTCATGCACCCGGGCGAGGACGCCCACGTCCCGTACGTCACCCAGCGGCTGCGCGAGGCCCGCGGCCCCGTCGTCGGCGTCAGCGACTACCTGCGCGCGGTTCAGGACCAGATCGCACCGTACGTCCCCACCGACTACACCTCGCTGGGCACCGACGGGTTCGGGCTGTCCGACACCCGGGCAGCACTGCGGCGGCACTTCAAGGTCGACGCCCAGTCCATCGTCATCAGCGTGCTGACGCTGCTGGCCCGGCGCGGCGAACTGCCCTGGGAGACGGTCAAGCAGGCGCACGACCGCTACAAGCTCGACGACGTCAAGGCCACCACCGCCGAGGAGGCGGGCGGCGAGTCGTAGTCCAGGTGCATTCGCACCGAATAATCGGCAAAACTCCCCCATTGCCAAGATCGACCCGCTTGGCTTGGATCCGCTGCTCCGTCGCGACCGCGACGGAGCACCGGTCCATCCGAGGGGGTTTGCCATGCGCAAGAGAACACCGGTCGCCGGGGCCGCCGTCGCAGCCGCGGCGGCCCTGGTCCTGAGCACGTCCGCACCCAGCGTCGCCCAGTCCGTCCCGACGTCTGCCGTCTACGCGCTCGAGATCGACGGCGTCCGCCTGACCATGCAGCAGTGCGTCGGCTTCGGTGTGGCGACCGAGGTCGTCGAACACCAGGAGACCGGCCCGGGCGGTGAGGCCGTGACGAGAAAGGTGCCCGGCGAGCCTCGGGTCCTCGACCTCGTCTGCAGCCGGGCGGTGAGCGACGACGAGACGCTCGAGGAGTGGCAGGAGGCCTCGCTCGCCGGCATCGCCAGCGCCCGCAAGGACATCTCGGTCTGGCTCTTCGACCAGGCCGGTGAGCCGGTCGCCGAGTTCCTCTACGTCAACGCCTGGCCCAGCGAGCTCACCTACATCGACGCCGGCGACGGCAGTGGCCGGCTCCTCGAGGTCGTCACCATCGTCTCCGACCACATGGAGCGGGCCTCGTGAACCGCCGCCTGCTCGCCGTGGCCGGGACGACCGCGGTGATCGTCAGCGGCGGCACGGTCGCGGTCCTGGCCGCGACCACGTCCGACGACGTCATCCACGCGTGCGTGAGCCGCGGCCTGCTCGGCCTGGGCGCCGGGAACGTGCGCATCGTCGACGGGCCGGACGACTGCCGGCGCACCGAGGACCCGGTGAGCTGGAACCGGCAGGGTCCGGCCGGGCCACCCGGCGCCACCGGCCCGCAGGGCGAGCCCGGTCCCCAGGGTGAGCCCGGGCCGCAGGGCGAGCCCGGGCCGCAGGGCGAACCGGGGACGCCGGGCGGCACGCTCACCGGCGACGCCCTGGTCAGCTGGTGCTACAGCCGCCTGGCGGAGCAGACCATCGGCGAGTGCGTCGCCGAGGCGCTCACGCCCTGACGGGCCGGCCGGCGGCGCCGTGCATCTCCCACACCAAGAGCTCGGCGCCGCCGGCCGCGGCCGTCACCGTCCGGCCGCCCTCGTCGGTGAACCGGACGGCCTCGCCCTCGGCCAGCGGCCCCACGGTCTCGACATCGACGGCGCCGGCGGCCACGTAGACGTGCACGAAGGGCGCCGACGGCAGCGTCACCCGCTCCCCGGCGCGCAGCCGGCCCACGTGCAGGGCGGCGGCGTCCTGTCCCAGCCCGACGGCGACGGCGTGAGCGTGTCGTCGCAGGCCGCTCACCACGGGCACCAGGCCGCCGCCGGCCAGGTCCGCCGTCACGTCGGCCTGCCCGTACGACGGGTCCGCACCGGCCGTCGTCGGCGGCAGCCACATCTGCACGAACCGCGCCCCGGCGCCGGCGGCCAGCTCGGAGTGCCGCACGCCGCGGCCGGCGCTCATCCGCTGCGCCACGCCGGGTACCAGCTCGCCGCCGTGCCCGGCGGTGTCCTGGTGCGCCAGCGCGCCGGCCAGCACCCAGGTGACGATCTCGACGTCGCGGTGCGGGTGGGTCGCGTAGCCGCCGCCGGCCGAGGCGACGTCGTCGTTGGCCACGACCAGCAGCCCGAACCCGACGTTGCCGGGGTCGTAGTGCGGCCCGAACGAGAACGAGTGCCGCGACACCACGCCGTCGCCGGGCGTGACGAACCGGTCGCCGGCCCGCCGGACATCGGCGCTCACCGCCCGGTCACAGCCCGGTGCGCGCTCCGGCGGACTCCAGCCGCGCCAGCCAGCCCCGCAGCCGGTCCGCCGTCGGCGCCGTCAGCAGCAGCCCGGCCACGCTGAACAGCGCGCCGATGACCACGGGCAGCCACACGCCGCGGGCGAAGGAGTTGACCAGCCCGATCAGCGTCGGCAGCTCGGCGAGGACCAGGCTGAGGAAGGCCGCGCTGCGCAGCTGCCCGGCCGCCTTCGTCGGGTCGGGCGCGGAGCCGGGAGGCCACGGCTTGATCATGCGCCGCGGGATCAGGAACGCGGCGGCCACGAACACGACGCTCACCACGATCGCCCCGAACGCGTCGACGCCGGATCCGGGCGAGTCGCCGATGGTGGCCACCGTGATGGCCGCGATGATCGCCACGCCGCCGAGCATGGCGAGACTCACCAACCGCAGCGCGCGGCCGAGATCGTCGGTCGGGGCGCCGCTCCCCGGCGAAGTCGGTGTCGACATGCCCCGGAGCCTATCGGCAGGCGGGAGCGGTACCCGGCGCCGCACCGGCCGCCGAGCGCCGGGATTGTCCGTTCACCACAACTCCGACCGCCCTGGTCGACCGTCGGGCGACCCCGGCCGCGTACGCTGCCGAGCATGCGGCCTTCCTCCGACGCCGATCTGCCGGCGGCTCCCGGCACCTTCGGCGGCAGCGGGCACGAGCACACGGTGCACCTGCTGGAGCGGGCCACCGGCCGGCTCGCGACCGCGGCCATCGCCCGCATGGAAGAGACGCTCAGCTGGTACCGCGCCATGCCCGCGGAGCAGCGGTCGTGGGTGGGCCTGGTGATCCAGGCCGGCATCGCGGCGTTCGTCGACTGGTACCGCAGCGCGAACGAGTCGCGGCCCACGCCGACGGCCGACGTGTTCGGTACCGCGCCGCGCGACCTCATCCGCTCCATCAGCCTGCAGCAGACCGTCGAGGTGGTGCGGGTCGCCATCGAGGTGGTCGAGGACAGCGTCGAGGAGGTCGTCGGGCCCGAGGACGCGCGCGACGTCACCGAGGGCGTGCTGCGCTACTCGCGCGAGGTCGCGTTCTCCGCGGCACACGTGTACGCGCGCTATGCCGAGGCGCGCGGCTCGTGGGACGCCCGGCTCGAGGCGACGGTGGTCGACTCGCTGCTGCGCGGCGAGGTCGACGAGGACGTCCGGTCGCGCGCGTCCGCACTGGGCTGGACGGCGGCCAGCGGCGTCGCCGTCATCATCGGCCGTCCACGCACCGACGACGGCGCGTCGGCGGACGAGATCCGCCGCTCCGCCCGGCACGCGGGGTACGACGTGCTCACCGGCGGCCAGGGCGACCGGCTGGTTGCGGTGCTCGGGCGGGTCGAGGACCCGGCGCAGGCGGCCACGGCCATCGTCACCCACTTCGGGCCGGGACCGGTCGTCGTCGGGCCGCTGGTGCCCGACCTGGTGTCGGCGGCGGCGTCGGCCCGGCCCGCGGTGTCCGGGCTGCTGGCCGCCGCGGGGTGGCCCGACTCCCCGCGCCCGGTCGCGGCGAGCGCGCTGCTGCCCGAGCGGGCGCTGTCCGGCGACCAGGAGGCGCTGCACGACCTCGTCACCGAGCTGTACGTGCCGATCGCCGAGGCCGGCCCGGTCATCCTCGAGACGCTGGCCGCCTACCTCGAGACCGGCGCGTCGGTCGAGGCCGCGGCCCGGCTGCTGTTCGTGCACCCGAACACCGTCCGGTACCGGCTGCGGCGGGTCTCGGACGTGGTCGGGCTCACCCCGACGGACCCCCGCGACTCCTACACCCTGCGCCTCGCCCTGTCGCTCGGAAGGATGAACCCGCCGGTCATCGAGTGACTGCCCCTGTTACCCAGACGTGACGCGGTCAATCGCCCCGCAACCGTGGTTGTGGGAAACGACCAAACTTAGTGGGACGACCTTGTGACTGCGGCCGACCCCTTCTACGGCCGGGTAGCCGCGAGGCTTGAAGGGTGCTTGTGATCGTCGCCCCGGGTCAGGGGTCCCAGTCGCCCGGCTTCCTCGCGCCATGGCTCGAGGAGCCGTCCTTCGCCGCTCGGATCGACTGGCTCTCCGCCGTCGCCGGGCTCGATCTGGCCCACTACGGCACCGAGGCCGACGCCGAGACCATCCGCGACACCGCGATCGCCCAGCCGCTGCTGGTGGCCTCGGGTCTGGTCGCCGCGCTCGCGCTGTTCCCGCACCCCGCCGACGCCTTCACGACGGTGGGCGCGGTGGCCGGGCACAGCGTCGGCGAGATCACGGCCGCCGCCGGCGCGCGCGTCATCACCGCCGAGCAGGCCATGGTCTTCGTCCGCGAGCGCGGCAAGGGCATGGCCGAGGCGGCCGCCAAGGAGTCCACCGGCATGACCGCCGTGCTCGGCGGCGACGCCGACGACGTCCTGGCGACGCTCGAGCGCCACGGCCTCACCCCGGCCAACGTCAACGGCGCCGGCCAGGTGGTCGCCGCCGGCACCGTCGCGCAGCTCGAGGCGCTGGCCGCCGACGCGCCGGCGGGCGCGCGGCTGCGGGCGCTGTCGGTCGCGGGGGCGTTCCACACCACGCACATGGCGACGGCGGTCAAGCGGCTGCGGCACTACGGGCAGTCCATCAGCACCCACGACCCGCGCACGCTGCTGCTGTCCAACCGCGACGGTCAGGTCGTGCACGACGGCCGCCAGGTGCTCGACCGCCTGGTCGACCAGGTGTCCAACCCGGTCCGCTGGGACCTGTGCATGCAGACCATGGCCGACCTCGGCGTCACCGGCGTGCTCGAGGTGCCGCCGGCCGGCACGCTGACGGGCCTGGTCAAGCGCGCGCTGCCCGGCGTCGAGACGTTCGCGCTGAAGACCCCCGACCAGCTCGACGACGCCCGCGCGTTCGTCGAGAAGCACGGCCAGCCCAGTCAGCTGACCACCAACCCGACCTGGCGCCTGGTCGTCGCGCCCATCAAGGGCACGTTCACCGCCGCCGGCGCCAAGGTGGGCGACCGGCTGGCCGCGGGCGACACCATCGGCACCGTCGGCTCGCTGCGCGACTCGCTGCAGGTCACGGCGGGGCATGGCGGCACCATCATCGAGTGGCTCGTCGAAGACGGCGACCCGGTCGCCCCGGGCCAGCCCTTGGTCCGGCTGCATCCTGAGGCGGTGGCGTGAGCATGAGCACAGTCACGATCCAGGTCGCGCGCGAGCCGCGCTCGTCGCGGATCCTCGGCATCGGCGGCTACCGGCCGAGCCGGGTGGTCACCAACGCCGAGATCGTCGACCAGATCGACTCCTCCGACGAGTGGATCCGGACCCGCTCCGGCATCGAGAGCCGCCGCTGGGCGAACGACGAGGAGACCGTCGTCGCCATGAGCCTGGCCGCCGCGCAGAAGGCGCTGGCCGACGCCGGCATCCAGCCCGAGCAGGTCGACTGCGTCATCGTCTCGACGGTCACGCACCTGTACCAGACGCCGTCGGCCGCGGCCGAGATCGCGCACAAGCTGGGCACCAACCGGGCCGCCGCGTTCGACGTCTCCGCCGCGTGCGCCGGGTTCTGCTACGGCCTGTCGCTCGCGTCGGACATGGTCCGCGTGGGCACCGCCCGCCACGTCGTCGTCATCGGCGTCGAGCGGCTCTCCGACCTCACCGACAAGACCGACCGGTCGACGGCGTTCCTGTTCGCCGACGGCGCCGGCGCGGCCGTCGTGGGGCCCGCCGCCGGACCGGACGAGGCCGGCATCGGCCCCGTCGTCTGGGGCTCCGACGGCGAGCACCTCGACCTCATCAAGCAGAAGGAAGACTGGCGCGACGCCCTGTTCAGCGAGACCGGCCCGGCCATGCCGCACCTGGTCATGGAGGGCAACCCGGTCTTCCGCTGGGCGTCGTACGAGATGGCGAAGGTCGCGCAGGAGGCCCTCACGGCCGCCGGCGTCACCGTCGACGACCTCGACGTCTTCGTGCCGCACCAGGCGAACATGCGCATCACCGACGCCATGGCCCGCCAGCTCAAGCTGCCCGAGCGGGTGGCCATCGGCCGCGACATCGCCACGCAGGGCAACACGTCGGCGGCCTCCATCCCGCTGGCCATCGAGCGCATGCTCGAGACGGGCCAGGCACAGAGCGGCGACCTCGCCCTCATCATCGGCTTCGGCGCCGGGCTGGTGTACGCCGGCCAGGTGATCCGGATCCCCTGACGTAGCGCCACGTGCCCATCCGACGACGTGTGGGCACCTACGATCGTCACCGACCACGATCGGTCACGCGCATCATCACAACCCAACGAGGAGAACGACAGACATGGCCAGCACCGAGGAGATCCGCGAGGGTCTTGCCGAGATCGTCAATGAGATCACCGGCGTTCCCGCCGAGGACGTCCAGCTCGGCAAGTCCTTCACCGACGACCTCGACATCGACTCCCTGTCGATGGTCGAGGTGGTCGTCGCCGCCGAGGAGAAGTTCGGCGTGAAGATCCCCGACGAGGAGGTCAAGAACCTGGCCACCGTCGGCGACGCCGTCACCTTCATCGAGAAGGCAGGGTCCTGATCTCATGGCACGTTCCCAGGCACGAGTCGTCGTCACCGGGCTCGGCGCCACCACGCCCGTCGGGGGCGACGTGGCGTCGACCTGGGAGTCCCTGCTCGCCGGCCGGTCCGGCGTGCGCAAGCTGACCCAGGAGTGGGTCGCCGAGCTGCCGGTGCAGATCGGCGCACCGGCGGCCGTCGACCCCTCCGAGGTCCTCCCCCGCGTCGAGGCCCGGCGGCTGGACCGCTCGGCCCAGTTCGCGCTGATCTGCGCCCGCGAGGCGTGGGCCGACGCGGGCTTCGAAGGCAAGTCGAGCGCGGCGGGGCTGGACCCCGAGCGCGTCGGCGTCGTGTGCGCCTCCGGCATCGGCGGGCTCACCACGCTGCTCTCGAACTACGACCAGCTCCGCGACGCAGGCCCGCGCCGGGTGTCGCCGCTGGCCATCCCCATGCTGATGCCGAACAGCCCGTCGGCCAACGTGAGCATCGACCTGCAGGCGCAGGCCGGCGCGCACACCCCGGTCAGCGCGTGCTCGTCCGGCGCCGAGGCCATCGCCTACGCCCTCGACATGATCCGGCTCGGCCGGGCCGACGTCGTCGTGGCCGGCGGGACCGAGGCGGTCATCTCGCCGCTGCCCATCGCGGCGTTCGCGAACATGATGGCGCTGTCCAAGCGCGACGACGACCCCACCGCCGTGAGCCGGCCGTTCGACAAGAACCGCGACGGCTTCGTGCTCGGCGAGGGCGGCGCGCTCATGGTGCTGGAGTCCGCCGAGCACGCCGAGGCGCGCGGCGCGACGATCTACGCCGAAGTGGCGGGGGCCGGCATGAGCGCCGACGCCCACCACATCGCCCAGCCGGAGCCGTCCGGCCGCGGCGTCATCACGGCCATCCGCAAGGCGCTGACCGACGCGGGCCTGACCCCCGAGGACATCGCCCACGTCAACTGCCACGCCACCTCGACCCCGGCGGGCGACGTCGCGGAGTCGCTGGCCCTCAACACCGTCTTCGGCGACCGGATCACGTCCATCCCGGTCACCGCACCGAAGTCCATGATCGGGCACCTGCTCGGCGGCGCCGGCGCCGTCGAGTCGCTGGCCACGGTGCTCACCCTGCACCACGGCCTGGTACCACCCACGGCGAACGTCGACGACGTCGACGACGACGTCAACCTCGACATCGTCCGCACCACCCCGCGGAAACTCGACGACGGTCCGCTGGCCGCCCTGAACGACTCGTTCGGGTTCGGCGGGCACAACGTCGTCCTCGCCTTCAGGAGGCCCTGATGACCGCTCTGGCAGATCGCCCGGCATCGGAGAAAGCGGCCGCGCCGGGCAAGCCGGCGAAGCCGCCGCGTGACGAGGACCCGCGCAACCCGAAGCACCGGCTCACCGCCCACTTCGACGAGGGCTCGCTCGAGCTGATCAGCCCCGACGACCTCAGCGGCATGCTCGCCGCCGTCGGAACCGTGCACGGGACGCCCGCCGTCGCGTTCTGCTCCGACGCCACCGTCATGGGCGGTGCCATGGGCGCCGACGGCTGCCGCGTGGTCGTCGAGGCGTACGAGCGGGCGCTGGCCGACGGTGTCCCGATCATCGGCCTGTGGCACTCCGGCGGCGCGAGGCTGCCCGAGGGCGTGCTCTCGCTGCACGCCGTCGGCGAGATCTTCGCGATCATGACCCGCGCGTCGGGCAAGATCCCGCAGCTGTCCGTGGTGCTCGGCCCGGCCGCCGGCGGCGGCGCGTACGGCCCGGCGCTCACCGACATCGTCATCATGGGACCCGAGGGCCGCGTCTTCGTGACCGGCCCCGAGGTCGTCCGCTCGGTCACCGGCGAGGACGTCGACATGCTGCGCCTCGGCGGCCCCGAGCCGCACGGCCGGCGCTCCGGCGTCGTCCACGTCGTCGCCAGCACCGAGCGCGAGGCGCTGGACCACGCGCGGCACCTGGGGTCGCTGCTGGGCGCGCAGGGCTCGCTCGACGTCGACGCCGTCTCGGATCGTGACCTCGGTGTCCACTTCCCTGAGTCGGCGAAGCGCGCCTACGACGTCCACCCGATCGTCGCCGACCTGCTCGACGAGGACACCGGGCTCGAGCTGCACCCGCGCTGGGCGCCGAACATCACGACCACGCTGGGCCGGTTCGGCGGACGCACCGTCGGCGTCATCGCGAACAACCCGCTGCGCCTCGGCGGCTGCCTCGACTCCGCGTCGGCCGAGAAGGCGGCCCGGTTCGTGCGCATGTGCGACGCGTTCGGCGTTCCGCTGTTGGTCATCGTCGACGTCCCCGGCTACCTGCCCGGTGTCGGCCAGGAGTGGGACGGCGTCGTCCGCCGCGGCGCGAAACTGCTGCACGCGTTCGCCGAGGCGACCGTCCCGCGGGTGACGCTGGTGACCCGCAAGGTCTACGGCGGCGCCTACATCGCGATGAACTCGCGTGCTCTGGGCGCCACCCGGGTGTTCGCCTGGCCGACCGCCGAGGTCGCCGTCATGGGCGCCGTGGCCGCCGTCCGCATCCTGCACCGGCGCAAGCTGGCCGAGGTGGCCCCCGAGGTCCGCCCGCAGGTCGAGGCCGAGCTCGCCGAGGAGCACCAGCGCATCACCGGCAGCCTCGATCGCGCCATCGAGATCGGCGTCATCGACGAGGTCATCGAGCCCGCCGTCACCCGGTCGGCACTGGCCGCGGCCATCGCCGCCGCACCCGCCGGGCAGCGCGGCTCGCACGGCAACATCCCGCTGTAGAACGCCTTGGTGCGGCCCGGTTCGCCGGGCCGCACGGCCGGCCCTCCTTCGAGGGCCGCCTGGTCGCGGCCGCCGCCCGCCGCTCGGGCTGATCTGTTCGCGCGATGGGTGAGGGATCGGTGTCGCCCTGGCGACACTCTTCCCTCACCCAGGTGCGTGGTCGAGGGATGGTGTGAGCGTTTGCAGGGGCTATGGCGCCAGTAGGCGCTCACTCATCGGCCGAGCGTCGAGTCACCGCCAGCCGGTCGAGGAAGGCGGCCTGCGCTTTGACGATCTTCTCGCGCGCGACATCGAGCGAGAACCACTCGACCCCGGTCCACCTCCGGGAACTCCTGCATCCGGCCCGAGCGCGGCGGCCACTCCAGCTCGAAGGTCCCGGGCACGACGGCGTCCGGGTCGAGGTCGCCGCGCAGGGCCCACGCCGTCACCGTCTTGCCGCCGGACTGCTTCACCGTGCCCAGCTCCACCAGGTCGCCGTCGGGCACGGGGAGGCCGAGCTCCTCGGTGAACTCGCGTCGCGCGGCGTCGACCGGCGCCTCGCCCGACCGGCCCTCGAGGCCCGACACACGGAGCGCCCCGGACCCTGAGGTCCGGGGCGCTACTACGTGGTGAGGCCGCTGTATTTCCCGGTCACCGGGCCGGGGACAACCACCGATGCCGGAGCGGCCACGTCTTGAGGTGTGTTACTTGTCCGTGACCATACCGAGGTCTTCGCCGCTTGTGAAGCCCCTGTCGCGGACGAATTTCGAGACGCGTGAGACGGCGCCTCCGAGCTGCTCAGACGACCTGGTGAAGCCACCGGACGGGGGCTCCGTCGCCCGCGTACCGGAACGGCTCGAGCTCCTCGTCCCAGGGCGCTCCGAGCAGCCGGCGCATCTCCTCCTCGAGGTCCGCCTCGCCCAGGGACGCCTTGACGACGGCGGCCTTGATGCGGTCCTCGGGGATCATGATGTCGCCGTGCACACCGGTGACGGCGTGGAAGACGCCGAGCGTCGGCGTGTACGAGTAGCGCGCGCCCTCGCAGCCGGGACTGGGCTCCTCGGTCACCTCGAACCGCAGGTGCATCCAGCCGCGCAGCGCCGAGGCGATCTTGGCGCCGGTGCCCGAGGCACCCTGCCAGGACAGCTCGGCGCGGTACATGCCGGGTGAGGCGGGCTGTGGGCTCCATTCGAGCTTCACGCGCACGCCAAGAGCGCCGGCCGCGGCCCACTCGATGTGCGGGCACAACGCCGACGTTGCGGCGTGGACGTACAGGACGCCACGAGTCGTCACCGGATCCTCCTGCGGTTCGAGGGACGCCTTCCCCTGCGACCTCGTTCCCGTCCAGGTGAACCTGCGACGTGTCCCATTGTGCACGACGAGTTGCCCGGCCGCCATGTACCGGGGGGCGGACGGACTCGGCGTGTCTTCGCGCTGTGGAGTGACGACGGCGCCGGCCGCCGGTCGCGACGGCGTCAGCCTGCGGTCGCGACGGCGTCAGCCTGCGGTCTCGATGCGCACCTCCCGGGCTCCGGCGAGGGTCCTGACCACGTCGGCATCGGACTGGATCGCCGGGTGGCCGGCCCAGCCGGGCGGGAGCGCGACGAACGGGGTCGCCGTCAGCGTGAGCCGGTTGCCGCTGGTGCGCCGCCGCCAGGTCGCCGCGATCTCGCCGTCGTGCAGCACGATGCCGGGGTTGGCCGCCGCCGCCCAGAGCTGCTTGCGCCGGGCGGCGTCGGGCAGGACGAGCTCGCGGTCGGCCAGCTCGGTGAGCGGGTCGTAGGGGCCGAGCAGCCGCAGCTCGCCGGGCGCCGGCGGGTCGTCGAGGGCGGCGAGGTCGGCGGTGAGGACGGCGCCCGCCCGGCCGCCGGCGTCGACCTCGGACAGCTCGGACTCGACGAGCGCCCACCAGTCCCTGGCCGCCGCCGGGGTGAGCGACAGCCAGCTGGCCAGGTGGGCCGGGCGCACCGGGCCGGCGACGTGGACGTAGCGGCGGACCAGCTCGGCCCGCGCGCCCGCGGCGTCGACCGCGTGCTCTCCGTCCGCGGGCGCCCGGCGGAACCGGAACACCCGGGCCGACTCGACCTCGGCGACGAGCCGCGCCTGCAGCGTCGCGTACCGGAACAGCGCGTCCTGGACGTGGTGGACGCCGCAGCCCGCGCACCACGGCGCGAGGGCCGGCGCGACCCGCGGCGAGACCGCCCCGGACAGCTCGCCCTTGGTGCGCGCGTCGCCGTCGGCCATGACCTCGCGCATGACCCCGGCGACCTCGTCGACGGCCGCGCCGAAGCCGGCGCCGACCTGGGCACCGGACGGGCCGATGGCCTGCGGGGCGAGCTGAGCGCCGTCGTCGATGCGCAGCGCCGCGGCCAGCAGGGCGAGGTCGTCGGCGCGGTGCAGGTGCAGGGCGGCCCGCACGGAATGGACGAGGACGCCGTCGCCCCCTCCCCCGCGCAGTGCCACCGCCAGCCGCGCCGTCGCCCCGGCCGGGTGGTCCTGGACGCCCACCGCCAGGATCGCCTCGGCACCGGCGCCGGGCCCGGAGAGGCCGGCGGCCGCCGCCCGGTAGGCGAGCACCTGCGCGCGAGTGATCATGGATCCCACCTTGCCACCCGGCACTGACAGCGTGGAATGCCATCCATAGTCTGTCGACCCATAGTGCCCAGCCCTCGACCGTGGACGAGTGTCGACGACCGAGGAGTATGCCCGTGGGCTGCGCGAGGCGTTCGCCGCGCGCCTGCAGGAGCTGCGTGACGCCGCCGAGCCCGAGCTGAGCCAGGAGGCACTGGCGATCGCCGCCGGCCTGGACCGCTCCTACGTCGGCATGCTCGAACGCGCCGAACGCACGCCGTCCATCTTCGTCGTGCACCTGCTGGCGGAGGCGCTGGGGCGGCCCGCGCGTGATCTTCTGCCCGCCCACCCGCCGCCCGTTCTGCCCGGAGTGCCGGAATAACCGGCGCGACCCGATCCGCTGAACCGCCTCATGCTACTCATAGTCTGTAGATCTTGAAGCGGGGCGACCCGCAGCGTAGACGGGTGCCACAGCCCCTCGACGACGAGCGCCGCGCCCTGAGCGCGTTCGGCACTCGCGTCCGAGAGCTCCGCCGCGAGCTGGGGCTGAGCCAGGAGGACCTCGCCGACCGCGCGAACCTCCACCGCACGTACGTCGGGTCGATCGAGCGGGGCGAACGCAACGTCGCGCTGCTCAACATCCACCGCCTCGCCAAGGCCCTGGGTGTGACCGCCCGCGATCTGCTCTGACTGTGCTCTCCATAGTCTGTCGACGAACGATCATCATGCCCCGACGGTGAGGGGATGCCCGCACACGACGACGTCAAGGCCGGCAAGGCCGACTTCCTCATGGCCTTCGGCGAGACGGCGCGCGCCCGCCGCGCGGCGCTCGGACTCACCCAGCGGCAGCTGGACGCGCGCATGGGCTATCGCGGCAAGTTCTCCGGCGGCGTCGAGCGCGGCGCCCGCAACCTCACGCTGGACAACCTCTACCTCCTGGCTGCCGCCCTGGACACCGACCCGCGGGACCTCCTGTCGGACTAGACATCCCAGGGGCGTAACTTGTCAAGCGGCCTCTGGTTGATCTTGGCCCCGGTGGGCCCAGGCGGTGTGTTCGTTGTAGTGGGTGTGGTGGCGTAGGCAGCCGTGCAGGATGCCGACGAGTCGGTTGCCCAGGGCGCGTAGTGCCTGGTGGTGCAGGTCCCCGGCGGCGCGGTGCTGGTCGTAGAACGCTCGGCATCCGGGGCTGGCGCTGAGTGAGCAGAATGCCCACTGGTCGATCGCGTCGTAGAGGCGGCGGTTACGAACGTGGCGGGCGAGCACGGCACGTTTCTTGCCCGAGGCGATGGTCAACGGTGACGTGCCGGCGTAGTTCTTGCGAGACTTGGCGGTGGTGTAGCGGTCGGGGTCGTCCCCGAACTCACCGAGCACCCGGGCGCCGAGCACATCACCGAGTCCTGGCAGGGAGAGGTAGATGTCGGCGTCCGGGTGTTGCTCAAAATGGTCGTTGAGCTGGGTTTCCAGCTCGCTGATCTGCCGGTTCAACTCCACGATGATGCCGGCCGTGGCGCGGGTGGTCGCAGCGAACGCGGCCGTCACCGGGCCGGGCGCGGTGAGCTGTTCGGTGCGTAGCGCGGCCTGGATCTGCGCCGCCCGCTGGTCCAGGTTGCGGCGCCGCCCGGCGTGCTTGAGCGCGGAACGGATCGCACCGATCGTCAGCCGGGCGCCGTCGGCTGGAGCCGGGGCACGGCCCAGCACCGCCAACGCGTCACGATCATGCAGGTCGTCGAAGGCCTGCAGGGCGGCCGGGTAGTACTCCCGCAACGCCGAGCGCAGCGCGTTGGTGTGCTTGTTCCGCGCCCAGATCAGGCTCTGGTGGGTGCGGGCGAGCACCTTGATCGCCTCGGCCTGGCCAGTGTCGCCGGCGACCGGGCGGTGGTTGTGCCGATCGGTGCGGACCAGATCGGCCAGAAGCTTGGCATCCCCGGCATCGGACTTGGCACCGGACACATGGTGGCGGTCGCGGTAACGGGTCACCGCCAGCGGGTTGATCGCATACACCTGGTAGCCGGCCGCGGTCAGCGCGTCGACCCACAGGCCCCGGTCGATCTCGATCCCGATCACCACGTCGCCCGGCTCGTCGGCATACCCGGCGATCAGCTCGTGCAGCCCGCCGATGCCCGCCAGCCCCTCGGGAAGCCGCCGCGACGCCAACCGGGTCCCGCCCTCGTCCATGACATGCACGTCGTGGTGGTCCTCGGCCCAGTCATCACCCACGAAGATCATCACATCGCCTCAGCCCTCTCGATGTCGTGACACAGGTCGGAGCCACGAGGGCCTCGGCGGCGACCTAATGGATCAGTGCTCGCACGGCACGACACCCCATCAGCGCTACGACAGCCCTCACCGACCGGCCGGGGCACGATCTAGCCCTAGGAATCAACCATCTCCGAGGCGTGGCAGTGCTCACCGGCCGGCGGCTCGACGACCAGCCTTCCCATCGACGCACAACAGCCAACGCAGAAACGCCGGTCGATCCCCATTAGGGCGTGCTCCGTGCGGCTTGACTTCGAGCGCACTCGAATTCGTAGCGTCGAAGCATGACCATCGAGCAACAACACCCGATCGGCACCGGGTTCGGCGCCCACACGACCGCCACCGAGGTCCTGGCCGGGCTCGACCTGTCCGGGCGCGTCGCGATCGTCACCGGCGGCTACTCGGGCCTCGGCCTCGAGACCACCCGCGCGCTCGCCGCGGCCGGCGCGCACGTCGTCGTGCCGGCGCGGCGACCGGACCACGCCCGCGAGGCCCTGGCCGGCCTCGGCGGCTCAGGCACCGGCTCCGTCGAGGTCGACGAGCTCGACCTGGGCGATCTCGAGAGCGTCCGCGGGTTCGCCGAGCGGTTCCTCGCGTCTGGCCGCGGCCTCGACACCGTCATCGACAGCGCGGGAATCATGGCCTGCCCCGAGACGCGCGTCGGGCCGGGCTGGGAGGCGCAGTTCGCCACCAACCACCTCGGGCACTTCGCGCTGGTCAACCGGCTCTGGCCGGCCCTGTCCGCCGGCGGCGGCGCCCGGGTCGTGTCGGTCTCGTCCCGCGGCCACCACCGCTCGCCGATCCGCTGGGACGACGTGCAGTTCGAGACCCGGTACGACAAGTGGCTCGCGTACGGGCAGGCCAAGACCGCGAACGTGCTGTTCGCCGTCCACCTCGACACCCTCGGCAAGGACGCCGGGGTGCGGGCGTTCGCGCTGCACCCGGGCGGCATCCTGACGCCGTTGCAGCGCCACCTGCCGAGGGAGGAGATGGTCGGCTACGGCTGGATCGACGAGGCCGGCAACCCGCTCGGGCAGGGCTTCAAGACGCCGGAGCAGGGCGCGGCGACGCAGGTCCTCGCGGCGACGTCGCCCCAGCTCGACGGCCTGGGCGGCCTCTACCTCGAGGACTGCGACGTCGCCGGTCCGGCCGCCGGTGAGGGCGCCACCGCCAGCGGGGTGAAGGACTACGCCGTCGACCCCGAGCAGGCGGCCCGGCTGTGGTCGCTCTCGGCCATCCTCACCGGCGTCGACGCCCTCGCCACCATCTGACGACGGGGTCAGCCTGCGGTCAGTGCCAATCGAGGCGCTCCCAGCGCTCGAGGGCGCCCTGACGGGTGTCGGCGAGCGCGGGGCTGCGCAGGTCGGCCACGTGCACGCCGTCCCAGAGCCGGAACCCGAGCTCCTCGAGCACCGCGGTCCGCCGCGCCCTCCGCCGCTCGGCCACGCGTTCGCGGGCGGCCCGGCCGAGTCCGGTGGTGTGCGGCCGGCCGGGCACGGCGGGCGCCGCCCGCGCCACCCGGAACGCGGCGAGCCGGGCCAGCGGCAGGAAGGCGCCGAGCGCACCGGCCAGCAGGACGGGGCCGAGCCCGTGCCCGCGCCAGGCGGCGGCGAGCTCGTAGCGGCGCACGACCACCACCCGCGGCGGTCCGTCGCCGACCCAGGCCTCGAGCTCGGGCAGCAGGCGTCCGCCGTCGTCGTCGACCACATGGGCGAGGAAACCGGGCGCCCACTCCCCCAGCACGACGGCGTCGAGGGCCACCCGGCCGCGCCGAAGGTCGGCGACGGTGACGGACAGGTCGGCGACGTGGCGCACCTCGGGGGCGCACAGGCCGAGCTCGGAGACGGCGGCGGTGACCTCCCACGCCTCGGGCCGGAGCTCGTCGTCGGGTTGCCACCAGGCACGGCGTTGCAGCACGGTCAGCTCGACGGACATCGGGTTGGCCGGTGGGGCGCTGAGCACGGTCGTGGGCCCGCCCCTCACTGGTCCAGGTCGCTGTAGGGGCCCCAGCGCTCGAGGGGTTCGAGGCTGGCGTCGGTGAGCGCCGTGTTGCGGAGGTCGACCACGTACACCCCGCGCCACAGGTAGAAGCCGATGCGCTCGAGCAGCGCGCCGAGCCGCAGGCAGGTGAGCTCGGCGGACACGCGGTCGCCCGCGACCCCGAAGAAGTCGGCCGGCGAGATGCGGCAGACCGCCAGCCGTGCGGTGGCGGCGAACCGTTCGAGGCTGGCCGCGATGAGCGGTCCGGCCAGGCCGAAACCGCGCCACGCGGGCGCGAGCTCGAACCGGCGCAGGATCACCATGCGCGGCAGGCCGTCACTGATCTGGTCGTCCAGCTCGGCGACCAGGGTCCCCTCGGCGAGGTCGAGGACGGTCTCGGCGATGAACTCGAGGGCCCACTCGCCGAGCTCGACGCTGTCGAGGAGGTTGCGGTCGCCGTTGAGGTCGGCGACCGCGAGGGAGAAGTCGCCCACGTGACGGTGCTCGGGGCGGCAGAGGTCGAGGTTCCACACGTCCGCGGAAACGTGCCAGTGTTCGGGGAGGTCATCTTCGTCGACCGTCTGCCACCACAGCATCCTGTGGGTCACGCTCAGTTCGATCGACATCGGGTTCGCGGGAAGGTCAGCCATTCCGGTCACCTCGCTCGCACGACATGGTTCGCAGGGCGGGTTGTCCGGCTGGCCCGGGGTCACAGCCGACAGGGCGGTCACGAGCGGCGTCGAACACCTGGACCACCTCGTTCGAGATGGGCGGGCGAGCTCCAACTCCTGATCAGCCATTGTCCTACGGCGCTGACTATGTGCAACCCGACTGCTCATGACGCAGCCGGCCGAACCGGGCCGAATACCGGATGCCACCAGTGGTGCATCGTGCGAACTCATGGAAAATGCTACTCATTGTCTGTCGACTCGAAGTCTGCCACAAGACTCGCCGAAATGACGGCTCGACAGCCGAATTCCGGCTGCGACATCTCATCGCCGCCCGGGCCGCGGACTACGACGCGCTGAGCCGCCGCCAGTCCGCCGCGTCGACGCCCAGCCGCTGCCGCAACGACCGCACCTGCTGCTCGAGGGCGTCCAGAGCCGCGACGACGGCGGCGCCGGTGTGGCCCTGACCGTTCAGCACGCCGCGCAGCTCGTCGTTCTCGGCGCGGAGCCGGTCGTTCTCGGACAGCAGCTCGACGAGCCGGCGGTGCTGGCCGCGCCGGGTCAGCACCTGGACCGGCGCGCCGTCCGGCCCGGCGGCCGGCCCACTGGCCGACTGGTGCGTCACGCCGTCGGCGACGGGCCGGCGGGTGGCGGCGCCCACGCCGCCGGCCCCCGTCGGCGCCGTCACCACCGGCAGCCTGGCCACGACGGCGTCGTCGGCGATGCGGCTCTCGAGCAGGGTCAGTGCCGAGTCGACGAGCCCGACCTCGTCGGGCAGCGGGGTGCTGAGCGTCCGGTCACGCTGCGACAGGCCGAGGATGTACGACAGCCGCCGCGGGCCCGTGCGGTCGATGCGCACGCTGCCGAGGATCTGGTGCCGGCGCGGGTCGAACGGGTCGTCGAGGCGCACGCCGGGTAGGTACGTGCGGATGGCGGCGTCGGGGATCGCGTGGTTCGGGCCGACCATGTCGTTGAACTCGTCCTCCACGCCGGACGGGAGCAGGAACATGTGCCCGAGGCTGACGACCTCCCAGGCGACGTTGGTGGCCCAGGTCTGGAACTCGGCGGAGTCGCGCGCGCCCTGCCGCGCCACGTACACCGGGCCGAGCCGGGACTCGTCGGCGAGGTAGTCCATCAGGTCGGGAAGGTCGGCACTGCCGGCCCAGCGCGGCTCCGTGCTCACCGGCACCAGGCCGTCGGCGCAGTCGAGGTCGGGCAGCAGCCCGCGCAGGACCGCCGGCACCGACATGAACGGCACCCTCGGCGCGCGGTCGCCGGGCTCGTCGGCCACCTCGATCTCGACCCACATCCACCCCGGGCCGGACTCGCCCGCCTCGACGGCGGTGATGGTGGTGCGCCAGATCTCCTCGGCCCCGCGCGCGAGCGGGTGCAGCCGGCGCCAGCGGTACAGCCGGCGGCCGGTGTCGTCGTCGGCCACCAGCACGGTGACGACGTCGTCGGCGTCGAGCTCGGACCGTCCCGGCCGCCCCGCGTCGACGTCGATCTCCTTCGCTGCCGACCACCGGCCGACGTGGTCGACGACGGTCTCGACGACCGGTCCGGAGAACGTGTGGAGGAACGATCGGAAGCCCACGGACACGGGTCGGCCCTCCATTCCGCGGTCGATCGGAGCCGATGGACCGACGCTCGGGTGTTTCGTTCACTGATACAACAGTTTTAATACGGCACGGCGCGTGGCACGTCAAGTGCCCGCGGGCGCAGCCGGGCGGGCTGCGCCTGCGGGCGTGGACGGTGAGACGTCAGGTGCGGACGAGGCGGCGGACGGCGTCGGCGATGGCCTCGGCGCCGGGCAGCCAGGCCCGCTCGAGCGCCGGCGCGTACGGCACCGGCGTGGGCGGCGGGGCGACACGGACGACGGGGGCGTCGAGGTGCCAGAACCCCTCGTCGACGGCGAGGGCGGCGAGCTCGGCCCCCACCCCGAAGTCGCGGACCGCCTCATGGGCGATGACCAGGCGATTCGTACGGGCCAGAGACTCGAGCACCGTCGCGCGGTCCAGCGGCACGATGGTCCGCAGGTCCACCACCTCGACCGAGATCCCCTCGGCGGCGACGGCGTCAGCGGCGGCCAGCGCCTCGTGCACCATCCGCGACCACGACACCACCGTGACGTCGGTCCCCGGCCGCCGCACGACCGCGCGCCCGAGCGGCACCAGATGAGTCGGCGGTGGTTTCACTCCGCGGAACCCGTACAGGTGCCGGTGCTCCACGAACACGACCGGATTCGGGTCGCGGATCGCGGCGCGGAGCAGTCCGTAGGTGTCGGCCGGCGTCGAGGGCATGACGACGGTGAGCCCGGGGATGTGCGCGAGCAGCGCCTCGAGGCTCTGCGAGTGCTGGCTGCCCGAGGACCGCCCGGCGCCGAACTGGGTGCGCAGCACGAGCGACATCGGGGCTCGCCCGCCGGTCATGTACCGCAGTTTCGCCGCCTGGTTGAGCAGCTGGTCGAAGCAGACGCCCAGGAAGTCCATGTACATGATCTCGACGACCGGCCGCAGCCCGGCCATCGCGGCTCCGACGGCGAGCCCGGCGATCGCCGTCTCACTGATCGGGGTGTCGCGCACCCGCTCCGGGTACGTCTCGGCCAGCCCGCGGGTCAGCCCGAAGACGTTGCCGCCGGCGCCCACGTCGATGCCGGCGACGAAGACGTCCGGGTCCTCGGCCAGCTCGCGGTCCAGGGCGTCGCGGACGGCGTCCATCACCCGGTACCGCTCGCCCCCCGCCCCCGTCCCCGCCTCAGCGACCGGAACGGTCTCGGACACCGCCGCGACCGACGGCGCCACGACATACTCCCCCAGCGACGACGGTGACGGCTCCGGCGCCGCCCGGGCGAACTCGATGGCCTCCTCGATCTCGGCGTCGACCTCGGTGTCGACGACGGCGACGGCTGCGGACCCGACGCCGAGCGCGAGCAGCCGGTCGCGGGCGACGGTGAGCGGGTCGCGCCGGCGCCACTCGTCCACCTCGCCGGCGTCGCGATAGCGCTGCGGGTCGCCCTCGTAGTGGCCCTGCCAGCGATAGGTGTCGGCCTCGAGCAGCACGGGGCCGCCGCCCCGCCGGCGCCCCTCCACCAGTTTCGCCATGACCTCGGCGACGGCGACGACGTCGTTGCCGTCGACATGCGCGTACTCGATGCCGTAGCCGCCCGCCCGGTCGGCCAGTCCGGCCCGGTGCTGGTCGGCGGCCCGCGAGAACTCGGCATAGTGGTTGTTCTCGCAGCAGAAGATCACCGGCAGGTCCCAGACGGCGGCCAGGTTGACGGCCTCGTGGAACATCCCCTGCGCCACGGCGCCGTCGCCGAAGAACGCCACGACCACGCCGTCGTTCCCGGTGAGGCGGAACGCCGTGGCCACGCCCCCGGCGATCGGCAGTCCGGCGCCGACGATGCCGTTGGCACCGTAGACGCCGAGCGCGGGGTCGGCGATGTGCATGGACCCGCCGCGCCCGTGGCAGGTGCCGGCGTCGCGCCCCATGAGCTCGGCGAACATCGGCGCCGGGGGCATCCCCTTGGCCAGGCAGTGCCCGTGCCCGCGGTGCGTCGAGGTGATCGCGTCGGTGGCGCGCAGGGGCCAGCAGGCGCCGACGGCGGTGGCCTCCTGCCCGATGGACAGGTGCAGGAACCCCGGCACCTCGGTGTCGCGATAGAGCTGCCCGGCCCGTTCCTCGAACCGCCGGATGCGGCGCATGCGCCGGTACAGCTCGAGGAGCTCGGCGCTCACGCGAGCGCCCGGGCGAGGTCGCGCAGCCCGGCCTTGCGGACCTTTCCGATGGACGTGCGCGGGAACTCCGGCACCGGCACGACCCGCGACGGCACCTTGAACGACGCCAGCCGCTCGGCGCAGTGGTCGCGCAGCGCGTCGTCGTCGACGGCGGCACCGGCGGACAGCACGACGAAGGCCAGCAGCCGCTCGCCGAGGATGGGGTCGGGGACGCCGACCGCCGCACACTCCTCGACCAGCGGATGCTCCAGCAGCACCCGTTCGACCTCGCCGGCGCCGACGTTCTCGCCCTTGACCTTGATGACGTCCTTGCGCCGGTCGTGGAAGAACACGTAGCCGTCGTCGACCCGGCCGAGGTCGCCCGTGCGCAGCCAGCCGCCGCCGTCGAGCACCTCGGCCGTCGCCGCCGGGTCCTTGAAGTAGCCGGCCATGGTCGACGGGCCGCGGATCAGCAGCTCGCCGACGCCGCCTGGCGCGACCTCGGCCCCGTCGTCGCCCACGACCCGCAGGTCCCAGCCGGGGCTCACCGTTCCGATCGACTGCCAGTCGTGCCGCGGGTCCAGGTGGACGGGGGTGCGCGTGCCGCACGCGGCGGACTCCGTCAGCCCCCAGCCCATGGACACCGCCACGCCGAACCGAGTCTCGACGGCGCGGATCTCGTCGCCGTCGAGCGGCAGCGCGTACATCATCAGCCGCATCGACGCCGCCGCCTCCCTCTCGCCCGGTCCCGGGGGCGCGGCGAGCAGGATCCGCAGCGGCCCGGCCGTGAGATTGCCTACGGTGACCGCGTGCTCCGCCACCACCGACCAGTAGGCGCGGGCGCTGAACACCGGCCCGACCACCAGCTGCGAGCCCGTGAGCAGGGCCGGCATCAGCTGGAAGCACATCGCGTTGACGTGGAACAGCGGCAGCACGCAATAGGAGCGGTCCGACGGTGTCAGCGCGGTCTGGTCGCGGGTCGTCGCGCCGGCCGCCAGCAGCGCCGCGTGCGAGAGCATGACCCCCTTGGGCCGGCCCGTGGTGCCCGACGTGTACATGATCAGCGCGGTGCGCCGCCCCGGCGGGCCGGCGGGATCGTCCGGCAGCGGCGTCGTCGTCGTGCGAGCCCGGCGTCGGCCGTTGGTCACCGTCGTGCCGCACACGACCGGCGGCGGGACCGACGCGCCGGCGGCCACCCGTTCGGCCAGGCCCTGGTGCCGCAAATTCGTGACGACGGCGGCGCACTCGCTGTGCTCGACGACGTAGCCGAGCTCGTCGGCGGTGTACTGGGCCACCGTGGGGACGGCGACCGCCCCCAGCCCCGTGATCGCCAGCAGCGCGACGACGAACGCCGGCGCGTTCTCGAGGTGCAGCACGACGCGATCGCCGGGGCCGACGCCGAGCTCGCCCAGGAGCGCCGCGAGCTCGGCCACGCCGGCGGCGCAGTCCGAGTAGGTCCAGGTCCGGGCGGCCGCGGGCTCGAGCGGATCGGCGTAGGCGAGGAACGGCCGGTCGCCGTCGGCCGCGGCCCGGTGCGCCAGAACGGCGCCCAGCGTGAGATGGTCGAACGCCGCCGTCGTCATCGGCTCGGCTCCTCCGCCGGCCGGACGGGGAACCGCGCTGGCTCGAACGGGTAGAGCGGGCGGCGCCGGCGCCGGTACTCGAAGCGTTCCAGGCCCATGGCCGTGATGCCGTCGGTGTCGACGACGACCAGCCGGCTGGCGACGGGCGCATAGGCGGCCCGCGGGGCGTTGACGCCCTTGGCGACGACCACCCGGAACGACCTCGGGTCGAGGCCCAGGGACGTGAGCTGGCGCCGGCTGGTGTTCATGGTCTGCCGCGACATCAGGACGAGAGTGGGCCCGTCGGCGGTCTCGAGGACGGCGGTCGGGCCCATGTCGAACCAGCGGAACCCGCCGTGCGTCGGCGCCGGCTCCTCGAACCGTCCGTCGGAGATGACCCGGACCCGGCCCTTCACCGGGACCGGCGCGCCGGCGGAGTGGCCGTGCCGCGCGCCGACACTGAGGCTCAGCTCGGCGCCCACGCCGGCGGCGACACAGGTCGCGGCGGCGACGGGATCCCAGAGCGTCTGGACCAGCGAGCGCTGGCCGCGGCGTACCGCGGCCTCGAGGATCACGGTGGAGTCTCCGGGGGCGCCCGCGCCGACGTTGTCGCCGACGTCGAGCAGGACGACAGGCCCGCTCGGCTCGCGCTCGGCCAGGTCGAGGGCCTCATCGACGGTGAGTCCGGTGGCCTGCAGGTCGTCACGACGGTTCCACACCGCTTCGGCGAGCTCCCAGGCCGCCCACTCGGCCGCCAGGCGGTCGCCGTCGTGCAGCGTCAGGCAGGACATCCCGAGGTGCGGCACGTCGGCGTACGGGAAGCCCTCGACCACGCCGGCCCAGAGCATGCCGGGCCGCGCGGAGATCCGCTCCGCGGCGGCGACGAGCGAGGCCATGGGCTCCTCGCCGGTGTCCTGGCGGGCGATGTTCACGACCAGCGGCAGCGGCACCAGCACCTGGACCGGCGCGATCTCTCGGCGCGCCGCCCGGACCACCAGCTCGGTGCAACGCGCTCCCTGCACGGCCGCGTCGACGTGCGGGTTCGTCTGGTAGGCGAGCGTGACGGTGAGCGCGTCGACCAGCGCCGGCGAGGCGTTGCCGTGCAGGTCGAGCACCGCCCCGACCGGCACGTCGGGGCCGACGACCGAGCGCACCCGCCGGGCCAGCTCCGCGTCGGCGTCGTCGAGATGGGCGGCGACGGCGGCGCCGTGCAGGTTGAGCAGCACGCCGTCCCACGGTCCCTCGCGCCGCAAGTCGTCGAGCATCTCGCCCGCGAGCCACTCGAAGGCGTCCTCGGTGACGGCCCCGACCGGGTTGACGAACGCGAACGTCAGCGGGACGACCTCGACACCGAGCCGCTCGGCCGCGGCGAGGTAGCCGCCGATGGTCGTCGACGAGCCCGCGTACTCGTCGACGATGCCCCCGCCGCGGAAGACGCCGCCGGAGGCGAAGAGCGCCCGGTCGGCCTGCAGCGGCGAGAACGTGTTGGCCTCGTGGAACAGGCCGAGCAGGGCCAGCCGCACCGGTCAGCCCTCCCCGTCGCCGGCGAACGCGACGACGTCGATCTCGAACCGGACCTGCTCGGTGAGGCAGCCGGTCAGCGTCGTGCGGGCCGGGCGCGGCGGGGGGAAGTACTCGAGGTAGATGCGGTTGAACTCCGGCGCGTCGGCGGGGTCGTGGACATAGCACCCGGTCCGCACGACGTGGCGCAGGTCCAGTCCGGCCAGCGCCAGCACGCGCCGGACGTTCTCGATCGAGCGGCGCATCTGCTCCTCGAAGGTGCCCGGCACCAGCCGGCCGGCCTCGTCGACCGACGCCTGGCCGGACACGAAGACGAACGGACCGGCCTGGACGTAGGCCGAGAACGGCGCGGTGTCGGGAGAGGTCGCCGTCACAGCCACTCCGCCAGGGTCTTGCCGAACCGCGTCAGCGCGGCGTCCAACTCGGCCGGCCCGTGGCAGGCCGAGACGTACCAGACCCCGCGCGGCGCCACCCAGACGCCGTTGTCGATCAGCTTGTCGGCGAACTGCTCGTACCGGGCGAGGTCGAGCCGCTGCAGGGACCGGTAGTCGACGACGTCGGCGTCGCCGAACGAGACGTGGAACGCCGCCGCCAGCCCGGCCGCCCGCAGCGGGACGCCGTGGGTCTCGCCGAGCTCGCGGATGCCGGCCATGAGCGCGGTGCCGTGCTCCTCGATGGCGGCGTACGGCGGGTCGTCGCGCAGCCGCTCGAGGCTGGCCTTGACCGCCGCCGTCGCCACGACGGAGCCGTTGAAGGTGCCGGAGTGGTTGACCTCGCCGGTGCCGAACCGCTCCATCAGGTCCGCCCGCCCGGCCAGCGCCGCCACCGGCCAGCCGGCGGCCAGCGCCTTGGCGTACGTCGCGAGGTCGGGCGCCACGCCGTACCGGCCGGCGGCGCCGCCCAGCCCGAGCCGGAACCCCGACAGCACCTCGTCGAAGATCAGGACGACGCCGTGCAGCGTGCACAGCTCGCGCACGCGCTCGAGGTAGCCGGGCAGCGGCTCGATGACACCGGCGTTGATCATGACCGGTTCCATGATGACGGCCGCCACCTGGTCGCCACCGGAGGCCAGCGCGTCGGCGAGCCGGTCGGCGTCGTTCCACGGCAGCACCACGACGTCGTCGAGGTGACTGGCGAGCTGGCCCGCGCTCGCGGTGCCCCAGCCGTCGCCGTCGGGCGCCATGAGCACGTTGTCGAGCCAGCCGTGGTAGTGCCCCTCGAACCGGATGATCTTCGTGCGGCCCGTGACCGCGCGGGCCAGCCGGAACGCCGCCTGGACCGCCTCGGTGCCGGAGACGCCGAAGCGCACCATGTCGGGCCAGCCGAGCGTCTCGCAGACCAGCTCGGCCGCCTGCACCTCGATCTCGTGCTGGCCGCCGAAGATCACCCCGTCCTGGCACGCGTCATTGACCGCCGCGAGGACCGCGGCGGGCGCGTGGCCCAGGAAGTTCGGGCCCTGGCCCAGCAGGTAGTCGACATAGTCGTGTCCGTCGACGCTTCGCAGCCAGGCGCCGTCGGCCCGCTCGAAGAAGATCCGCGGGCCGGGCAGCCGTACGTTGGAGTGGACGCCCCCGGGCGTGCAGCGGCTGGCCCGCTGGTGGAGCTCGTGGGAACGGACGTGTGGTCGAGCATCTGTGCTCATGAGGCGGGCTCCTGCCGAACGGGCTGGACACGGGTTCCGGGTCAGGCGCGTTTTGTTTATCGAAACAGATGCTCCACTTGGCAAATCACGCTACGATCGTGAGAAACCATGCGTCAAGGGGGCCAGTTCGCAGCATCCGCCTGCGACCGGGATCGAGGCGATGGACCATCGGGCGCGCCGGCGAGGGACGAACGCCGCGAAATTGGCCCCTGGCAGATGATCTTGATTCCGGTATTCTCAGTCTGAAACTGCAGGTTCGGATCCAGAAACCCACGGAGGCGGCCTCATGCCACGCAGACGGCCCGCAGGCCGCAACCCCGAGGACCTCGACCACGAGTCCACGTCAGAGGCCGGCGACGAGCATCTCGACATCCACGATGCGCCCGACCCGGCCACTGCGACACCCGAACAAGCCCGCAAATACAACAACCGGTCCGTCGAACGGGTCGTGTCCATGCTCAACGTGCTCCAGGAGTCGACCGAGCCCATGTCGCTCGTCGA
Source organism: Jiangella mangrovi (assembly GCF_014204975.1). NCBI lineage: Bacteria > Bacillati > Actinomycetota > Actinomycetes > Jiangellales > Jiangellaceae > Jiangella > Jiangella mangrovi. The sequence goes on from NZ_JACHMM010000001.1 coordinate 6,711,025, forward strand.
GATCCACCGGTCCATCCGCATGGCCAAGGCCACCGCGTTCCGCTACCTCTGGACGCTCGAGAAACACCGATACGTCGAGCGCGACGCCAGCGGCCGCTACCGCCTCGGTCTCGGCTTCGTCGGCATGCAGTCGCGCGACCTCGAGGTCCTGCAGGACCGCGCCCGCCCCTGGCTGGAGCGGCTGCGCGACGAGACCGACGAGACCACCAACCTGGGTGTGCTGGACGGCGTCGCGGTCCGCTACGTCGAGGTCGCCGAGAGCCCACGCACGGTGCGCATGGTGAGCGTGCGCGGGAGCCGCGACCCGCTCTACTGCACCGCTCTGGGCAAGGCCATCGCCGCTCAACTGCCCGCGGGCCAGGTCGTCGAGCTGCTCGAGCAGGTCGACCTCAAGCCCCGCACCGGCCACACCATCACGTCCATCGACAGGTTCCTCGCCGAGCTCGACAAAGTCCGACGCCAGGGATACGCCGTCGACGACGGCGAGAACGAGGACGACGGACGCTGCGTCGCCGTCGCGATCCTCGGCTCCCGGCTGCCCGCGGCGCTGAGCGTCAGCGCGCCTTCCGTGCGGTTCGCCATGGAGGAGGTCCCCGTGGTCGCCGCCCGGCTGGCCGAGGTCGCCGCGCACCTGGCCGGCGAGCCCGGCGCCTACCGCACCGACCGAACGACAGGAGGCTGACCCCCGTCCGCCCGCGGCGCAGGGGCGGTCGGCCCGGGGCGGTGGGACCGTGACGAGAGGACGAACCGACGGACGATGGTGAACACGATTCAGCCGCGCCTGCTGGTTCACTGCCGTGCGGACGTCGGCGAGGGCCCCGTCTACGACCCCACGTCCGGCACGCTCTACTGGGTCGACATCCCCGCCGGTCACCTGTGGCGCTGGGACCGCACCAGCCGCGACGTCGCGTACCGCGAGATCGGTGAGCCGCTGGGCAGTGTGGCGCTCATCGACGGCGGCGGGTTCCTGCTCGCCGGACGGCGCGGCGTCCTGGTGCTGGCCGGCTGGAACGACCTCCCCGTCCTCTGGCAGCCGGTCGAGCCGCACCGCGCCACCCAGTTCAACGACGGCAAGTGCGCCCCCGACGGCCGGTTCGTCGCCGGCACCGCGGCCCACGACCCGCGTTTCACCGGCGCCCTCTACCGCGTCGACCCCGACGGCAGCACCACGCCGTTGTTCGAGGGCATCGGCATGTCCAACGGCCTCGACTGGAGCCCCGACGGCCGCTGGTTCTACCACGTCGACACCATCGCGCAGACCGTCCACCGGTACCGCTGGGACGCCTGCGCGGGCGTGCCGTCTGACCCCGAGCCGTTCATCGAGGTCCCGTCGGGCGACGGCCTCCCCGACGGCCTCACCGTCGACAGCGAGGGCTGCCTCTGGCTGGCCGTCTGGGGCGCCGGCGAGGTCCGCCGCTACGCCCCCGACGGCCGCCTCCTGGGCGCCGTCGCCGTCCCCACCCCCAACGTCTCGAGCTGCGCGTTCGGCGGCCCGCACCGCAACGAGCTCTACATCACGACGGCGGCGCAGGCGGCCCCTCAGCACGGCCGCCAGGGCCGCCTCGCCGGCGACGTCTTCGTCGTCACCACGCCCATCCGCGGCCAGCGCCGCACCCCCTTCCCGCGGCACGGCATCCCGGCGGAACTGCTCGAGCACCACCCCTACGAACTCGACTGACCGTTCCGCCCGTCGAACCAGGTACCGATGTGGTGAGCGACCTCGGTGGCCGCGACGACCGGGAGGTCGCTCGTCGCGGCGGCGATCCGGCCGAGGTCCTTCCACCCCGCGCCGGACAGGACGAGCACCGGCCGGCTGTCCGGCGCCACTCGTCCTCGCTCGACGTCAGCGACGAGGCCGGCCAGAGTGGCCGCGGCGGCCGGCTCGACGAACAGGCCCTCGACCTCGGCCAGCATGCGCTGAGCAGCCAGAATGGCGTCGTCGCCGACCGCCGTGCCCCAGCCCTGCGTGCTGATCACCGCCTGGGCGGCCAGGTCGCCGTCGGGCGGATCGGGGATCTGCAAGGCCGAGATCCCGCTCTCACAACGATCGATGGCCGGCGTCGCGATGGCTCCGTCGAGAAAAGCCACGATCGGCGCGCAGCCCGACGGCTGGCAGGCGATGGTGCGCGCGCGCATCCCGCGCGCACGCAGCCCTCGGGTCACCGCGGCCAGGAGCCCGCCCCCTCCGGCGGGCACGTAGAGGTGGCTGAGATCGGGCGCTTGTTCGGCCAGCTCGTAGCCGATGGTGTCGATCCCGCGCATGCCGTCGGGGTTGAAGGCGTGAGCCGTGATGCCGAGGAACAGGTCGTACCGTTCCGAGGCCATCCGCAACTGCTTGACCAGCGCGTCGATCGCCGCGGCGGTGGAGCCGTCGCCCACACCGTCGACTCCGATGAGCTCGACGCCGTACGGGAGCACCGGGAGTCGCTTCTCGACCGGCGCCGACGCGACCAGGCACAGGAAGCCACGAAGCCCGGCCCGAGCACCGTAGGCGGCCATGGCGAGACCGGCGTTGCCCGAGGACGAGGCGATCCAGCCGTTCCTGCCTTGCTGTCGCGCCAGCGACACCGAGAGCGCAGCCACCCGGTCCTTGTAGGAGCCGGTGGGGTTCTGCGACTCCATCTTGGCCGAGAGCCGGGCCAGGCCGAGCCGTCGCGCCAGGACGGGCAGGTCCACGAGTGGGGTGTCGCCCTCGCCGAGGGTCACGAACTCGCCGGCGTCCGGCAGGTCCGCCGCGAACCGGCCGATTCCGAGCCCGCTCACGCGCCCGCCCCGTCGCCGAGGCCGCCGTCGTCGAGGCCGGCCAGCGCGAAGAGCACGTCACCGGCGCGGGTGCGGGCCCGGCGGCGCAGGAACATCACCATGCCCGCCGCCGGCGCCGTCACGGTCTCGAGCAGGGCGCCGTCGTAGCCGTGGAGGCGGCCGATCTCCGCTCCCGGAGTCACCCGCTCGCCGGCGTCGACCGCGCTGACGAAGAACCCGTCGTGGGCCGCGAGCACCCCGGCGTCGAGGTCGCCGCCGCCGTCGTAGACCCAGGTCGTCGCGGCGGGTTCAGGCGGCCGCCACGACGGCGGGAGCAGCCCGAACTCCGCGAGGACCCCCAGGACGCCGCGGGTGTAGGCGTCCAGGTGCTCGCCGCGGATGCCGCCGCCGCCCCCGCACTCGGCGTAGACCGCCGGGATGCCGAGGTCGGCCGCCACGGACAGGCTCCGTCCCGGCGGCGCTCCCGAGTGCGCCCAGATCAGCGGCGCCCCGAACGCGGTCGCCGCCCGGCTCGACCCCTCGGCGTCGCCCGCGTCACGGATGAACCCGCAGAACAGCGGCATGCGGTACGCCACGCCGGCCGAGTGCAGGTCGATCAGGACGTCGGCGCCGTCGATGACCGACTCGGTGATCGACGCCGCGACCCCGGCCGTGGGGCCGGTCTTCGGATCGCCGGGAAAGCAGCGCGCGAGGTTGCCGCCGTCGAGCGGACCGGTCCGGCTGCCCGCCGCCCAGGCCGCCGCGTGGGCGCGCGCGACCGCCCGCACCGTCCCGGCCAGCGGCGCGCCGGCCAGCTCGCGCACGACCCGGAGCACCGCGAGGACCCCCTCGTCCTCGTCACCGTGCACCCCGCCGAGCAGCGCGACCGTCGGCCCGGGGCCACCGCGGACCGTCGTCAGCACCGCCCCGCCCGCCAGCGCCGTCTGCTCGTTCGACGCCTGATCAGCTCGCTCCATCGCCACCTCGCCCATGTCGTCGCTCGTCCTACCGCGTTGAGTCCATGGAGGTCGCCGTCTAGGATTAATGAAACTCAGGTTCCATTCTCGCCACCATAGCGGACGGCCATCGCCCGCCGCACCACACGAACGCGGCGGCACGACGACGACGGAAGTGGGCGCGACATGCGAGTTCTGGTGACCGGTGCGGCAGGCAGGGTGGGCGCGAACATGGTGCGGCGGCTCGTGACCGCCGGCGCCGACGTGAAAGCCATGGTGTTACCGGGCGACCCGCTGCGCAGCAAGCTCGACCCGTTCCCCGACATCGAGGTCGTCGAGGCCGATCTCGGCGACCAGCCGGCCATCGACGCCGCCTGCAAGAACGTCACCCATGTCGTCCATCTCGCGGCCCAGCTGATCCGCGGCGACACCCCCGTCGACCGCTTCTACGACGTCAACGCGTTCGGCACCCTCCGGCTGCTGGAGGGCGTCGTGAAGGCCGGCGTCCCGATCGATCGGTTCGTGCTGGCCAGCTCCGACGGCACCTACCGCCCGGGCGCGCCGCCCGCCGTGCCGCTGACCGAGGACTCGCCGCAGGAACCGGCCGACTACTACGGCACCGGCAAGCTGCTGGGCGAGTACATCCTGCGCAACCACGCCGCCCAGTACGACATCCCTTTCGCCATCACCCGGTTCGCGACCGTCGTCAGCCCCGAGGAGGTCGGCGACATGTTCCGCCTCGACTTCTGGCGGCGCGTCCTGAGCTGGCAGGCCCTGGGCAAGGACTGCCACATCTGGCATCTCTTCGACGGTCAACCCGACCTGGTCAAGATCTTCGATGCCCAGACCGGCGACGCGCCGGGCGACACCGCCGTGGGCCTGACCGGCCCCGACGGCACACCCTGGACCCTCTCGATCCTCGACGTCCGCGACGCCGTCGACGGCCTCTACCTGGCCCTCACCGAGCCCGAGGCCGTCGGCCACGCCTTCAACCTCGCCGCCGCCCGCCCCACCTCCCACGACGACGGAGCGGCTGCCATCGCCGACGCCTACGGCGTGCCGAAACTGATGGTCGAGATGCCGATGGCCCACCACCTCGAGCTCGACATCCGCCGTGCCCGCACCATGCTCGGCTTCGAGCCCCGCTTCGACTTTCGCTCCATGGCCGCCACGGCGGCACGGCCACGTTTGTGAGCCACGACCACGTTGACACGACGGCAGCAACGATCCTAACGTACCTTGAAACGCCTGTTTCGTTTTCCCGCAGGTCGGAGGCTCGAATGAATACGAGCAGGCACGAGGACGACTTCGAGGGTCTTTGGCCACTACTCGCGTCCCGCCGACAGTTTCTCCGGATGACCGGATTGACCATGGGCGCCGCCGCGGTCGGCCTACCCATCGCGGCATGCACGAGCGAGAGCGCATCGTCATCGCAGGATCAAGACGCCGGCGAGTCGCCCGACTCCTTGGCCGTCGCCATGGCGAATCCGTTCAGCGATCTCGACCCGACCACCGCCATCCAGTTCGGAACCATCACCGTCAACGATTACGTCTACGAATCGCTCTATAGCATCGACAAATTCACTCCGCGTTCCGAGATCTCACCCGAGATCGCGGTAGGTCTCCCCGAGGAGATCACGCCGACCACTTACCGCCTGACCATCCGCGACGACGTTCGCATGCATGACGGGAGCACGCTGGCAGCAAGCGACGTCGTCTACACGATCAATCGCATCAAGGATCCGGAGACGGCGTCCCCCTTCGCACAGACCTTCGAGATCATCGCAGCGGTCCGCGCTCCGAGCGCGACCGAGATCGAGATCGAACTCACGGCACCCACTACTCGCCTCGCCGAGCGCCTGGCGCTCATCCCCGGAATCCTGTCAGAAGCGGCAGTGACGGCATCGGCCGATGCACTTGTGCTCGAGCCCGTCGGCAGCGGCCCGCTGCGTGTGGTGTCCGCCGTCTCGGGCGAGAGGATCAGCCTCGAGCGATTCACCGAGTACACGGGTGCCCGCGAGTTCCATTACGAGCGCGTCGACATCAGCGTCGTCGCTGACGCCAATGCCCGCATCTCCGGCCTACGCACGGGACAGTTCAGGGCGATCGAGGACGTTCCGGCCAGTGCCTACGAGGAACTGTCGACAGCGAACGGCATTCGGACGGAGGCTGCGCCGAGCGCGCTGATCACCTACCTCATGTGCAACTGCGGGAAGCCACCGTTCGATGACGTTCGCGTGCGCCAGGCCGTCGCCTACGCCATCGACCGCGACTCGGTGACGCAGTCATCGTTCTTCGGCCAGGCGGAGCCCGCGTGGGCTCAAAGTCTGTCCGCGGAGATCTCCGGAGCGGTGGAAGCCGAAACGGTCTATCGACACGACCCAGAGCGCGCTCGTGAGCTGCTCGCCGAGGCCGGTTACGGCGATCAGAGCGTGCCCATCGACGTGCTCGTGACCACCAACGTCGAGTTCCTCGGATCGCAGGGCCCCATCATCGAGGAGAACCTCCGGTCCGCGGGATTCGAACCGAATATGATCCCCGGCGAAGGTGTCGCGCATGTCTCCCGTGTAACTGAGGGCAACTACGGGCTATGGCTGGGTTTGACCGACCCCTCGGTCTACGCCGCCGACGCAGAGTTCATGATCCGCTTCCTCTGGGTCGGGACATTCCAGACCGGGTTCTTCTATTGGCTGACGCCCGAGGCGACCCGGGTGCAAGAGCTCCTTCGATCCGTGTCCCTCTCGACGAACGACGCTGAGAGAGAACGAATCCTCGAAGAGGTTCAGAACATCATCCAGGATGAGGTTCCCATCGTCCCATTGCATTTCAAGAAGCAGATCACGGCATGGGACGACTCCCTCGACGGCTTCAAGGCGCTACCGGCCGCCGGCCTGGCACTCGATGACGTCCAGGGCTGAACAGCCCAAGGAGCGAAGTGACCGCGAACCTTCTCGACACACGCCCAGCGCGGAATTCCGCCGCGAACGGAGGGCCCGACGCCAACCGCCGGCTCAGCCGTTCCATCGCACGAAGACTCGTCATCAGGCGGGTGGCAGGCGCACCGCTGCTCTTGATCGGAGCCTGCTTTGCGGTCTTCGTAGCCGTCGATCTGTCCCCGAACGATCCCGCGCGAGCCCGTCTGGGCATCTTCGCCAGCGCAGAAGCACGGGCACAGTTCGCCGCCGAGCACGGTCTGGACGATCCGCTTCCCCTGCGTTTCCTCCGATTCCTCGCCGACCTCGCTCAGTTCGACCTGGGCGACTCGGTGGTTCGGTCGGAGTCCGTAAATCAGCTGGTCGCCATGGCCCTGCCCGTGACATTGCAGCTTCTGCTGCTCACGTCGCTCATCGCCGTCGTGCTCTCCTTCGGCTTCGGAGTGCTTGCCGCCTGGCGTGAGGGAAGGGCTACCGACCGCGTGATCAGCTCCGCCGCGGCTGTGTTCTATGCGACCCCGCAGTTCTGGATCGGACTCCTCTTCATACAGCTCTTCGCGGTATCGCTGGGGGTCCTGCCATCCGGCGGACACATGCCGATCGGCAACGGGTTCTCAGAGTGGCTGTCGACCTTGATCGGTCCGGCTGTCGTGCTCGCCCTGCCGGTCACCGCTGCGTTGACGCGGGTCGTCCGCGCATCGGTGGCCGACGAGCTCGACAAGGACTACGTCCGAACCGCAGTCGGCGCCGGAGTGCCGATGGCGGCGGTCCTGTGGAGGAACGTGCTCTGCAACGCGATGACCGGACCGCTCACCGTGCTGGGCATCTATGTCGGCGCCATGATGTCGGGCGCGATCTTGGTCGAGGTCGTCTTCAACGTTCCCGGGATGGGCCACCTCCTGATCGCCGGGGTGACTCAAGGCGACCTTGGCGTCGTTCGAGGGGTCGCGATCGTCGGTGCCGCATCGTTCGTCGTGGTGAATCTCGTCATCGACCTCCTTTACCTCTTTCTCAGTCCACGAAGCGTGGAGGCGGTTGCATGATGTCGAACGGGATCCCGGAGACTTTCGCTCGTTCGCGCCTCGATACTCCACAGGACCAGTCGGCACGAACGCGTCGACTGGTGTGGTGGGTGCTAGCCGCCTTCATCCTGTTGAGCGTGCTCGTCATACTCCCTGCAACGCTGGTCGGTTCACCCAACGCGTTGAATGTCGGGTCTCCGCTTGAGGCACCGAGTCGCGAACACCTCTTCGGGACCGATCAACTGGGCCGCGACGTGGCCGCCCGGGTCGTTCACGGAGCACGCTTGAGCTTCACTGTCGCTGCCTGCTCCGCGCTAACGGCGTTGGTAGCGGGCGCTCTGCTCGGTGCCATCGCGGCAAGGAACAGGCGGTGGCTCGATGAGCCGATCATGCGGTTGATGGATGTCGCATTGGCATTCCCCGGCATCCTCCTCGCAGTCGTCCTCGCCGCAGCCATCGGGCCGAGCATGACCACGACGATCATCGTTCTCGCGGTGATCTACACGCCTTCCATGGCTCGTCTGGTCCGAGCGAGCATCTTCGCCGAGCAGGGGGAGGACTACGTCACGGCCGCGACGCTGATCGGGACGCGTTCAGTCCGCGTCGTCGGGTATCACGTCGGCATCAACGTCGCACTACCGATCATGGTCTATACGACGCTCATCATGGCTGACGCGATCGTTGCCGAGGCTGCTCTGTCGTTCCTCGGCGCAGGGATCAAGGCGCCGGCACCCTCGTGGGGGAACATCATCCGGGACGGCCAGGCGATAGTCCACGCCGGCGCGTGGTGGGTCGCGCTGTTCCCTGGTCTCGCGATCCTCATCACAGTGCTCGGCCTGAACCGGTTGTCCGAATCACTGGGCCGGAACCTGAGACGGCGCTGACCATAGGCTCGGCCGGCGGCCCTGGCACCAGGTCCGCCGGCCGAATTGTGTCAGACGCCGTGGCCGGCGATCGTGCGAAGCCGAGTCACGATGTCGGTCGTCAGCCGGTCGATCTGCGAACTGGAGAAGGTGTCTGAGCGGAATCGGCATTGCAGGTTGAGCCGGCCGCCGTACGTGTAGACGGAATAGCCCGGCGACACCGGCGGATAGACGTTGACCATGGTCCGAAAGTTGGCGATCTGCAGGCCCTCAGCGTTCGGAATCACGGCGAGTCGTCCGTAGTTGCTGACTCCTGTGTTCGCGAGTTGCTGACCCAGCCTGCTCTCGGTGTCCAATTCCAGCATGCCCGACATGTCCGCCGAAAGCTTCCTGGGATCGGCCAGCGCCTCGTCGACCTGATCGGCTACCAGCTTGGCGACACGCATCATGTCGTCCGCACGGTCGACCTCGACGTCAGCTCTGTGCATCGTGACGAACATGCTCGTTTCGGTCGCGCTGACCGGCGGAGACACCCGATCTCGGAGATCCACGGCGGCCCAGCAGAACATCCGGGCCGAGCCGTTGAGATCCTCCGCGAAGTCGCGCTGCGCCGTGAGCACTGACCCGCAGAGTATCGAGTGGACCGATAGACCGACCGATTTGGCTGTGTCGACCAATCCACTCGTCTCGGCCGCGGTCAGCCGGAGCAGCGGCTGCACGATTTCGCAACTGTCGACATGAATGGCAGCCGTGCTCACCTGTGGGCTGGGCGCGCGATTCGCGATCTGCAACCTCTGGGAGAGCAGGTCGAATGGCGGAGTCGGAAGCGGGACCGGCGCCGCCTGTACCGGCTTCCTGCCCGCCACGAGGTCGACGTAGGTTGACCAGACCTCGTACATGATGGTGTTCAACGCCCGCCCGTCGACGACCGCGTGGGACATGCGCAGCGCCGTGATACCGCCGTCCGCGTCCGAACCGACGACCAGCCTGGCCAGCGCGACGGAGTTGTCCCAGCTACCCCAGAGGGCCGATTCGAACTGGTCGCGGCCGACTGAGACGAACTCCGGCTGCCCGCGTTCCCCGATCAGAACGTACCCTCGACGATCACGACTGATCGCTGCTCGCGTCGCGGCGTAGTGGCGGCACACGACGTCGAAAGCCTGCGCGTAGGCGCTCTCGTCGAGAACTCCTCGGTACTCTGCGCCAAACGCTGGCGCATACCGGATCAGCCGGGCTTCCATGTCATCCAGATATCGCTGAGCCAACGACACCCAACTCCTCCTTGTGCAAACGAGCCCGGATCAGTCGTTCTGGCTGTATGCGTCGGCCCACTCGGAGAGGTCCTGGATCTCTGTCGCGACAGAGATCCGGCCATCGGCGAAGTCGAGAACGAGTGCGATGTCCTTGCCCTTCGCGATCGCGCCGGTCTTCTTGATCGTGTAGGCGTACGACGTGAGGACGACCACGCGATCCCCGTTGCAGAAGTATTCGAGCGGCTTCTCGACGACGAGTCCCTCGATGAGGTCGGGGTCGTCCTCGAGGAACAGTTTCTTGATGGCGTCCTTGCCTCGGAACTCTCCTCCGAAGACCGGAGTGCCGGGCGGGCATGGCACCTTGAAAACGCCGTCCTCGGCGAACATGTCGATCAGAGGGTGGTAGTCGAGCGGCCGAGGCGGGGTGATCCCGGCCTGACCGTCCTGATACCGCGCCTCGAGATGTGAGCAAGCCTTGCGGGCAAGCCCCACGATGTCGTTCTCTGTCACATTCTCTCCTCGTCCGTCGCCAGATGTGCTCCGCGCCGGAGGCTCACCTCCGCACGGGTTCATACTTTCGCGATCGTGGACACGGCGCAGGGTGGCCGTTTTCGATGCGGTACGACCCCGCTGAGTCACACGATTTGGCCGCAGCCCACAGCCGCGCGCCAGAATACAGCTGTTTTATCTAATGAAATCAGTGTCTTGATTATGGATCGCCCAGTCGCGCATCGTCAAGGAAATCGCCTGACGGTTGGGTCACGTCGGCGAAGCCCTTCACCGTGAGTGCGTCCACACTCACGATCTTGAGCACGGCCGCGATCCGCTCCGCCGCGTGGCCGTCGCCGAAGGGCGACACGGCGACGGCGGCTATGGCCTGATGCTCCGCCGACAGGGACTGTCTGATGGCGCCCTCGATCTCGGCTGCCGACTCGCCGCAGTCGATGACCGAGCCGGCCCGGGGTCGCCCGTCCTGCCGAGATCCGATGTTCACGGTCGCCGTCCGCAGGGCCGGCGCCTCGGCCAGGCCGCTCGACGAGTTCCCGATGACCACCGCAGCCTGGGCGACCAGGCTGAGGTAGGTCACCTGCCCCAGTGATGCTCGAGCCATGGCCCGACCGGGATGAGCGGACACGTAGTCGCGGATCGGCGCGAACACGCCGGCGCCGCCCTGGTCCACGTTGGTGCCCGTGAAGACGACCGTGGCCTCGGGTAACCGGTCCAGTGCCGCGAGCAGTCCCAGAACGCCGTCGCGGCTGCCCCTCGGGTCGGCGGTCGCCGGATGGTAGGTGACAGCGAACAGCGGCCCGGTCAGGTCGAGGCCGAGGGCCTCCGCCAGCTCGCCGCGGCCGAGCAGCGGCATGGTCCGGATCGTGTCCAGGCCGGGAGCGCCGAAGGCGTGGACGCGCGAGGGGTCCTCGCCGAGCTGGATCACCCGTTGCCGGAACTCCTCGTTCGAGGTGAAGTGCAGGTGAGCCAGCTTCGTGATCGCGTGCCGCACGGAGTCATCGGTCGAGCCGTACGAGAGCTCCCCGCCACCGATGTGTGCGACCGGGAGCAGACGGAGCGCCGCGGCGACGGTGACGGCGAGCGCTTCGTAACGGTCGCCCAGAACCATCAGGATCTCCGGGCGGAGTCGTTCCAGCGCGTCCGCGTAGCCGATGACCCCGAGCCCGAACGACTTCGCCACGGCCGTCGCGGTATCGCTGGCCAGCACCATCTCGACCCGCTCAGAGACCGGGAAGCCGTCGGCCTCGATCTGGTCCACGGTCGTTCCCTGTGCCTCGACGAGATGGCCACCCGAGGCGAGGACGGCGAGCTCGATGTCCGGGTCCTTGTGCAGTGCCGCGATGACCGCGAGCAGAGGTCCGTAGTCGGCGCGCGACCCGGTGAATACACAGACGCGGCGCATCGATCACTCGCCGCCGGCCGGCAGGAAGTCCTGTGGCGCCGGTTCGAGAGCCGTGCGCAGCGTCCCGGCGAAGTCCCAGGCCGGCCGGTAACCGAGGACTCGTCGTGCCTTGTCGGTGGAGACCTCGAAGGAGAGTGTGACCGGCAGATGGACCGTCACCGTGTCGAGGTCGAACTCCTTGGCGACGACGGCGGCTGCCTCGGCGAAGGTCGTCGTGTGCGGGCCCACGACATTGAACGACTGGCCGGCCGCGGCGACGTGCTCGATGCCGAGCATGAGTCCCGACGCGACGTCGCGGACGTCGCTCAAGTGCAGCGCCCATGGCTCCCCACCCGGGCCGGTCAGCGCCACGGCGGGGTCGTCCGGCCGGTCGCCGACGGCGTCGCGGACCATTGCACTGAGATCGGGCTGGTCCGCGAAGAGCTGGTAGAGATTGCCCCGGCGGCCGGCTTGGGCCTGCGCCCCGAGGAAGGCCGTGACCCACGACAGCCGGAACAGCGGGAGCACCTCGTGCGGCGCGACCACCGAACCGAGCCGCATGATCGTGTACTCCAGGCCGTACAACTCGTGGTGGTTGCGAACGAGCTGCTCCGCGAGCACCTTCGCCGTGCCGTAGTAGTCACCGGGCAGTTGCGGATGGTCTTCGGTGATCGGCAGGAATTGCGGTGCGGCCGGGCCATAGGTGTTGTCCGTGCTGGCGAAGACGAACCGGCGCACGGGCCGACTCGAGCCGGCGGCAGCCTCGAGCAGGCGCAGTGTTCCCAGCACGTTGACGTCGTGGAACCGGTCGGGCCTCGTGTCGCCGATGACCATCTGAGCGGCCAGGTGCACGATGACGTCGGCACCGTCGGTCGCCCGTTCCAGGGCCGCCGCGTCGGTCAGGTCGGCTTCGAGGAGCTCGACGCGACCGGCGAGCAGCGGGTGCAACGAGCGGCCGCCGGGCCGGACGGTGCCGCGGACGTCGTAGCCGGCGCGCACCAGCCTGTGCGCGAGGGTCGATCCGACTCGGCCGGCGATCCCGGTGATGAGGACGGTCATCGAAGCAGCCTTTCTGGCGTCAGTTGGCGGACAGTGCCGAGATGAGGGCCGCGACGACGGTGTCCTGGTCGCGCTCGGAGAGGTGCGCGGAGCTGGGCAGGGACAGGCCGCGACGGTACAGGTCGTCCGCCACCTCGCCGCCGATCCGGTCCGCGGCGCGGTAGGGGCGCTGGTCGTGCAGGGGTGGCCAGAGCCGCCGGGCCTGGACACCGTCGGCGGCGAGGACGGCGACGATCTTCTCCGGATCGAGGCCGGGGTCGTCGAGGAGGACGGAGTAGAGCCAGAATGTCGAGTCGGCCCAGGAAGCGGCCGGCGGGGCGGCCACAGGGGCGGACCGCAGCGCGTCGCGGTACCGGGCGGCCACCGCGCGCTTCGCGGCCACCTTCGCCGGCAGCTGCTCGAGCTGGGCGGTGGCGACGGCGGCGGCGATGTTGGTGAGCCGGTAGTTGTAGCCGACGTCGTCGTGGCGGTAGTGCTCGCCGTCGACCTTGGCCTGGGTGGTGAGGTGGGCCGCGGCGGCAGCGCGGTCGCCGTCGGCGGTGACGATCATCCCGCCGCCACCCGCGGTGATGATCTTGTTGCCGTTGAATGAGAAGCACCCGAGGTCGCCCGCCGTGCCGACCTGGTGCCCGGCCAGCTGACCGGCCGTCCACGAGGCGCCGAGCGACTCGGCCGCGTCCTCGACGATGTCGATCCAGAACCGGTCGCGCAGGTCGAACAGCGGCTCCATGCGCGCGGGGTGGCCCAGGACATGGACCACCTCGACGACGTCGGGGATCGGCCGGCCGAGGCGGGCCCGGCGCAGCACCTCGTCGTGCAGCAGCTCGGTGTCCATGTTCCAGGTCTGCGGCTCGCTGTCGACCAGCAGCAGGTCGGCACCGGTGTAGTGGGCGGCGTTCGCCGACGCGATGAACGTGAAGTCCGAGACCGCCACCATGGCGCCCGGCCCGGCGCCGGCGATGCGGAGGGCGACGTGCAGGGCGGCGGTCCCGCTGGCGCAGGCGACGGCGTTCGGGCTGCCGACGGCGGCGGCGAACTCGCGCTCGAACCGGCCGACGAACGGCCCGGCCGACGAGACGAAGCCGGTGTCGACGCACTCGCGCAGGTAGCGCGCCTCGTTGCCGCCCAGGGACGGCTCCGCGAGCGGGATCATCGCTGGTACCTCGCCGCCCGCTCGACGTCGACGCGCGGCGCCAGCCAGGCGGCGGTCGCCGCGAGCCCGTCGCGCAGGGACCAGCCGGCCTGCCAGCCGAGCTGCTCCTTGGCCCGACTCGGCTCGGACAGCAGCAGCTGCACCTCGCTGGCCTCGGGCCGCACTCGCTCCGGGTCGGTGACGGCGACGGCGTCGACCCCGGTGACCGCGCAGCACAGCTCGAACAGCTCGCCGATCGAGACCGACTGGCCGGTGCCCAGCTGCACCAGCGATCCGGGCGCCAGGTCGGACAGCGCCATGCGCACGAACCCGTCGACGGTGTCGCTGACGAAGGTCAGGTCGCGCCGAGGTGCAAGGCTGCCGAGCCGGACCTCGGTCGCGCCGGCGAGGAGCTGGCCGAGGATCGTCGGGATGACGGCGCGCGCGGACTGCCGCGGCCCGTAGGTGTTGAACGGCCGCAGCACGAGCACGTCGACACCGAACGAGCGCGCGTAGGCCTGGCAGAGCTGGTCGGCGGCGATCTTCGAGGCGGCGTACGGCGACTGGCCGCACAGCGGGTGCGTCTCGGTGATCGGCACCGACTCCGGCGTGCCGTAGACCTCGCTGGTCGACGTGCTGACCATGCGCACGTGCCCGGCGTCGCGGACGGCCTCGAGCACGTTGAGGGTTCCGGTGATGTTGGTGTCGACGAACGACTCCGGCGCCTGGTAGCTGTACGGAATCGCGACCAGCGCGGCCAGGTGGAACACGAGGTCGACGTCGCGCACCGCCTGGCGCACCGAGCGGGCGTCGCGGATGTCGCCCAGCTGCAGGTTCATCGCCGCCAGCTGGTCGCTGCCGAGCTCGTCCAACCAGCCGTAGGAGCCGTTGGAGTTGTAGACGCAGAAGGCACTGACGGAGGCCGCCTCACGCAGCAGCCGCTCGGTCAGATGGCTGCCGATGAAGCCGTCGGCCCCGGTCACCAGTACCCGCCGGCCGGCCAGCCCGCCCGTCATGCGGTGATCCGGCCGCGCCGCAGCCGCGTCTCCTTCGCCGGGATCCCGACGACGACTGCGCCGGCGGGGACGTCCTTGGTGACGACGGCGCCGGCCCCGACCACGGCACGGTCCCCGACCACGACGTCGCCGAGCACGATGCAGCCGATGCCGAGCATGACGTCGTCGCCGATGACGGCCCGGGCGCCGACGGAGGCGCCGCCGGCCAGGAGCACGTGGTCACCGATGCGGGAGTCGTGCCCGGCGAACGTGTTGACCTCCATCATCACGTGCTGCCCCACCTGCGCGCCGGCGACGACGTGCGCCGTCTCGAAGATCAGCGAGCCGGCGCCGACGCTGGTGTGCAGGCCGATCCAGGCCGCCGAGTGGACGAGGGTCGCGGGCTCGCGCCCGTGCGCGTCGGCCATCGCGGCCAGCCGGCGCCGCGCGGTGGGCAGCCCGACGCCGATGACGTAGTGGGCGTCGAGCCCGGCCAGCTGGTCGTCGCCGCCGAGCACCGGCACACCCCAGACGTCGGGCTCGTCGACGCCGTCGTCGAGGAAGCCCAGCAGCTTGTACGCGGAGGTCTGCTGCTCCACGTCCTGGGCGAGGCCGATGATCTGACGGCCGAGGCCGCCGGATCCGAGTATCACCAGTGGGCGCACGCGAGTCGTCCTTCCGCAGCCGATTGCTCTCTGACCAGCGCTGTCGATTCTGGTTCGCCGCGCCCGCCCGGGGCAGGGGGCGCGTTACGGCCCGGCCGGCCCATCCGGGCCGGCCGGACCGGCCGGCCAGGCCACCGTGACGTGGCCCGGCGCGCACAGCTCGCCGTCCTGGCGCCGTTCCTCCAGCCGCAGCTCGGCGACGCGCTCTCCCGGCGCGTCCCGCACCTCGACCACCTCGCCGGTGACGATCAGCTCGTCGCCGGCGACGGCGATGCCGCGGTTCTGCCAGCCGAACGAGCGGAGCGTGACCCCCGGCCCGGCCCAGGCCAGGACGGCGTTCAGCAGGACACAGCCGTGCAGGTGCGACTGCACGAGCACGTCCGGGTAGCCCTCCGACCGCGCGTACTCCGCGTCGTAGTGGATGCGGTGCGCGTTCCACGTCACCGCGCTGAACCGGAACAGCCGCACGGTGCTGGTGCGCAGGCGGTACGGCGGCAGCGTCACACCGGCGACGACCTCGGTCAGGACGGTCATCGCGCCACGAACGTCTCGTCGCAGGTCACCAATGGCCGGCCGGCGCCGTCGGCGAACTCGCGGCGCACGTGGAGCAGCAGCAGGTCGCCGGTCCGTCCGCTCTTGTGGCGCACGCTCAGGAGCGTCGTCGTCTCGACGACGCGGTCGCCGGCGCGGGCCGGGTGGTGGAACTGCAGCTCCTGGCCGGCGCCCATGAGCCGCAGCCCTTCCAGCGGCAGGCCGCGGGTCTCGTCGGTGCCGGAGCCGTCGGGCCGCAGCTCGGACTCGGGCGGGCCGGGCGACCAGCCCATGACCGAGCTGAGGTACAACGGCGGCGCCTGCCCGTCCGGCAACGCCGGCGCGCCCGCCACCAACGCGAAACGCTCCAGGTCGCGGACCGCCAGCACGCCGAGGTCGCGCCGCCGCGTCACGCCGGTCTCGGCGGCCAGCCGCCGCTCCGCCGCGACGAGGACGCCGGTGTCGCCGTCACCCACGAGCGGCCGTGCCCAGCAGCTCGCGGGCGATCATCCAGCGCTGGATCTCGCTGGTCCCGTGGCCGATCCGCCACACCCGGACCTGGCGGTAGAAGCTCTGGATCGGCAGCTCGCGCGTGTAGCCGAGGCCGCCGAGGATCTGCAGGCACCGGTCGGTGACGCGCTGCGCCATCTCGGTGGCGTAGAGCTTGGCCATGTACGCCTCGCTGGTGATCGTGCGGCCCTCGTCGGCCAGCCAGGCGGCGCGGTGGACGAGCAGCCGGGCCGCCTCGAGCTCGGTCACGGAGTCGGCCAGCATCCACTGCACCGCCTGCCGCGACGCGATCGGCTTGCCCCAGGTGGTGCGCTCCTTCGCCCACTCGACGGCGATGTCGATGCAGCGCTGCGCGATGCCCAGCTGGAACGCGGCGATCTTCAGCCGGCCGTGGGTGAGCTGCTCGGTCGCCAGCGCCCAGCCGGCGCCCACGTCGCCGAGCCGGTTCTCGTCGGGCACCACGCAGTTCTCGAAGGACAGCTCGTGCGGGTCCCAGTCGTCGCCCATGGTGGGGATCGGCCGCGACCGGGTCAGGCCCGGGTTGTCCATGTCGACGAGGAAGCAGGTGACCCCGCGCGAGCCCAGCTCCGGGTCGACGGTGGCGAACAGGATCACGAAGTCGGCGCTCTCGGCGTAGGAGATGAACGTCTTCGTGCCGTTGATCAGCCAGGTGTCACCGTCGCGCACGGCGCGGGTGCGGACGGCCGCGACGTCGGACCCGCCGCCCGGCTCGGTGAACGCGTAACAGCAGCGCAGGTCCTCCTTGATGATCGGATAGAGGTAGCGGTGCCGTTGCTCCTCGGTGCAGGCGTACAGCACCGGCTCGGGGCTGCCGCCGAACTCGAACATGGCGGGGTGCTGGAACAGCTCCTCCCCCACCAGGCAGGCGCCCAGCGTGCCGATGCCCTGGCCGCCGAGCTCCTCGGGAACGTCCAGCGCCCACAGCCCCTGCCGCCGGGCCCGGTGCTCCAGCTCCGTCCGCAGCTCCGCGGGGAACCGCCCCTCGAGCAGGAAGTCGCGTTCCAGCGGCATCAGCTCGCGCTCGCGGAACCGGCGGACGATGTCGACGAAGTCACGCAGGTCGTCGGGGATGGTGAAGTCCATCAGCGCAACCGCCAGCTCTTCCGTGAGGTGGGCATGATGTCGTCGCCCTCGTTGTCGTGGGCGAGGTAGACGGAGAACAGGTTGATCGACGACGGCGTCAGCAGCCGGTCGGCGAGGTGGCCCGGATCGACGGTCACCAGCCGCTCGTGCGTCACCGTCGTGCCGGCCCAGGTCTCCCGCCACGGCGGCTCCACCGGCGTCAGCAACGACATCTGGGCGTCCGCGGTGGCCGCGTGCTGCAGCTCGCGGTTCGACCGGATGATGGAGAACCCGCCGTTGAGCAGGAAGAAGATGCTGATGTTGCCGTCGACGCGGCCATGCTCGTGGCGCAGCTGCTGGGCCAGGCTCGGAAGCGACGACGGCACCAGCCGCGCGGCGCCGTCGCCGATGAAGCCCAGCACGTTGCCCGGCCGGGTCAGCGCGATCGACGGGATCGCCTGCAGCGCGTCGCCCATGAGCGCGCGCCCGTACCAGCCGGAGAACCCCGGGCCGGTGCGGGCGAGATTGCGGATCGCCGAGATGCCGCCGCGGCCGACGTCGTAGAAGCCGGTGTACTCGTAGCCGTGGCCGGTGATCAGGCCGCGGAGGACGCCGTCGAGCGCGGTGAAGAAGTGCTCGTGGCTCATCGGCACCGACGGGACCGCGGCGAGCGGGTCGCCGGTGGCCCGCCGCGCCCGGGCGATCGCCTCGCGCCGCGAGCGCAGCACCCACTCGCCCGGCGCGACGCGGGGCGCGAGCCGGCGCAGGAACGACGACAGCTGCTCGACCACGGGCAGGTCGGTGAACGGGGCGACGTGCGCGGGCGTGTCAGTGACCTGCACGATCCGGCAGTCCTGGTAGAGCGTCTTCTCCGGGAACGGCGTCGCGAGGTCGGTGATGCGGCTCTTGAGGAAGAACAGCGCGTGGTCGCCGTGGCCCAGCCGTCGCCCGCCGGGGTGCAGCAGGCTCCACACCTGCGGCGAGCACCCGTAGATGCTCATGGTGCCGACGAACTCCTCGACCTCGCGCCCCTGGTGGTAGCGGGCGACGGTGCCCGGCCGGCCGAGCGAGTCGACCAGCGCGACGCCGGCCCGGTGGGCGAGGTCGTAGACCAGCTCCCGCTCGTCCTCGGTCAGGTTGCCGCACTGCCAGAGGACCGGTCCCGGCTCCTCGTTCAGGATGCGGGCGACGGCGTCGACGGTGTCCTCGTCGGCCTGCGGGTGCGCGGCGGCGACGGTGACCTTGGGGACGTCGAGCGGGCCGGTCATCCGCAGGACCGACGGGGCGGTCAGCAGGACCACCGGTCCGCTGCGTCGGTGGTAGGCCCGGAACGCCGCGGCCAGCTCCTCGGCCAGCCGCTCCGGCTCGGTCAGGTAGAAGCAGGGCAGACCGCGGGCGGCGAACACGGCCCGCGCGTCCTCGTCGTCGTGGACGGTGCCCTGGAACGGCTGCCAGCCGCCCGGCGCCGTCTCGCCGAAGACGATGAACCCGCGCGCCTGCGAGTCGCGCAGGTTGGCCAGGGTGCCCTTGAGCTCGTCGACCATCCCGGCCGTCGCGACCAGCAGGAACGGCGCCTGGTCGAGCTGCCAGCGGGCCAGCGCGCCGCACGCGAGGCTGTGCTCGTTGGGGCCGCGCAGGACGGGGTTGCCGGCCTGCTGGGCGATCGTCGTGGCGTCCTGGATCAGCTTGGCCGGCAGGGTGCCGGTGAAGAAGTGCAGCGCCCAGCGCGGGCCGGACTGCTCGGTGAGGAAGTCGGTGAGCGCCAGCGCCAGCGACCCGGCCGGCTCGGTGTCCGGCAGCAGCGCACGCCGGTTGACGTGGCGCGCCTGGACGAGGTCGGTGAACGCCGTCAGCACCTCGGCGGCCAGCACCCAGTCGTCGTCGGGCAGCCGGCGCGAGGTGCACACCGTCCGCGAGTAGACCTGGTCCTCGTCCAGCTCGTCATAGACGACGACGGAGTACGGCGAGACCCCGATGCCCAGGTGCTGGCGCAGCTTCGCCAGCGTCTCGACGACGGTGTCCAGCCGGTCGCCGACCTCCTCGCCCGGCACCGCCGTCGTGGCGTCGACCAGCAGCAGCACCGTCGGTGCGGCGGTCCAGGGGCGCGGACCCTCGCCCGGTTCCGTGGCCTGCGCGGGTAGCACCTGGCGCAGCCGGTCCTCGACCAGGCTGAGCCGGGCCACCTCGACCAGCTCCACCCGGGCGTCGGGCAGGGCCTCGTCCAGGTAGGCGTTCGCCCGGCTCGCCAGCGCCTGAGCCGGCTCGGGCCAGGCCGTCGGGAAGACGTCCTTGTCCAGCGCACCGGCGAACCAGCGGCTCGGCCCGGCCAGCTGGCCCAGCGCCGCCGCGGCGGTGGCGTGGAAGGCCGGGCTGCTGCTGACGATCGCGACGTACAGCTCCTGCGTCATCGCGCGCTCCTCTCGCCGTAGTCGTGGAAGCCGCGGCCGGTCTTCCGGCCCAGCAGGCCGGCGTCGACCATGCGCCGCAGCAGCGGCGGCGGCGAGTAGTGGGGCTCGCGGAACTCGTGGTGCAGCGACTCCCCGATGGCGCTGACGACGTCCAGGCCCACGAAGTCGGCCAGCGCCAGCGGGCCCATCGGGTGGTTGCAGCCCAGCACCATGGCCGTGTCGATGTCGGCCGCGGACGCGAAGCCGGACTCCAGCATGCGGATCGACGACATCAGGTACGGGAACAGCAGCGCGTTGACGATGAACCCGGACCGGTCGCGGACCCGCACCACCTGCTTGTCCAGCACGCCGGTCAGGAACGACTCCACCCGCTCGGTGCAGCCGCGGTCGGTCAGCAGCGACTCGACCACCTCGACCAGCGGCATCCGCGTCGCCGGGTTGAAGAAGTGCGCGCCCAGCACCCGGTCCGGCCGGTGGGTCACGCACCCGAGCTTCATCACCGGGATCGACGACGTGTTCGACGCCAGCACGGCGTCCGGGCTCTCGACGACCTTGTCGAGGGTCGCGAAGATCTGCGTCTTCGTCTCCTCGTCCTCGGGAGCGGCCTCGAACACCAGCTCGCGGTCGGCGAGTTCGCTGAGGTCCGCCGTCAGCACGACGCGGTGCCGGGCCTGCTCTGCCTCGTCCCTCGTCAGCGTGCCGCGCTGGACGGCCCGCGCGAAGGCGCCGTCGAGGCTGCGCCGGCGCGGCTCGACCGACTCCGGCTGGCTCACCGCGACGACGACGTCCAGCCCGGCGGTGGAGCAGGTCTCGGCGATCCCGCGGCCCATCACGCCGCACCCGACGACACCGACCCTGGTGATGGGGGCTGCGGTGATGGGGGCCGTGCTCGAGGCCGTCATGCCGACCACCGCAGCAGGCAGGTGCCGATGGCCATGCCGCCGCCGAAGCCCGCCAGCAGCACCAGGTCGCCGTCGGCGATCCGGCCGGCCCGGCTGGCCTCGTCGAGCGCCACCGGGATGCAGGCGCTGCCGACGTTGCCGTAGCGCTCGAGCGTGCGGTGGGTCCGTGCGCCGTCCAGGCCGGACTTCGCCACCAGGTCGTCCAGCAGGTTGCCGTTCGGCTGGTGCGGCACGAAGTGGTCGACGAGGGCGCGCTCGACCCCGGCGCCGGTCAGTAGCGCGTCGATCGCGGGCGGGACCTCGTCGAGCACGAAGTCGCTCACCGCGTGGCCGTCCATCGCGAACCAGTGCTGGCCGGCCGCGACGGTGGCGCTCGACGCCGGCAGCCGGCTGCCGCCCGCAGGGACTCTGATCAGCTGGTGCGCGTCGCCGCGCGTGTGCAGGCCGACGCCCAGCACCCCGCGACCGTCCGGCACGCCGCCCACGACGGCCGCCCCGGCGCCATCGGCGAACAGCACCGCCGTCCTCCGATCCCCGACGTCGAGGATCCGCGAGTACACGTCGGCGCCGATCACCAGAGCGCGGGCACCCGGGTGGGCGGCGAGCAGCCCGCGGGCCACCGCGAGCGCGTACACGAAGCCGCTGCACACGGCGTTGAGGTCGAAGCAGGCCGCACCGCGGGCGCCGAGCAGGTCCTGCACCAAGGCCGCCGTCGGCGGCTGCGGCGAATCCGGCGTCGACGTCGCGACCAGCAGGTAGTCGAGCTGCGCGGCGTCGACGCCGGCGTCTTCGAGGGCGTTCCGCCCGGCCTCCGCCGCCAGATCCGACGTGGCCTGCTCCGGCGCCGCATACCGGCGCGTCCGGATCTGCGTCTTCTTCTCGATCCACTCCGGCGTGACGCCCGCCAGGGCCGCCACCTCGGCGTTCGGGACCTCGCGAGCGGGTAGGCAGGACCCGGTTCCGAGGATCCCCACGGGCTGTGGTGTCGCGGCCACCCATCCTCCAGCCGTCGAGTCGTTTCGCTGACGACTCCAGGCTGTCCAGCCACTCCCTCAATCAGCAGAGGACGACTTCAGGCGGGGTCGCTCATGCTCGGATCGGACGAACGCGATCACGAGCGCCGCGGCGGTCAACGCCATCACTGCGAGGGTCATGAAGACGCGGTCGAATCGTCCGAGGAGCTCGGTCGCCTCGCCCGACCCAACGCGGAAGGTTCCGAGCGCGGTCGCGGAGAGCAAGGCGAGCCAGAACCCCGCGCCAATCTGCTGGGATGCACTGATGAGTCCCGACGCGAATCCCAGGTCGCTTTCGTGTGAGGTTCGCGTTGCCAGGGACGTCAGGCAGACGAAGGCGCCTCCCATCCCAACGAACGTGGGGACCAGTGCAGGGAGCGCCTCCGTCAGGTAGGACTGCTCTTCGCCGAGCCGGGTGAAGAGCACTGACCCGGCGAAGACGAGTACACAGGCTGCGCAGAGGATGCGCTTCGTACTCGTCCGGCCCGACAAGGACCTCGCAGTCATCGAACCGATCACCACGGCCACCGAGACCGGCAGGAACAGGAATGCTGTCACCAGCGTGGAGGCCGCATGTATCTCCTGGTAGTACAGCGTCAGGAGATACATGGCCACCGCCGGACAGCCGACGACGATGAACATGGCCGTGTTCGCGATCGCCAAGTTGCGCACACGAAGTGCGCCCAGCGGTATGAGCGGGTGGGCCGAGCGGCGCTGCAGGCCTACGAACAGGAGCAGCAGCACCGCTCCGGCTACTGTTGCCGAAAGGGCCACCGCTGCCTGGCCACGGTCAGTTCGCACGGTCGACACCCCGAGCACGAACGCGAGCAGTCCGATCGTTAGGGTCACCGCTCCCGCGACGTCGAATGATTCCGAATGATCGACATCATCGCGACGGACGAACCTTGCGAGAGCAATTGACACGACGGCGAGCACCACGTTCGCGGCGAAGATCGCTCGCCACGCCAGGACCTCGGTCAAGAGGCCGCCCGAGAGAAGACCCACGCTGCCCGAGCAGGCTCCTATGGTGGCCCAGATCGCCATCGCGTGCTCGCGCCGCGGGCCTTCGCCATAGATCACTGCGAGCATTGCAAGGCCGGTCGGAACCACCAGCCCGGCGGCAACACCTTGCGCAGCCCGACCGGCGTACAGGACCCCCGGCCACCAGGCGACGGCGCACAGAAGCGATGACGCTCCGAAGACTCCGATCCCCATCAACAGCACGCGGCGCTGACCGAGTCGGTCGGCGAGGCGGCCCCCTGTGAGTAGGAGCGCGCCGAACGGCACGTTGTACGCATTCAGCACCCAGGCGAGGTCTGTCGTCTGCATGCTCCAGGTGGTCCCTATGTCGGGAAGTGCCACGATGACAGTCGTCGCGTTGGCGAGCACGGTGCCCGCGGCGACGCATATCCCGATCAACGCAAGGGCTTCCCTTGCCTTGGGCATACCGAGCCCTCTTCAGTCCAGCCGGAGACGTGGAGGCGTCGCGGGTAGGCCGATCCCAGCGTGTGGTCGCTGCCCCGTCCGCTGACGCAGGTACCGTAAGTACAGGGCTCTGTCGCTCACCAGGATGCTTCTTCCACCCCTATCGGCGGGATGCCCAACGACTTAGAATGAAATCCTCATTTCATTATTGGAGGTGCACATGGCGGTTGTTGACATCTGCGAGGTAGGGCCACGCGATGGACTGCAGAACGAAGACGTGATCCTTTCCCCGGAGGTCCGAGGTGAGCTCTGCGACCGCCTGGCAGCCAGCGGTCTGCCCCGGATCGAGGCGGTGAGCTTCGTCCGCGAGGACCTGGTCCCGGCCATGGCAGGCGCAGAAGAGGTGCTCAACCGGACCCGCCGCGATCCAGCCGTGCTCTGGGCAGCGCTCGTCTTGAACGAGAAGGGCTACCAGCGCGCGGTCGAAGCAGGAGTGGACGAGGTCAGGTTCGCGTTCCCCGTGACGGACACCTACGCGGCGCGCAACCAGCGGACCACAGTCACCGACGCGATCGACACCGCGATCCGGATCGTCGAGCGCTCTCGGGACGATGGCATCGCGTCAGCGATCACGCTGTCTGCCGCCTTCGGCTGCCCGTTCGAGGGCCCGGTGTCCCGCGACCACGTGTTGCGGATCACCGATCGCGTGGCTTCAGCGCAGCCCGACACCGTGATCTTCGCGGATTCCATCGGCGTCGGGGTGCCGCGCCAGGTCCGCGAGCTGGTCGGCGCCGCCGTCGGCGCGAGCGCAGTCGGGTGCCACTTCCACAACACCCGCAACACCGGCTATGCCAACGCCCTCGCCGCCGTCGAAGCAGGCGCCTCGATTCTCGACGCCTCGATCGGAGGCCTCGGTGGCTGTCCGTTCGCGCCAGGCGCGACAGGAAACATCGCCACCGAGGACCTCGTCTACCTCCTCGAGGGCATGGGCTTCGCGACGGGCATCGATCTCGACAAGCTCCGTCAGTGCTCGGCATGGGTCGCCGACCGGGTCGGACACGAGCTGCCCAGCCTCGTCGCCCGAGCCGGTGACCCGTGTGGGGTGGCAACCACCGCGCAGCTCACTCCCTGAGTTCGGTCTTGGCCTCCGGGTATACGTCGTTGAACGGACCGCCACCGCGCTTGTAGATGTAGAAGGTCCGCTTGAACGAACAGACCTCGTCGCCATGCTGATTGATCGTTCTCGTCTTCACCTTGACGATGCCCGCATCGGGCCGGCTGTTCGACTCACGCTTCTCCAGCACCAGTGACTCGCTCCACAACGTGTCACCGACGAAGACGGGATGCGGCAGTCTGATCTCGTCCCAGCCCAGGTTCGCTACGGCATTCTGCGTGACATCCGTGACGCTCTGACCAGTGGCGATCGCAACGGTGAGCGGCGAATAGACCAAGAGCTGCTTGAACTCCGAGCGCTCGGCGTACTCGCTGTTGTAGTGGAGCATGTTTGTGTTCATCGTCAGCAGCGAGAACCAGGCATTGTCGGTTTCGGTGATGGTCCGGCCGAGCGGGTGTCGATAGACGTCGCCGATGACGAAATCCTCGTAGCGCCTGCCCTGCCATCCGGGGACGTTTCCCATCGTTCTCCTTCAGTTATCGATGTGACTTGCGGCTGCACGAGCCTCTTGAGCCAGCACGCGGCGTGCGCGATCGACGATCGGTTTGCCGACGACGTAGCCGTCCAGGGCGGCGACTGAGCCGTCGCCGGCGGCGGCGAGGACGTCCTGGGCCCAGCGGACGTCCTCGGCGGAGGGACTGAAGGCGGCGTTGACGACCGGCACCTGCCGGGGATGCAGGCAGAGCTTGCCGCCGAAGCCGAGGCCCGCGGCGTGCTCAGAGTCGATCGTGACCTTCTTCTCGTCGGTCAATGCGGTCGTGACGCCGTCGATGGGCGGCGGCAGCTGAGCGGCCGCCGAGGCGAGTACGACGAGCGAGCGGGCGGCCGCCATGGCCGCGAGGTCGGCGTGGTCGACGCCGAGTTCGCGGCCGAGGTCGGCGTTGCCGAAGACCGCCCGGACCGCTCCGGTCACCGAGCAGATGGCGCGCGCCTCGAGGGCAGCCGCCGCGGTCTCGATGAGCGGGAGCACGCAGGAGCCGGGCGCGAGCCGGCCAAGCAGCTCCCACACCTGGCCGGGCGCCGTGACCTTCGCCAGCATGACGGCGCACGGCCGGGCAGCCAGCATGGCGACGTCGTCGTCGTACCACTGGGTGCTCGGGTCGTTGATCCGCACGACACCGGCGCCGCCGTTGGCGAGCCAGCGGCCGATGTTCTCCCGCGCCGTCGCCTTCGAGGGCGGGGCGACTGCGTCCTCGATGTCGAGGACGATGCCGTCGGCGCCGCTACCGGCCGCCTTGGCGAACCGATCCGGGCGATCGCCGGGCACGAACAGCAGCGACCGGGCCCGCGCCAGGTGCGACCAGTCCGCAGTCATTCCGCGATCCAGGTGCGGTCGGTCCAGACGAACACCGGGACAGGGTCGCCGTCGCCGCCGGGCTCGTCGAAGTGGTCGAGGTCGAAGTGCTCGTAGCCCGCACCGAACTGGATCTTCAGCCGGCCCTCGGCGACCGCCGCGCGGTCGACCGAGATGTGCGAGCCGAGACCGGTGCAACCCACCAGCTCGACCTGGACGTTGTCGTCATCCGTGCGTGTCACGCTGCCCCCTCACCTGGGCGGGATCGTCTTCACCCAGGGTCGTGAGCGCGGCGGGGATCAGCCAGGGGACGAGTTCACGCCGTCACCGGCGGAGGCTGGGAGCGGAGGCGAGCAGCGTGCGGGTGTACTCGTGCTGCGGGTCGTCGTGGATGCGGGCGGTGGGGCCGAGCTCGACGATCTCGCCGTTGTACATGACGGCGGTGCGGTCGGTCAGGTAGCGGATGACCCGGATGTCGTGCGAGACGACGAGCAGGGCCAGCCGGCGGGTGGCGCGAACCTGCTGGATGAGGTTGAGGATCTGCGCCTGGACGGACACGTCGAGGGCGGAGGTGGGCTCGTCGGCGACGATGATGCCGGGCTCGACGGCGAGCGCTCGGGCCAGGGCCACGCGCTGCAGCTGTCCGCCGGAGAGCGCACGTACCGGCCGGCTGACGAGCTGTGCGGGCAGCCCGACGCTCTCGAGGAGCTCGGCGACCCGGGCGGCGCGCTCGGCGCGGGTCCCGATGCGCTGGACGGTGAGCGGGTCGCGCACGACGGCGCCAACGGTGAGCCGCGGGTTGAGCGAGCTGCGGGGGTCCTGGAAGACCAGTGAGGCGTCGCGGCCGAGCATGCGGTAGCGCGGGATGCTCTTCATCGCGTAGACGTCCTGGCCGCGGAACGTCACCTGGCCGTGTGCCGGGCGGATCAGCCCGAGCAGCGTGCGGGCGAGGGTGGTCTTGCCGGAGCCGGACTCGCCGATGAGTCCGACGGCCTCGCCCTCGGCGATGCTCAGCGACACCTGGTTCAGGGCCCGGTTCACCTGACCGCGCGAGTGGTAGTCGACCACGAGGTCGCGCGCCTCGAAGATGGGTACCTCGGCCCGGTCCGCGACACTGCAGGCGACGTCGACGGCGGTCATCGGGCGCCCCCGACCTGGTGCGTGAGCGGGTGGTGACAGGCCAGCCGCCGGGGGCCG
Source organism: Jiangella mangrovi (assembly GCF_014204975.1). NCBI lineage: Bacteria > Bacillati > Actinomycetota > Actinomycetes > Jiangellales > Jiangellaceae > Jiangella > Jiangella mangrovi. The sequence continues at coordinate 6,738,073 of NZ_JACHMM010000001.1, forward strand.
TCGGTGAGGACGGGGCGGACAGCGCAGTCGTCCTGCGCGTGGGAGCAGCGGTCGCGGAAGCGGCAGCCGCTGGGGAACTCCGTCGGCGGGTGGACGAAGCCGGGAATGGTCGCCAGCGTGGCGTGACCCTCGTCGAGGCTGCTGCTGGCGGCGAGCAGGCCGGCGGTGTACGGATGGTGCGGGCTCGCCAGGATCTCGTCCGTCGGGCCGGTCTCGACGAGCTGGCCGCCGTACATGACGGCGACCCGGTGGCAGAGCTGCGAGACGATCGCGAGGTCGTGGCTGATGAACAGCAGCGCGAAGTCGAGCTCGGCCTGGAGCCGCTGGAGCAGCTCGATGATCTTGGCCTCGACGGTGACGTCGAGTGCCGTGGTGGGCTCGTCGGCGATGAGCAGCTTCGGCTCGCGGGCCAGCGCCAGGGCGATCAGCACCCGCTGCCGCTGCCCGCCGGAGAGCTGGTACGGCTTCGCCTTGAGGATCCGCGCGTCGGGCAGCCCGACGGCGTCGAGGAGCTCCGACGGCGTGTACGGGGACCCGAGGCGGCACACCTGGCGCAGCTGGGCGCCGATGCTCATGCCGGGGTTCAAGCTGGTGAGCGCGTCCTGGTAGACGATGCCGATGCCGGCGCCGCGGACGGCGCGGCGCTCGCGTCCGCGCAGCCGGTAGAGGTCGCGGCCCTGGAACAGCACCTGCCCGCCCACCTCGGCGGTCGGCGGCAGCATGTTGGCGGCCGCCAGCCCCAGCAGCGACTTGCCGCAGCCCGACTCCCCCACGATGGCCAGCGACTCTCCCGGCCCGATACTGAGGCCGACGCCGTCGAGCACCGCGACGTCGCCATAGCGTTGGGGGAACCGCACGGTCAGGTCCGAGATGGCCAGGGTGCTGGTCGACGCGCCACCACCGTCGTCGACGTGATGCGGCTGAATCCTCGTGCTCACCGTCATGCTGAATCCAGTCTGAACGTCGGCATACGAGAATCTGAAATACCAGTTTCAAACAAGCGTAGGGGGCCAGTACGCGGACGGCAACCTCGCTGAGCAGCCGCCATGTCCACCCACTCGATTGGGCAAAGCCCAATACATTTGGCTGACCTTCGACGCCACTCCGTCCAGGCTCGTCCACGTGCCGCACCGCGAGACACCCGAGGACTGGCCGGCACTGGCCAGGCAACTCGGGCAGCGTGTGCGGCAACTGCGGGAGGACCGGAAGAAGCAGGGCGACGCTCCCCGGTTCACCCAGGAGGGCCTGGCCCACGAGGCCGGGATCAGCCGGAACCACGTCCAGAACATCGAGAACGCCCGCAACAACACCAAGGGCGAGGACGGGCGACCCGGTGTCGGCAACCCCGGCGTGGCCACGTTGCTGGCGATCTCTCGCGCACTGGACGTCGAGTTGCTCGATCTGCTTCCGGACGGGCTGCTGCCCGAGTCGGTGCGGCACCGGCCATGGACGAAGTCAACGGGAGATTCACCGAGCACACTATGAGTAGCGCCCGGCACTGTCAACGGAGTCGGCTTCGCGCAACCCGGAGATGCCCGACGGCAGGAGCTCGGCCACCGTCGTGTCGAGGGCGCGCGCGACCCGCAGCAGAACGTCGAGCGTCGGGCAGACCCGGGCGTGCTCGACCTTCTGCAGGTAGCCGCGGCTGATGCCGGCCCGGTGGGCGAGCTGCTCCTGCGTCAGGTCCCGCGCCAGCCGCAGGAAGCCCACGCGGACGCCGAGCGCCCTGGCCACCTGCGGCCAGTCCTCCGATCGTGTCCCGGGCGCCGCCACCCGCACGAGGCTGAGCGAGACCGCGGCGCCGGTCAGCCCACAGCAGTGGGCATCCGGCCCAGCAGGGCTCAGGACTGGCCGCGGGCCTGGGCGAGCTCGGCGGGGCGGCCGATGTCCTGCCAGGAGTCGCGCAGGGTCCAGAGGCCGACCCGCTCACCGCGGGTGAGGCAGTCCTCGAACAAGCGGGTGATCGGGAACGGCTCGCCGCGGGGGACGCGGCCGAGGAGGGCCGGCGAGAGGACGTAGATGCCGGCGTTCACCGCCCAGGACGGACGGGGCTTCTCGACGATGCGCCGCAGCCGGCCGTCGTCGGACTCGAGGACGCCGAAGGGGACCTGGTGCTCGTACTCGGTGGCCGCGAGGGTGGCGACGCCGCCGTGGGCCGCGTGCGCCGCGAGCAGGCCGGTGACCGAGAAGCCGGTGACGAGGTCGCCGTTCATGAGCAGGACCGGGGCCGCCGGACGTTCCCCGATCTCGTCCAGCAGACCCAGCGCCCCGCCCGTCCCCAGCGGCCGGTCCGGTCGTTCGCGCAGGTAGTCGATAGTGCAGCCGTAGGCGGACCCGTCGCCGAAGTACTGCTCGACGATGTCGCCGAGGTAGTTCACGGACAGGAACACCCGGCGGATCCCGGCGCCGACGAGGTGCAGGACGATGCGCTCGAGGATCGGCCGGCCGGCGACGGGGAGCATCGGCTTGGGGACGGAGTCGGTGAGCGGCGCGAGCCGGGTGCCGCGCCCGCCGGCCATGACGACCGCCCAGTTCGGCAGCGGCTCCGCGCCGACGACGTCGGTCTCGACGTGCACGCCCACGACGCGGCCGTCGCCGTCGACGATGGGGACCTCGCCGAGGCCGAGGGCGCGCATGACGTCGAGCACCTCGGCCCGGCCCTCCCCCGGCCGGGCGGTCGCCGACGGGGTGCCGACGAGGTCCGTGACGGGGTCGTCGGGCTGCGCGCCGGTGACCAGTGCCCGCCGGATCTGCCGCTCCCCCACGGCGCCCGACAGCCGCCCGGAATCGTCCACGACGAAAACCGTCCCCACGTCGTGGGTGTCGATGATGGTCAGGCATTCGCGAATCGACGCGCCGTGTTCGGCGAGCATGTCGTCTAGTCGCACCGTTTGTCGGCTCATGTCGCACACTCCTGGTCGCATTGCTGAGGTCAGCGTGACGGCGACACCCGAGATCGGGCAGGGGGCGAGTTTCCGGTCATACGCACGTCTCTGACCAGGTGAAACACCAACGTCAATCCGTGAACCGACGTTATTCGCATTCTGGACAGCCTTCGTCGCAAAGTGCACCGGCGAGGCGGCGAAAATCGCCGTAGCCTCCGATCAGAAGCCCCACGCAACCCCGGAGCAGGGCTTTCGAAAGAGGTGCTTGCGAAGATGAACCCCGAATTTCACGGAGCCCCCCAGCCCCCTATCGGGCAGGTGATCCGGTCGGCTCGCCTGAACCTGCACATGAGCCAGTACACCCTCGCGGACAAACTGGCGGCGGTCTCCGGCAAGCCCACCATGGGTCGCGACCGCGTCGCCCGCTGGGAGCGCGGCCGCCAGGTCCCCCGACGCGAGTGGCGGCAGTGGCTCGCCGTGGTCCTGGAGGTCCCGGTCGAGCGGCTCGACGCGGGCGCGGACACGGCCCGGCGGCAGAACCGCCTCGGCCTCGCGGCGGCGGTCGCCCCGGTGCCGGAGTCGGGAACCGCGCGCCGGCCCCAGGGCACGCCGGCGCTGCTCCCGGTGTTCCGGTCGCGGGTGCAGGCCGGCATCCTCGCGGCCACGCTACTCAACCCCGACCGCGCGTTCAGCCTGACCGAACTGGCCGAGCACGCCGGCGGCTCGCTCGCGTCGGTGTCGAAGGAGGCCAAGCTCCTCGAGGACGCGGGCATCCTGACCAGGCGCAACGACGGCGCCATCCGGCTCATGCGGGCGGCCACCGACCGCGCCACCCTCGCCCCGCTCACCGAGCTGATCCGCGGCACCTACGGCGTCCCCCAGATCGTCGGCGAGGAGTTCGGCCGGGTCGCGGGCGTCGCCCGGATCGCCCTCACCGGCACGTGGGCGGAGCGGTTCACCGGTGTCGTCGGACCCGAGCCGGACGTCATCCAGGTGCGGCTCACGCCAGACCAGGACAACACGCCGCGCCGGCCGGACCTGCTGGCCGCGGCGCGCCGGGCCGAGCGCCGGCTGCACCGCCGGGTCGCGTTCGCCGTGGTGGGCCGCCCCGACGGGTCGCGCCGCCCGAACGTCATCCGGCCGATCGGAACCGGCACCGCCGTCCCCGTCCCCGCTCCCGCTGGCATCGGAACGGCCGGAGGCCTGCCGGGCGCCCGGCACCTCGCGAGCCGGACCACCGGCCGGACCCGGCCGCACGAACGGGTCCGCCTCCCGCGGCAGCGCGGCGGCAGCGCCGTCGTCCACGTCGCGCCGCCCGCCAGTTCCGACACGCCGCCGATCGCGGCCGGCGGCTGGACCGACGGCGCGAGCCTGGTGGCGGAGCTGCTGGCAGGCAACCGGCTGGAGCTGTTCAGCGGCGCGGCCGCCGACGGGCGGCCCTACTTCGACCTGGCGGCGCACCACCTGGCGGCGGCCGAGGACGTCGTGGCGGCCTCCGCCGGGTCGGCGTACGTGCTGGTCTGCCAGGCGGCGCAGCTCGTGGGCTGCGGGTTGCTCGCCGCGCAGGGCCTGCGTCCCGCGGCCGGTGTCGACGGCGACGTCGTCAGCCGCGCCGTCATCGCCCAGTTCGGCGACCGGTTCGGGCACCTCGAGCTGTTGCGACGGCGGCAGCTGAGCCTCGCGCACCCGGTCGGGCGGGACAACCGCGTCGCCGAGCACGACGTCGAGGCCGCGCTGCCCGCCGTCCGGTCGCTCGTGCAGGAGGCGCGGTCGCTCGCGCCGCAGCTCGACCTCTTCGGCTGACGGGGCAGACGGACCACGGGCTCAGCCCAGCTCGTCCGAGAACGAGTTGGGCTGGGCCCGCAGCAGCCCCGTCAGCAGCGTGTCCTCGAGCCGCCGCACCTGGACGGGGTTGCCGACCAGCCCGAACACGTGGTTGAGCCGCTGCGTCAGCGGACGGACGATGCCCACGTTGAGGTCGCGGCCGCGCCCCTCGGACAGGTCCATCGCCGGCTCGAACCGCAGCTCGCGCTCCGGTGGGCGCTCGAGCAGACCGGCCACGTGCTCGCGGTAGTCCGCCTCGCCCACCCGGAAGCTCAGGACGCCGCAGTCGGCCGACCACCAGGTGCTGACGTCAGCGCCCGGCGAGAGGACCACCGCCGCGCCCGGCTCCGCCGTCACCTCCCGATCGCCGATCCGCACCGTGTACGTCCCGAAGAGCACGACCTGCAGCACGAAGAAGTCGAGCTCGCCGGGGTGTGTCCGGGTCTCGGCGCCGAAGGCCAGGTAGCCGGCCGAGACGCGGTCCAGCCGGCGCCCGTTGAGGTAGCTGTCGAGGCCGTCCTCGGGGCGCACCGGCTCGATCGGGTGGCGGTGGACGAACCGGTAGATCACTTCACGGGTGTGGTCGACGTCGGAGGATCGCAGGACGGGGAAGCGATCGAGCGGCGCCGTGGTGGTCATGTCCGTGTCCGCGTCGCGGCGCCGCGCCCGTTCACCGGGCCAGGGTCTCCGACGGCAGTTCGCCGTACCTGGCGAAGTAGGACCGGGCGAACCGGCCCGGATGGCCGAGGCCCCAGCGCTCGACCACCGCGTTGACGGTGGTGGTGTCGCGCTGGGCCGCGAGCAGCTCCTCGTGGGCGCGCTGCATGCGCACGTGGGTGAGGTAGGCCCGCGGCGTCGTGCCGAGGTGCTGGCGGAACCCGAGCTGCAGCGCGCGGACGCTGACCTGCGCCTCCCTGGCCAGGCTCGTCACCGTGTGCCGCCACTCCGGGTGGCTCTCGATCAGTTCGCGGGCGATGGTGACGGCACGGTGCGGCACCGGCGAGCGGGTGGTGTCGTCGAGCATGGCGGTGTAGTTGTGCGGCTGCGACAGCAGCAGTCCCGTCATGAGCCAGTCCTCGTACTCCGATGCCACGACCTGCTGGTTGAGAATGCTGTGGCCGGGACGGTCCAGCTCTTCGACCAGCAGCCGGAAGACCGAGAGCCAGCTGCGTCCGGGGCCGGCGCTGACGTCCATGCCCAGCTCGAACTGGACCGGTCCGGGCAGCGACGCCCCGATCATGTCGCGCAGGTGCGCCTCGAGCGCGGACCGCTCCAGGCGCAGGATCAGTTGTGAGCAGTCGGGCGACCAGCGCTGGGTCAGCGGGACGGTGGGCGAGATGACCGAGGCGGTGTCCGGCGTGGACAGCAGCTCCTCGTTGCCGTAGAAGATCAGGCTGTGCCCGGTGAGCGGCACCTGGACGACGAAGAACGAGCCCAGCTCGCCGGGCTCGATGACGACGTCGCCGCCGTAGGTGATGTAGTTGGCCGAGATGCGGTCGATGCGCCGGGTGTTCATCCGGGCGTCGAGCTCGGTCGACCGGCCGATCAGGTCCAGGCGGTGCGGCGTGAAGACGCGGCCGACCACCTCTCGGGCGTGGTCCAGCTCATGTGACCGGAACACCGGATATCGGTCGAGCGGCATGGTCGTCATGGCGGTTCTCCCCTGCGGACACGCTCCCCCTCGGATCGGAGCGATGAGCAACCCTCACCCCCGCGCTTGGAGAGCAGCATTCCACGGCACCGCACCGTTGCCTAGCACGTCAGTCGACTACAAGATCAATCCGAGGCTAATACTCGCGTCACGACCCGTCACCCCTGGCGAGTGTCACAAAACCGCCGCCAGCGTCACAGTCTCGTCCCGCGAGCTGAACTGGCCCCTGCCCGCGGGCCGTCCGGCTCGCCCACACTGGACCGCACCTGCCGTTCGAGCGGAGGGAGTGCGCTGGTGCCGGCGTTCATGGAGCCGTTCCGCATCAAGGCCGTCGAGCCGATCCCGTTCCCCACCGCGGCAGAGCGCCGCCGGGCGCTCGGCGACGCGGGTTTCAACCTGTTCCGCGTCCCGGCGCGCGCGATCACCATCGACCTGCTCACCGACTCCGGGACGAGTGCGATGTCGTCGGCGCAATGGGCGGCTCTGCTCGACGGCGACGAGTCCTACGCCGGCGCGCGGTCGTACGAGCGGTTCGAGGCCGTGGTGCGCGAGCTCACCGGCTACGAGCAGGTCATCCCGGTGCACCAGGGTCGCGCCGCCGAGCGCATCCTGCTCGGCCGGCTGCTGCGCCCCGGCGACGTCTCCGTCGCCAACACCCACTTCGACACGACCCGGGCGAGCGTCGAGGCGGCCGGCGCCACCGCCGTCGACCTCCCGTCCGAGGAGCCCGCGCCGGCCCCGTTCGGCGGGGACATCTCGGTGCCGGCGCTGCGGCGGCTGCTCGAGGGTCCCGACGGCGCCGGCGTGCGGTGCGTGGTCCTCACCGTCACGAACAACGCCGGGGGCGGGCAGCCGGTGTCGCTGGACAACGTGGCCGCCGCGCGCGAGCTGTGCACCGCGCACGGTGTGGCCCTGCTGCTGGACGCCTCGCGGTTCGCCGAGAACGCCTACCTCATCACCGAGCGCGACCCCGCGCACGCCGGCCGGGCGCCGCGCGACGTCGCGCGCGAGGTGTTCGCCCTGGCCGACGGCTGCTGGGCCAGTCTGAAGAAGGACGGCATCGCGAACATCGGCGGCCTCATCGCGCTGCGCGACCCCGAGCTCGCCCGCCGCTGCCGCGACCACCTGATCGCCGTCGAGGGGTTCCCGACGTACGGCGGACTGGCAGGACGCGACCTGGACGCGCTGGCCCAGGGGCTGCGTGAGGTGACGGAGCCTGCGTACCTGCGCTACCGCGCGCAGACCGCGCGCTGGTTCGGCGACCGGCTGGCCGAGGCCGGCCTGCCGGTGCTGCAGCCCACCGGCTGCCACGCCGTCTACGTCGACGCCGCGCAGCTGCTGCCGCACGTGCCGGCGCACCAGTTCCCGGCGACGGCGCTGGCCAACGAGCTGTACCTGGCCGGGGCCGTGCGGGTGACCGAGCTGGGGACGCTGGTGTTCGGCCGGCCCGACCCGGCCGGCGGCGACGACCTGCCCGCTCCGCGCGAGCTGGTCCGCTTCTGCCTCCCCCGCCGGGTCTACACGAAGAGCCATCTCGAGTACGTCGCCGAGACGGCGGCCACCGTGGTGGCGAAGGCGGCGGAGATCCCCGGCTACCGCGTCGTGGAGCAGACCGGGTCACTACGCCACTTCACGGCCGTGCTCGCGCCGACCTCGCCGCGCGGGCCCGCCGGGCCTGGCGAGCCGCCGCCTCGAGCTCGGACGAACGGACCTCCAGCACCGCGCTGATCCACTGCCGCCAGTACGGGCCGGGGATCCGCTTGCCGCGCTCCCAGCGAGCCACCTCGTCGCGGGTCAGCGAGCCGTTGCCGGAGACCCGCGCCAGCTCGTCGGCGATGCCGTACTGGCTGTAGCCGAGCCGGCTGCGGGCACGGCGGATCACGGTCCCTATGGGCGCCTCGGAGGCTGCCGATCCGTTCCGGTGAACGATCGTCTTCACCCTTCGAGCGTGATCAACACGCCTGGCCACTACCAGGACAGAACGCGAAGACTCCTGTCCACTTCGCGAATCGCCGCAGGCCAGCAACGGCGGTCCCGGCGCCCCGGAAAACGGCCCCCTCCCCAAGGACCCTCCCGGCTGCGAGGCTGGATGATCGACTCCATCCCCGGGGAGGCGCGGTGAGTAGACCGCTCGTGACATTGGTGAACCCGAACCTGGTGCACCCGCCCATCACGCCGTATGCACTGGACATCCTCACCACGTCGCTCGAGGCGGCCGGCTTCGAGGTGGACGTGCTCGACCTGACACTGGTGCGCGACCGGTGGCGGTCGGAGGTGGCGGGCTTCTTCGGCGAGCGCCGCCCGCTGCTGGTCGGCGTGACGTTCCGGAACACCGACACGATCTATCCCCAGGAGCAGCGCGTCTTCCTGGACCAACACCGCGACATTGTGCGCGAGATCCAGCGCTGGACGACGGCGCCGATCGTCGGTGGCGGGGTGGGCTTCTCGTCCATGCCGTTCGCCCTGGTCGACTGGTTCGGCATCGACTACGGCGTCAAGGGCCCCGGCGAGGCGACGGTGACGGAGCTGGCGACGATGCTGGCCAAGGACGACTCGCCGGCCAAGGTGCCCGGGCTGATCATCAACCTCGGCAAAGGCGACGTGCGGCAGATCCCGCACCGCACCTCGCTGCTGGCCGACGGCCGGGTCGAGCTGGTGAACCGGGCGACGGCGTACACGCGCCGCTCAGGGGCGCGGCACAAGGTCGACAACCTCGCCTACTACCGCCGCGGCGGGCTGGGCAACATCCTCACGAAGAACGGCTGCACGTTCGCCTGCGCGCACTGCGTCGAGCCCGACGCCAAGGGCAACCGGTTCGCCCGTCGCGCCGAGGCCGCCGTCGTCGACGAGATGGAGCTGCTGACCTCCCAGGGCGTGCACGACCTGCACACCACCGACAGCGAGTTCAACCTCAACATCGCCCACAGCAAGGCGGTGCTGCGCGAGATCGTCCGGCGCAAGCGGGCCGACGGGTCGTCGCCGCTGCACGACCTGCGGTTGTGGATCTACGTCCAGCCGGCGCCGTTCGACGAGGAGTACGCCGCGCTGCTGGCCGAGGCCGGCTGCGCGGGCATCAACGTCGCGCCCGACCACGTCCGCGACGACGTGCTCGACGGCTGGAAGGTGACCGGCCGCGGCACCCGCTTCTACACCCACGCCGACACCGAGAAGCTCTGTGACCTGGCACGACGGTACGGCATGCTGACCATGGTCGAGGCGCTGCTCGGCATGCCCGGCGAGACCGAGCAGACCATGAAGGACTGCGTGGACGGGCTGATGGCACTGGACGCCACCGTCGTCGGGTTCACGCTGGGCCTGCGGGCGTTCCCGTACTCGCCGCTGGGCCAGGACCTCGCCGCCCGCAGCGGCGGCACCCGCTCCGTCGCCGGTGTGCAGTCGAACACGGCGACGGCGCCGATCCTGCTGTCCACGCTGGAGCAGTGCCACAGCCGGGTCGAGTACGAGCGGCAGTTCATGTTCGACCCGATGGGCGGCTTCCGCCCGGTGTACTACTTCTCGCCAGCGCTGCCCGACGGCGCCCTCAACACGCATCCGGGCGACCGCTGGCTGACCAGCCTGGCCCTGCTGTGGGACTGGGTGCCGGAGCACGACCGGCCCCGGGTGATGCTGCCAACGGCCCCCGGCCTGACACCGGAGGACAACAACTACGCGGACAACCCGTTCCTGCTCAAGCTCACCGAGCTGGGTTACAAGGGCGCGTTCTGGTCCCACTGGCCGCTGCGCGGGCAGATCATGGGCGACACCGTCCCGGCGTGATCACACGCCGGGACGGTGTCTCGACGCTCAGATGGTGCGGACGTTCTCGGCCTGCGGGCCCTTCTGGCCCTGCGTGATGTCGAACTCGACCCGCGCGTTGTCCTCGAGCGTACGGAAGCCGTTGGAGTTGATGGCGGAGTAGTGGACGAAGACGTCCGCGCCGCCACCGTCCTGCTCGATGAAGCCGAAGCCCTTCTCGCCGTTGAACCACTTGACGGTGCCCTGGGGCATGCTGTGTTGCTCCTCTTCGTGGAATGCCGGCCCCGGCCACGTCGGCCGGTCCCGGGTTGCCGCGGTGGTCGTCGCCGACGTCCGGACACCGCTGTTCAACCGTCGCAGACCCTAGCACGCGCCGATGAGCCGTCATTTCTCCCGCGCCCGGGCGCGCCGCTTGCCTTCGTGCATGGCGACGACCCGGGCGATGGGAATGGTGTGCCCCTCGTCGACGAGATCGGCGGGGAGTCGCTGGGGCGCGGGCATGGCCGCCGCCCAGGGATCGTCGTCGCCGAGCAGGCCCGGAGCGGTGTGGACGGTGAAGTCGCCCGGACTGACGGAGTCGAGGCGGTCCCAGCCCACCGGGAACGACACCGGCAGGCCCGGCCGCAGCCGCGGACTGTACGCGGCGACGACGGTGGCGCCGCCGGCCCGGGTGGAGTCGAGGAACACCTTCCCCTCGCGGTCCTCCTTGATGTACGCGGTGGTGGCCAGCGCCGGGTCCAGCCGCTCGGCCCGCGCGGCCAGCGCACGCGTGGCGGCGGCGACGTCCTCGGGCGACTGCGGCTCCAGCGGCACGAAGATGTGCACGCCCTTGGAGCCGCTGGTCTTGACCGCGCCGGTCAGACCGTCGTTCTCGAGCGCCCGGCGGACCAGGTGGGCGGCGGCCGCGGCGACGGCGAACGGCTCGCCCTCGGGCGGGTCGATGTCCATGATGAGGTGCGTCGGCACGTCCCAGGCGTCGGCCTTGACCAGCGTCGGGTGGTACTCGACGGCGCGCTGGTTGGCGAACCACAGCAGCGTGCGGCGGTCGTTGCACAGCGCGTACGCCACCTCGCGCTTGGAGGCCTGCGCCCAGGTGCTGACGGTCGGGATCCACGACGGCGCGTACTTGGGGAGGTTCTTCTGCATGAAGCCGGGCTGGCCGGGCCGGACCCGGATCACCGACAGCGGCCGGCCCTCGAGCCCGGGCAGGATCCGCTGGTGCACGGCGTCGAGGTAGTCGACGAGGTCGCGCTTGGTGGCGTCGTCGCCGTCGGACAGCGCCTGGTCGAGGTGGGTCAGCGGGACACCGTCGCGTTCCTCGTCGGCGCTCATGACGACCAACCTATCCCCCGGTGAGGCGCAGACCCCAGGTCAGTGTCCAGGTCTCATCGGGCAGCAGCCAGCGCAGCGCCTCGCCGGTGCGCAGCGCGTTGGGCGGGGCGGTCATGGGCTCGACGGCGACGGCGTCGGCGGGGCCGCCGGGACCCGGGAAGGAGTCGGTGACCCACATCTGCACATAGCCGAAGGCCGGCTCCTGCCAGAGCTCGACCGATCGGCCGTCGGGCGCCCGCAGCGCGCTGGTGATGACGCCGCCGCTGACGGCGAGGTCGGTGAAGCAGGCGTGGCCGGGGGCGTCGCCGACCGGGACGCCGCCGCGCAGGTCGTCGTCGGTGCCGGTGACGTCGTAGGTGCCGGTGGGGATGAAGCGGTCGTCGATGCGGAACGCGCGCCCGGCCGGGACGGTGAGCGTGAGGTCGCGGGCCGGGACGTCGCCGATGCGCAGGTACGGGTGCGTGCCCAGGGCGACGGGGGCGGTGTCGGCGCCGGCGTTGCGCAGCCGGTGCCGCACGATGACGCCGTCGGGCGTGAGCTCGTACTCGACGGAGGTCTCGAGGGTGAACGGGTAGCCCGGTTGCGGCGCGACGGGTGCGGCCAGCGTGACCGACGCGGCGGTGCAGGAGCCGCGGGTGTACCGGGTGCGCAGGAGCAGGCCGTGCACCGCGTGCCCCGCCTCGGGCTCGGTGATGTCGAGCTGCTGCTCGACGCCGCCCAGCATCCAGCGTCCGCCGTCGACCCGGTTGGGCCAGGGCACGAGGACGGCCCCGGCGGCCAGCGGCGGCGGGCCGTCGGTGACGTGCGGCTCGATCAGCTCGGTGCCGCCGACCGTCAGCGACCGCAGCGCGGCCGCGTACTCGGAGACGACCGCGCGGGTGGTGCCGAGCTCGAGCACGTGCGTGGCTCGCCGTGCCGTGCCGGATGTGGTGTCCACAGGCTCTCCTCGCGCCGGCGTCGCGCGGCCGGCGAGGTCACTGTAGCCGGGCCGGGTCCAGTGGGAGCGCGGGTGCGGGATGGCCGCGGGCGGTGGTGGCGCCGTCGACGACGACCTCGGTGCCGCTGACGTACGACGCGTCGTCGGAGAGCAGGAACGCGACGACGGCGGCGACCTCGTCCGGCTCGGCGACCCGGCCGGTGGGCGACACCTCGCCCTCGCGGCGCAGCTCGGCCGCGACGTCCGCGCCCGGCGGGAACGTGGACCGCAGCATCGGCGTGTCGATCGAGCCGGGCAGGACGGATACGCAACGAATGCCGTACGGCGCGTAGTCGACGGCGACGCTGCGCGACATCGCGACGACGGCCGCCTTGGCCGCGCCGTAGGCGAAGTAGCGCGGCCAGTGCGCGAACGCCTGGATCGACGACACGTTGACGATGACGCCCCGGCGCAGCGGCAGCATGTGCCGGACCGCCGTGCAGGTGCCGTACATCGGGCCGAACTGCAGGACGCCGAGCGCGGCGCTCAGCTGCTCGGGCGTCACCTCGTGCGCGGCGGCCTGGACGTCGATGCCGGCGTTGTTGACCCACCAGGTCAGCGGCGCCGTGGCCGCGGCGAGACCGGCGGCCCGCTCGTGCGTCGCGGGGTCCTCGACGCCGCCGACGACGGTGCCGATGGGGACGGGCAGGGCGGCGGCCAGACGGTCCAGCCCGTCCGCGTCGACGTCGACGGCGACGACGTGCGTGCCAGCGCCGGCCAGCCGGGCGGCGACGGCGGCGCCGAGGCCCTTCGCGGCGCCGGTGACGACCGCGGAGATCACAGCGCGCCCCACGTCTGCCAGACGGCGGCCAGCGTGCGTCCGGCGCCGAGGTCGGCCCGGGCGCCGGCCTCGTCCCGGCGGCGCGCCTCGACGACCGCGCGGACCTCGGGGAGCAGCCCGGCGGGGATCACGACGACACCGTCGTCGTCGGCCACCACGAAGTCGCCGCTCGTGACCTCGACATCGCCTACATGCACCAGGCCGCCGACCTCGCAGACGCTCGCCCGCGCAAGGGTGTCCAGCGGCGACGTGCCGCGGGCGAACACCGGGAAGCCGAGCGCACGGACCTGGCGGGTGTCGCGGACGCAGCCGTCGACGATGGCCCCGGCGGCGCCCATGGCCAGCGCGGCGTGCGAGAACAGCTCGCCCCACAGCGCCGCGCGGTTGTCGCCGGGCGCGACGTACAGCGGGACGTGCCCCGGCCGCAGCGCGCCGACCGCCCGGATCTCGCCGCGGTAGGGGTCGTCGGGGTCGGCGACGGTCTCGGTGGTCTCGACCCGGACCGTCAGCACCGGCCCGGCGAGCACCGTCCCCTGGACCAGCGGGCGCAGCCCGGCGTCGAGCACCCGGCCGCGCGCGCCCAGCTCGTCGAGGGCGTCGCTGGCCAGTGCCGACGACCACTCCGGCAGGACCTCGTCCATGCCCGTTCTCCGCTCGTGGTGGGGACGTGATGTCGTCTCGATCCAATACGAGCAACCGGCGTTTGTCCAGATAGCAATCGATTTTTCAGTCTTGACGGCCAGGCACGGAGTCAATAGCGTTCCAGCCCACGAGAGCCGTCCGACCGATGGGGTGCGACGTGAAGATCACCGGCGTTCAGTTCCACAAGGTGAACATCCCGCTGGAAGCGCCCATGCTCTGGGCCGGCGGGATCAACCGGTCGTGGACGCGCATCGTCATCCGCATGCAGACCGACGAGGGCATCGAGGGCATCGGCGAGACCTGCGGCGGCGACTCCACGCTGCTCATGCTCGAGCAGCTCAAGGAGTTCTACGTCGGCCAGGACCCGTTCGACACCGCGAAGATCCTCAAGCACTTCTGGTACGTGCCGCGCTACCACGGCAACACCGGCAAGTACGCGATCCAGGGCCTCGAGACCTGCTGCTACGACATCATGGGCAAGGCCGTGAACCGGCCGGTCTCGCAGCTGCTCGGAGGCACCATGCGCGAGCGCATCCCCACCATCGCCTACGTGTTCTACCGGCTCCCCGGCGCCGGCGGCGTGGGCGGCGAACGGACCGCCGAGGAGATCGTCGGCTACACCCAGGAGCTGGTCGAGCGCACCGGCGTGCGCACCATCAAGATGAAGGGCGGCGTGTACGAGCCCGAGGAGGAGTTCCGCACGACGGCGGCGCTGCGCGAGGCGTTCCCCGAGCACAAGCTGCGCTTCGACCCGAACAACCTCTGGTCGGTCGAGACCGCGATCCGCATGGGCCGGAAGTTCGAGGACCTCGACCTGGAGTTCTACGAGGACCCGGTGTGGGGCATCGAGGGCATGAGCCGGGCCCGCCGCGACGTGCGCATCCCGTTCGCCACCAACATGTGCTCGGTGCAGCTCGACGAGCTGCCGGTGGCGATCCGCGACCACGCCATCGACGTGCAGCTGCTCGACGTGCAGGACTGGGGCGGCATCACGAACGTCTGGCGGGCCGCGGCCACGTGTCTGACGTTCCAGGTCGGCATCGGCTTCCACTCCGGAGGCGAGGCGGGCATCTCGACGGCGCTCTACCTGCAGCTGGCGGCCGCGCTGCCGGTGCTGCCGTACGCCATCGACTCGCACTACCACCACCAGACCGACGACGTGCTGGCCGAGATGCTGCCCTACGAGGACGGCTGCTTCCGGGTGCCCGACGGTCCCGGGCTCGGCGTCGAGATCGACGAGGACAAGCTGCGCCACCTCGAGCGGCTGAACGAGCGCGAGGGCGACCTCGTCTTCCACGGCGAGTTCGAGCGGTCCGAGCCGCGCTACATGGGGATGTACTGACGGTGGGCGCTCGCGCTCAGGCGGCGGGGGCGGTGCTCCCCCGCACGACCAGCCGGGGCGCGGGGTCGACGATGCGCCGCGCGCCGGCCGGCTCGCCGCTCACCCGCCGATGCAGGTCGTGGATGCCGTGGTAGCCCATCTCGTAGAGCGGCAGCCGCACGACGGTGAGCCCGGGCTCGGAGTACTCGGCGAACCAGACGTCGTGCAGCGCCACGACGGAGACATCGCCCGGCACCGCCACGTCCAGCTCGCGGGCGGCCCCCAGGACCCCGATGGCGGCGTTGACGTTGGCCACCAGCAGCGCCGTCGGCCGCTCACCGCCCGGGCCGGGGCTGCCGCCGTCGTCGCCCAGCAGGTCGAGCCCGGCCCGCCGGCCCTCGGCGGCGCTGTAGCCGTACGCCGTCGCCCACTCCGGCCGCGGCACCTGCCCGGCCTCTTTGAGGGTCTCGATGTAGCCGGCCCTGCGCTCGCGGGCGGTGTAGCTGCCGTCGCGCCCGCCGACCAGGCCGATGCGGGTGTGCCCGAGCGCCAGCAGGTGCTCGACGGCGACGCGCGCGCCGGCGGCGTTGTCGAGGTAGACCGAGCCGTCGGGGCGGAACGTGTTGAGCCAGACCTCGGGGGCGTTGCGGCCGGCGAAGACGTCGCCGGGACCCGCGGTGTCGAGCGGCTGGATGAGGAAGCCGTCGACGCGGCGCTGGGAGTCCAGCCGCTCGAGGAACCCGGTGCCGGGGTCGAGCCGCGTGCCGCTGCCCATGAGGACGTCGAGGCCGAGCTCGTCGGCGCCGTCCTCGACGCCGCGCACGACCTCGGCGAAGATCGCGTTGTTGACCTCGGGCACGACGAACGCGATGGCGCCGGTGCGGGCCAGGCGCAGCGACCGGGCGCGGTGGTTGGGCGCGTAGTCGAGGCGGCGGGCCACCTCTACGACGCGCTCGCGGGTGGTCTCGCGGATGCGCAGGGTCGCGTCGCGGTTGAGCACACGCGAGGCGACCGACACCGAGACCCCGGCCTCGCGCGCTATGTCGCTCAGCGTGACCATGCCTGTACGGTAGCGCGCCACCAGGACGTTTCCGCGTGCTCACACGCCCCCGAACAGCAGGGATCCTCATGGCTCTGATCGACGCGCACCAGCACTTCTGGGACCCGGCGGCCGTGGCCTACCCGTGGATGGATCCGGGCGACACCGTCATCCACCGCCACTACGGGCCGGAGCACCTGACCCCGCACCTCGAGCGGCACGGCATCGACGGGACCGTGCTGGTGCAGTCGGCCGACAGCGACGAGGACACCGACGCGATGTTCGCCGTCGCGGCGGGGTTCCCGGCGGTCCTCGGCATCGTCGGGTACGTGCCGCTGGAGGACCCGGCGCGGGCGGCGGACCGGCTGGCCGAGCTGGCGGTCCGGCCGGGGTTCGCCGGCATCCGCAACCTCATCCACGACCGCGCCGACCCGGACTGGCTGCTGCAGCCGTCCGTCGTCGACGGGCTGCGGCTACTGGAGCGGGCGGACGTGCCGTTCGACCTGGTCGCCGTCCTCCCTCGGCACCTCGAGGTGCTGCTGGTCCTGAGCGAGCGGCTGCCGGAGCTACGCGTCGTCATCGACCACCTGGCGAAGCCGCCGTTCGAGGGCGACGCCGGACCGTGGCGCGAGCTGATGGCGGCCGCCGCGGCGAACCCGAACGTGTTCGCGAAGGTGTCCGGCCTGTACCCCGCGCCCGGCACCGACCTGCGCCCCTGGGTCGACCACGCGCTCGAGGCGTTCGGGCCGGAGCGCCTGATGCTCGGCAGCGACTGGCCGATCGCGGAGCTGGCCGGTGGGTTCGACCCCGTCTGGTCGTCGCTCGTCGAGGTCGTCGACGGGTACGGCCCGGCCGTCGCGGCGCACCTGCGGGCGGGGACGGCGCGGCGGTTCTACGGGTTGTCCTCGTGATCCACGAGCTCGCCGCCGTCGCCGCCGAGGTCCGGCCCGCCCTGGCCCCCGGGTCGGCCAAGCCGATCGCCGTCGTGGGCGCGGGCGCCATCGTCGACGTCGGCCACCTGCCCGCCTACCGGGCCGCCGGCCTCGACGTCGCCGGGCTCACTGACCTCGACCCGGACCGCGCCCGGACGGTGGCCGCCCGGCACGGCGTCCCCCGCGTCTACGCCGACGTGGACGAGCTGCTCGCCGACGACGCCGTCGAGGTGGTCGACGTCGCCGTGCCGGGCCCCGCGCAGCCGCCGCTGGTCGAGCGGGCGCTGCGGTCCGGCCGGCACGTGCTGGCGCAGAAGCCGCTCGCGCCGGACCCCGCGACCGGGCGGCGGCTGGTATCGCTGGCGTCCTCGTTGGGCCTGGTGCTGACGGTGAACCAGCAGCTCCGGTACGACGAGGGCATCGCCGCGGCGCACGCCATGGTGGCGCGCGGCTGGGTCGGCCGGGTGCACTCGGTGACGTTCGAGGTGCGCATCCACACCGACTGGTCGCCCTGGCCGTGGCTGCTGGACTCGCCGCGGCTGGAGGTCTCGTACCACTCGATCCACTACCACGACGTCGTCCGCTGGTTCCTGGGCGAGCCGGATGCCGTCTTCTGCGCCGCCGGCCGGGCGCCCGGCCAGCGCGCGGTGGCCGAGACCAGCACCGTGACGGCCTACCTGTTCGCCGAGGGCGTCCGCGCGCTGGTGATCGCCGACCACAACACGACCCGCGCGGCCCCGTCGGCCACCTTCCAGGTGGACGGGAGCGACGGCGTCATCCGCGGCACGCTCGGGCTGCTGTACGACTACCCGCACGGCCGCCCCGACACGCTGGAGCTGCACAGCGACGTCCTCGGCACCGACGGCTGGGTGCCCTACCCGGTGACCCGGCGCTGGATCCCGGACGCGTTCGCCGGGCCGATGCTCGCGCTGCTCGCCCACGCCGCCGGCGGTCCCGAGCCGGTCACGTCGGCCCGCGACAACGTCGGCACTCTCGAGCTCGTGGAAGCCCTCTACCGGTCCCAGCAGACCGGCGAGGCCCAGCACCTGCGCCCGACGTAACGCCCGCACCTGACGCCCGCACCCGTACCCGTACCCGAGTTGATCATGGAGAAAGTCGGGTACCGAAACGATTCAAAGCCCCCGTTTCTCCATGACCAACACGCCCGAGCCCTCAGCGGTTCGCCGGCGATGGCGCAACTGCACCTTGGCAAGGCTGGCCATCCCGCGAATCGGGACGAAACGGACGGCGCAACGGTGACGAGCCGTGCCAACGGCGGTCAGTCGTGCCAAGGCGAGATCCGCCCGCCGGCCGCCTTTGCAATGAGCACCACTACGCACCGCTCGGCGAGTGGGCGTAGTGGTGCTCATTGCACAGGGAGGCGGGCGGGTTTGAGGAGCACGACGTCGGCCGCCCGCGACTCAGGGGTGACGTCGCAGCGGACGACGACCCCGTCGCGGTAGCCGACGTCGACCACGGTCGCTCCGGGGGCGTGCAGGCGGAAGTCGACGTCGACGCCGTCGGGCCAGGCGGGCAGCACCAGCAGCTGGTCGTCCACCGTCTGCAGCAGCATCTCCTGCAGGCCGATCATGCCGCTGCCGCCCCAGTTGTGGTCGGGCACCCAGTCGTGGCCGGGGCCCCAGAACGCGGGGAACCGCAGCGGCCCGTCGCCCAGTTTGAGCCGCGCCACCCGAAGCGCCTCGTCCACGAGCCCCAGCCGCGCGGCGAAGATGCCGTCCTGGTGCCAGGAGACGTGGTCGCGCTGGCCCTCGATGTCGGCGGGGGCGTGGTAGGTGTCGACGGCGACGTGCAGGCCGGGGCGGCCGAGGCCGTAGGACTCGTACGGGAAGACGGGGTACAGCTGCGGCAGCTCGACGTTCATGATGTCGGAGAACGACTGCGCCGGCGCCAGCACGGTCACGCCGTCGACGACCCGGAATGCCTGCGGCGGCAGCGAGGCCAGGATCCGCTCGTACTTGGCCGCCGTCGGGTCGTCGAGCAGTCCGCGCAGCGGCGCAGCCAGCATCGACGAGAGCACCGCCCGCAGCCCGGCCACCGCGTCCGTCGGGTTGGTGGCGTCCTTGTAGGTCTCGAGCGCCGTCGACGGGAAGATGACGAGCTCGCCGGACAGGGACAGCTCCGAGCCGGTGGAGTCGTAGTGGCGCATCCGGTAGTGCTCGTCGAAGAACGTGACGCAGGCGTCGATGAGCGGCAGGTAGTCGTCGACCGGCTCGCCGCCGTACAGGTGCCGCTTGATGATCATGAAGCAGATCTCGAGCTGCGTGGAGTAGTGGTGGCGCACCCACGGCCGCACCAGCTCGGTGGGGTCGTGCCAGGGCCGGCGCGGGTAGTCGCCGGACTCGTCGACGTCGCTGTCCCAGCCCCACTCGTAGCCGATGGGCAGCCCGAAGTTCTCCAGCTGCTCACAGAACGACGCGCCGCCGTGCCCCCAGTACTCGCGGGTGCGCAGGGTCGCGTTGCCCAGCGCGCGCCGGTAGAACTCGAACTGCGGCCGCATCAGCTCCAGGTCGCCGGAGCGCAGCAGCGGCCAGTACACCAGCCGCTGGTTCTGCATGGTTCCGCTGCCGCCGCCCCAGATCCGGAAGTCCGGCGTCGGCGTCCCGTAGTCCACGGCCGGCACGCTGAACACGGTGTCGGTGGTGAAGAGGCCGCCGTTGAACTTGGTCGGGTGCTCACCGCGCGCGTTGCAGGCGAGCAGGTAGCGGAACAGGTTGTAGTTGCGTCCCACCTGCCAGTCCGGGTCCGCGGGGTCGGGCGACGCGGGCCGGACGTCGACGGCGCTGCGCGCCCACAGCCCGGCCCAGAACTCCTCCGCCTCCCGCTCCGTGGCCGCGGCATCGGCCAGCGAGCGACGCGCGTGCTCGACGGCGGAATGTTCCCATCCGGCGAGGTCCGGCGTGCGGTCACTGTGCAGCCCGACGACGACGGCGTGCGTGGCGCTCGGGCGGGTGGAGGCCAGCCGCCACTCGCGGTACGGCACGCCCGCGTACACCCCCTCCCCCACGCCGGCCGGCTCGAAGCCGTCGCCCAGCAGCATCCCGCCGAAGACGAGGTCGCGCATCGGGTCCCACAGGTCGTCGAGCCGGTGCCCGAGGCCCTCGAGCTCGACCACCTGCCGGAAGCAGGTCAGGTCGTTGCGGTTGCGGTGCGCGAAGAGCACGCCGTCGTCCCGGTGCCCGACGGCGTCGGCGTACGTGACGATGTCGCCCGGCCGCCCGCGCACGCTGTAGCAGGCCACCCGCTGCTCGGCCGGTACGACGCGGTCGGCGAACCGCCAGCTCTGGTAGGCGACCCGCGCGGTCACCGGGGCCGACGCATCGACATCGACGTGGACGGCGGCGGCGCCGGTCTCGCACCACACGAGGATCCGCACCGCCGTCCCGTCGGTGGAGCGACCGGAGACCACGATCCGGCCGCGGTGCAGGTCCAGCCGCTGCTCGAACCCACCGGCATCGGACGAGAACGGGTTCGGCTCCAGGTCGACGACGACCCGGCCGAGCTTGAGCATGAGGTTGTTCTCGTCGAAGCTGCCGCTGCGGTCGATGTAGAACCACAGCCGGCCGTCCTCGACCCAGACGTTGAGGCCGACGTCGTGGCCACCGCACGGCATGCTCGCGCCGGAGTCCGCCGACGGCGAGTCCCACACCACGTCGTACGCACCGGACGCGAGCACCGCGCTCACCGCCACCACCGTCCCTTCGCCCACGACACGCGACGCGCCGAGCGCGAGCCCGGCCGCAGTGCCAGCAGCGCGCACCGGGTCGCGCCGAGCAGGTCGCCGGGTGGCACCGTCATGGGCGCGCCGGTCTCGACCGCCGCCAGCAGCTCGGCCAGCAGCGACGGCCCGGGCGCGCACGCGTGCACCGTCGCCCCGCCCGCCCGCACGACCTCCACCGAACCGACCCCGCCCGCCGCGTGCAGCCGCCCCGCCGTCCCGAAGATCACCAGGTCGTCGCGGCCCCAGGCGCCGGAGCCGGGCGGGTTGAGGTAGTTGGCCGCGATGCCGGCCACCCCGCCGCCACGCAGGGTCGCGACCACGTTCGCCGCCATCCGCAGCGCGCCGGTCCCCGGGTTGCCGAGCGTCGTGTCGACCAGCTCCAGCGACTCGATCTCGCCGCCGGCCACGTGCAGCACGCAGTCCAGCCCGTAGACGGCGGCCTGCAGCACCAGCCCGCCCTGGACGGACTCGTCCTGCGGCCGCCAGTCGGCGTACGGGTAGGACTTCGAGACCAGGACCTGCACGACGTCGCCGACGACACCGTCGGCCACCAGCTCGCGGGCCAGCCGGTAGGGCTGTTCGAACGGCGTGGT
This sequence comes from Jiangella mangrovi, assembly GCF_014204975.1. NCBI lineage: Bacteria > Bacillati > Actinomycetota > Actinomycetes > Jiangellales > Jiangellaceae > Jiangella > Jiangella mangrovi. Next base: position 6,759,544 of record NZ_JACHMM010000001.1, read on the forward strand.
GGCGCGCTCGCACAGGATCGTCCCGCTGCGACAGGCGGCCTGCTCGAGCCGCTCCAGCTCGCCGGCCGACGCGGCGCACGGCCGCTCGATCAGCACGTGCCGCCCGGCCTCGAGAGCCCGCAGCGCACTGGCGACCTGCGCGGACCGCGGCGTCTGGCAGACCGACACCAGCCGGACGGCGTCGTCGGCCAGCACCGTCTCGACGTCGTCGGACGCCGCCAGCACCCGCCCGCCGCAGGCCTCGACGTCGGCGACGGTCACCTGGTGCCCGCCGGAACCCACCAGCCCGACGCCGACACCGTCGCCGGTCACGTCAGCCGCTCCAGCACGCCGATCGCCGACGCCACCTGCTCCGGCGCGATCAGCGGCCCGACGTCCTCGCCCCGGCAGGCGCGGCGGAACAGCTCCCACTGGTAGCCGGTGTCGCTCTGCTCGACCTCCGCGGCGTCCACCACCCGGACCCCGTCGACGACCGCCGACACCCCGAGCCGCACGAGCCGCCGGTCGTCGCCCGGCGCCATCCCCACGTTGCGGTACAGCGTCCCCCGCTCGAAGTTCAGCTCCATGGACCGCAGGTACGGCTGCCCGTCGCCGACGCAGAACGACGCGAACACCGTCCCCAGCGTCCCGTCGTCGTGCACCAACGCGAGCTGCGCGTTGTCGCTGGTCGGGCGGCCGGTGAAGAGCCGCGACTGCTGCACGGCGACGTCGCGGACCGGCGCGACGAAGCGGGCCAGGTCGTTGAGCAGGTACACGCCCAGCCGGGTGATCGGGGCCGCCGGGCAGAGCGCGGGGTCGTCGTACCAGCTGCCGTCGGGCCGCTCGCGGTACGCGCACCAGGTGGACGCGCGGTACGCCACCGGCCGGCCGAGGTCGTGTCGGCCGATCCAGTCCAGCAGCGTCCGCATGTCCGGCTCGGGCACCGCGGTCGGCGAGTTGAGGAAGACCGGCACCTCGGCCGCGGCCGCCTCCCGCAAGGCGGACAGGGCCAGGGCCGACGACGTCTCGAACGGCTTCGTCGTCATGACGGGCTTGCCCGCGGCGACCACCCGCGACACCAGCGCACCCTTGCCGACCGGCCCGACCATGAGCACGACGGCGTCGACGCCCGGATCGGCCAGCACCTCGTCGTAGTCCGCGTAGGCGGCGACCGACCACGACCCGGCCAGCGCGCGGGCCTTCGCGACGTCGAGGTCGCAGACGCCCACCAGCTCGCACGCCTGGGAGCCCGGGCCGGTCAGCAGCTCGTTCTCGACCAGCCAGCGGCCGAAGTTCAGCCCGACGACGGCGACGCGCAGCCGGTCAGCCACGCAGCTCCACCCCGTCCAGCGACCCGTAGAGCACCTCGACCTCCTCGGAGACCGCACCGTCGGGGCCGACGGTACGCCGGTACACGCCCCACGCGCCGCCGGTGCTGAAGAAGCAGCGGAACTCGCCGTCGGTGTGCACCCGCGGCGCGAACGAGATGCGCCCACGCGGCAGGTCGTACTCGAACCCGGACAGCGCCAGCAACACGCCGTACGACGCCAGCGACCGCGCGTAGTGGTGGCCGCACTCGACCTCGTTCCACGGGTTGCGCCTGACGCCGTCGTGCCGCTCGCGCACGGCCTCGACCAGCGTGAGGCCCTCGTCGACGAAACCCTCGTAGATGAGGTGGGTGGCGACCTGGTACTCGATGCCGGTCCACACCTCGTCGGAGTACGGGAACGGCAGCTTCGGCCGGCCGCCGCGGGGCCACGTGCAGAGCAGCAGGCCGGCCTCGTCGTTCAGCAGATAGGTGCGCTGGGTGTTGTGGTGGTGTCGCGCGCTGCGCAGCAGGTTGTGCGAGAAGACGCTGCGCACCGCCGACGCGACGTGCTCGCGCGGCAGCACATACCCGAGCCCCGCCACGTGCGCCCACGTCTGCCCGAGCACCTGGTCGGCCAGGCAGCCGTCGCCGTACTGGTAGCGGTAGGAGTCGACGTCGTCGATCCGCTGCACGTAGTATTCGCCGCCCCAGAGCAGCTCGTCCATCCGCTTGCTGCCGTCCTCGAACGCGCGCCGGTACCGGTCCGCGGACTCGTCGTCGCCCAGGTACCGCGCGATCTCCTCACCGGCCCGCAGCGCGGCGAACCAGATCGAGTTGATCATCGAGCTGGGGCCCTGGAAGGCGATGTCGTAGGTGTTGAACAGGTCGTGGTCGAGCACGCCGTCGCCGTCGGCGTCCCAGTGCCCGAACGCGTAGTCCAGCGTCGACTTCGCCGCCGGCCAGACCTCGCGCAGGAACTCGTCGTCGCCGGAGAACCGCCACTCGCGGTAGAGCCGGACGAGGGTGCCGAGCTGGCCGTCGGCGGCCGGCTGGTGGTCGTGCCCGTCCATGCCCCACTGCCGGTAGCTGCGGAAGTTCATCTTGCCGTCAGGCTCGGTCTCGACCAGGTACTCGGCGCGGCGCATGGCCCGTTCCAGCTCCGGGAAGAGGAACGCGACGGTCTGCGCGTAGTTCCAGACGTGGGTGCAGGTGCCCTCGCAGCAGCCCTCGTCGTCGAAGCAGCCCTCCCAGGCCAGGAAGGAGCCGTCCTCGAGCCAGATGCACGTCGGGCTGCGCAGGACGGTGATCGTCGCCGACACCGCATCCAGCACGGACGGCGGGAGCGTCGACCCGAAGAACGCCCGGTGGAAGTCCCGCGAGTGCCGCTCGAGGCGGTCCAGCTCGTCGAACGTGTGGCGGGCGACGGCCCACGCGTCGGCGAACCGGGCGCAGCGCTTGCGCACGACGGGGTACTCCCCCGCGGGCAGGGCAGACGATGACCGCGTCACCTCGTCGAACATCCGCCTGCTCCACGACCGCACCCGGTTCGGGAAGTGCCAGGTCAGCTGGAACTCGAAGGTGTGCGACTCCCCCGGCGCCAGCGTCGCGTGCTGCGCCAGCGAGCCGGTCTGGTCGTCGTGGCGGAAGTCGGCGTCGCGCTGCACGTAGTCCGGCTCCGGCTCCAGCCGCCCGTCGGCGCGGAAGTCGTCCCAGAAGTCCTGCAGCCCGTCCCACCAGCCGCCGCGCAGCCAGCTCCGCTTGTGCGTGACATCGGCGGCCGTCGTCGTCAGCGCCATGGTGCCGTAGTAGAGGCTGTCGCCGGACAGCTCCTTCGGCCGGAAGTACAGGCCGCGGACCACGCCGTCGTCGCGGTACTCGTTGACGTTCTCGCTCGCACAGTCGTAGTTGTTCCAGGTGTGCTTGTGGTACGCGATCATCGAGGTCACGTTGCCGAGCGAGCCGGCGACGGACACCTCGGCCGGCACGTCGCCGGTGTTCGTGACGCGGTAGCGCAGCAGCGCCGTCGGCAGCCCGGAGTCGTCGGCGTTCAGCGGCACGAACGGCGTGAACGCCTCGAGCGACACCTCGACCGGCAACTCGTCGTCGTGCAGGTCGACGGTGACGAACGGGTACTCGCCGCGCAGGGTGGCGCGGTCGAACCGGGGCAGCCCGGCGACTTCGTGGTCGACGAACCCGCGCGCCTTCGCGAACGGCGGGTGCAGCCGCGACTCCAGCACCCTGGCCTGCGGCTCGGCGCCCGGCGTGCGGGTCCAGAGGGCGAAGAACGTGTTCGGGACGAAGTTGCCCTTGCCGGCCGTGCCGAAGATCTCCCAGTCGCGCAGCTGCCCGCGGGCGCCGACGGAGACGTTGCCGGTGCCGATGCCACCGAGCAGGAACGCCGCCTCGGCGCAGTCGTCGCCGTACGTCCTGGTCATCGAGCCTCCACGATGTCGACGGTGCCGACGGCGAACCGGGGCCGCTGCCGGTCGAGCACGAGACAGCCGGCCACCTGGGCCTCGATGCTGCCGGACGGGTCCACGACGCTGCCGCTGCCGCCGTGGTAGAGCGCGCGGCCATCGAAGCCGCCCATGTTGACGGCGGCGAACGCCCGGCCGTGCTCGACGCAGCCGCGGACGGCGCCCTCGGGGAACGCGTGCTCGCGGGCCAGTGCGACGTAGCGGTCGAGGACGGCGGGGGCGCGCAGCTCGGCGGCCGTCACCTTGTCGTCGCGGGTCCCGCCGGCCGCCACCGGCAGCAGGAGCAGCCGCACCCCGGCCGCGGCCAGCAGGTCGTCGAGCCCGCGCACGCCGAGGTCGGCGCAGATGACGACGGCGCAGCGCACCCCGCCGACCTCGAACACCTCGAACCTCGCGGTGCCGTCCGGGACGTGCCCGATCTCCTCGGTGTCGTCGTAGTAGAGCTCGACGGACGGGTCCAGCGGCGACTCCAGCGGGGTGACCCGGTGCTTGCGCTGCACCACGAACGTCGCGTCGGGCCGGACGGCGTAATGGGCGAGGTACCGCTTCTCTCCGTCGCGTTCGACGAACCCGGCCAGCACGACCAGCCGGTGCTCGGCGGCCAGGCCGGCCAGCGCGGCGAAGATGGGCCCGTCGCCCGCGGGCTCGGCGGTGGCCAGCACCTCCGGGTAGCCGCCGTAGCCGCTGGCGCTCAGCTCCGGCGTCAGCAGCAGGTCGGCGCCGTTCGCCGCGGCCCGCCGGGCGAACCCGGCGATCTGCGCGAGGTTGCCGTCGACGTCGCCGGGCAGCGAGCAGGTCGACCCGATGGCGATGGTCAGCTCAGGCATCGGCCGCACCTCTCAACGCGCTCAACGCCTTCGTGGTCTCGACGTGCAGGCACCATTCGTCCAGCTCCAGCGCCCGCTCGAGGTGCGCGACGCTGCTCGCGTCGCCGACGACGGAGAGCGCCTTCGCCGCCGCGGCCTTGACCGAGTAGTCGTCGTCCGGGTCGTCGAGGACGGCGCGCAGCAGCCCGTTGAGCTCCGGCAGGGAACGGCCGATCGCGTGGACGGCGAGCACCGCGGCCTGGCGGACCCGGCCGCGGCACTTCCAGGTCTCCAGGACCTCGGGCGGGTGCTCGTGCTCCCAGACCGGCTCGACCTCGATCAGCTGCTCGGCCATGCGGGTGTCGTCGTAGCTGCCGGGGAAGCCGAGGACGCGCGGCTGGCCGTAGAGGTCGCGACCGGCCTCGGCGACCAGCAGGTCGTGCAGCACCGGCAGCCAGCGCGGGTCGCCGGTCTCGCCCATGCCGACCGCGGCGGCGTAGCGGACCCGCCAGTCGGCGTGCCCGGCCAGCTCGGCCAGCACCTCGGGCTCGGCGAACGCCCGCTCCATCAGCTCGAAGGTGTCCATCACGCCGTCACCCCCACGAGATCATCAACAGAGATCCGGTACTCGTCGTGGCTGGTCACCAGCGTGACGACGCCGTCCTCGTGGGTCACCGACCGGATCAGCTCCTCGTCCGCCGGGTAGCCGACGGCGACGCCGCCGGTCATCGCGATGGTGCCGTCGCCCTGGCCGTCGTAGTGCCCGCGCGGCACATCGACCCGCAGGACGACGTCGACGCTCTCCGCGTCCTCGAGCGACGGCGGCAGCGCCACGTGCGGGGCGATCAGCTCCCTCGACGTCGCGAACGGTGACAGGTCCACCTCGTCGCCGTCGACGAACAGCCGCGGCTCGTGCATGCCGACCGGCAGCCGCAGCCAGGCCGGTCCGGGCTCCTTGGGCACCGTCGCGCGGTACCACCAGCGCTGCGCGTGCGGCAGCTCCGCCTCGAGGTACGCCGGCAGTCCCATCGGCACCCGGTGCGGCGACACGGCGAGGGCGGCGACGGCGGCGTCGAATGACAGCGACGACGACGGGTCGGCGACGACGGCGAACGACGGCACCGGCTGCCGGACCTCGATCGTCCGGGAGATCAGCGCGACGAACAGGCGGCGCACGTCGGCACCCCGCGACGTGAAGTCGACCAGCACCGAGCGACCGTCGGGCTTCGCCGGGTGGTGCGCCACCTCCTCCAAGGTGACCTCGGTGTCGCCGAGCACCTCGACCAGCTGCAGCGTCACCCCCTCGGGCGTGCACACGCGCACCCCGCCGTCGATCGGAGCGACCGACGGCCGGAACAGGAACCGCGACGCGACGGTGTGCGGCGCGCCCGCGCGGACCCGGTCGGCGACGGTGAAGACGCGGTCGCGGTGCAGCCGCGTGCGGCGGCGGACCTCGGCGACGTCGGGCACGTTTTCGCGGTAGATCGGCGTGACGTCGGCCTCGACCCAGCCCGCGGCGAGGTCGGCCGCCGTCGACGCCGTCTGCTCGTACTCGCCGTGCGCCATCATGCTCTCGAGGCCGTCCAGCACGATCACCGAGTGCGCGCCCGCGCAGCCGTCGCCGTAGTTGTAGCGGCTCTCGGTGTCGATGGCGAGGAAGCCGACCTCGCGCCAGGTGTCGGGGAACTGGAACCGGTGCGCCGCGCCCTCAGCCGGCGAGCCGTCGGCCGAGATCGGCGTGCGGTAGCCGGTGAACAGGACGGCGTTCGGGTTGACGTGCGAGCGGGTCGGCATGCCCGGCGTCGACGGGTCCCAGTGCTGCAGGGCGTAGCGGTCGCCGTCGGTGCTGACCAATGCCGCGCCCACGCCCGGCTGGTACCAGCGGCGCCCGTCGCCGGACCCGTCGTCGCCGGAAGCCGAGCGGACCCCGTCGGGCCACCAGATCAGCGTCCACACCAGGTCGTCGTAGGCCCAGCCGATGCCGATGTCGTAGGTCCAGATGACCTCCTCGTCGAGCACCCGGTGGAACAGCGCCTCCCCGGTGCGCCGTGCGCCGTAGGCCAGCGTGGAGCGGACGCCGAACTGGTAGCCGTAGTTGTCCCACGGCAGCAGCAGCCCGCCCGGCATGAACGAGCGCGCCACCATGCGCAGCACGTTCACCGGCCGCGCCCCGCCCGGCGGCGCCGGCGCGAACAGCACGTCGCGGTACCCGCCCACCCGCTCCAGCACCTCCGTCGCCAGTGGCACGGCCGGCCCGTTGACGCAGTCCATGTAGGCGCTGCCCTCGCCGCTGTACCCGCTGGTCGGCATGTCGCCGAGCATCCCGGGCAGCCGGCGCATGGCGTCGCGGAGCATGAGCCGCGCCATCGCCGACCCGTCCGCGAACAGGTGCCCGACGATCGCCGTCGACAGGCAGAGCGAGAGCGCCTGGTTGTCGACGCACTCCGGCTCGGGCTTGGTGCGCAGGCCGTGGTGGAAGTTGACGAAGTGATACTTCACCAGCGCGCGGGAGATGTCGCGGATCTCGTCGTCGCTGAACGCGCCGACGGTCGTCAGCCACTGGAAGTACAGCGCCACCTTGGCGTGCGGGAACGCGAAGCACCAGAAGTGGAACTGCAGCCCGGAGCAGAACGACATCGGCTCCAGCTTGCGCAGGTAGGTGAAGATCAGCTCGCGGGCCCGGGCGACGTCGTCCGGCTCGCGCGTCATCACCGCGACGAACGGCACGAACCAGCCGTAGTCGGCCGGCGCCGTCCGGGCCGCGTTGCGCAGCAGTTCCCAGAGCTGGAAGCGGCGGCCGTCGCCGGGGCCGAGCGCGGCCAGGCGCGCCCGCAGGCCGTCGGCGTCGTCGAGCAGGAACGGAGTCGGCAGCACGGAGTGGGGCCCTTTCCTCAGAGCTTGATGGCGCCGGCGGTGAGCCCGCTCATGAACGCCCGCATGGCGATGAAGAACGCGATGAGCAGCGGCAACGCGGCCAGGGCATACCCCGCGATCATCATCCCGTAGTCCAGGCCGGCCGCCGACGACAGCTTGAAGATGCCGACGGTGATGGTGCGCTTGTCCTCGTCGGTCAGCGTCACCAGCGGCCAGATGAAGTCGTTCCAGATGAACAGCAGCACGTTCAGCGACATCAGCGCGACCATGGGCCGCAGCAGCGGCAGCACCAGGCTGACGAAGATGCGCAGCTCGCTCGCTCCGTCCATGCGCATCGACTCGAACAGCTCGCGCGGCTGCTGGTCGACGAAGACCTTCATGACGAACACCCAGAACGGCATCGACGTGCCCATGCAGAACAGCGCGATGACGAACGGCGTGTTCAGCAGCCCGAGGTTCGAGGCGAGCACGAACGACGGCACCAGGCTCATGACGCCGGGCAGGAACATCTTCGCGAACAGCAGCAGGAACAGGATGCGCCGGAACGGGAAGCGCAGCGCGCTGAACGCGTACCCGGCCAGCGTCGCCGCGCCCACCGTCAGCACGATGCTCAGCGCCGCGTAGATGATCGTGTTGACGTAGTACGGCGAGATGTAGTCGAACGCGCGGACGTAGTTCTCGGTGTGCAGCGGCAGCGTCGGCAGGAAGAAGTCGTCGAGGATCTGGTTCAGTTCCTTGAACGACCCGATGATGGTCAGGTACAGCGGGAACAGCATCAGCACGATCATCGTGATCATGTAGACGTGCTTCGTCACGCCCGCCGACGTGAACCGCGGCCGCCGCGTCGCCGGCGCGGGCGCCGGGTCCGTCGCGGCCCGGCGGGCGAGGTCGGTCGTCGTCATCGCAACACCCATCTCCTTTCCCTTGCGTGACTCAGGACCGTCCTGGACCTCGCGGTCGGCGCGAGGCGGCTACTCCCGCGACTTCAGGTACTTGAGCGTGAACAGCGACATCGCCAGCGCGACCAGGAAGAGGATCAGGCCCAGCGCGTAGGAGTAGCCGTAGTCCGGCGCGCCCGTGTTCGGGAACGCCTTGAAGTACATGAGCAGCCCCGGCGTGATGACGCCGCTGTGCACCGACGCGTTGTAGAAGATGAGCATGGTCGCGTAGGTGGTGACGGCGGCGCCGATGACGCCCATGAGGTTGAGCTTGAACTGGCCGATGATCAGCGGGAACTCCAGCGAGAAGAACGTGCGCACCGGGCCGACGCCGTCGAGCTTGGCGGCGTCCCAGACCGACTCGCTGATGCCGTTGAGCCCGCCGAGGTAGATCAGCACGCTGTTGGCGGTGATGAACGGCAGCCCGGTGAGCAGGATCGTCCACTTGATCAGGTCCGGGTCGCCGAGGAACGCGACCCGGTCGATCCCCCACCCGGCCAGCAGGTTGTTCACCGCGCCGAAGTCGTAGCCGAGGATGAAGATCCACATCAACGTGAACACCAGCGACGGCACGACCATCGGGATGCACAGCAGCACCCGGTAGACGTACTGGATGCGGCTGTTCTTGACCCGGAACAGCACGACGGCGCACACGATCGTCGGGAACATCAGCAGCAGGTACGCCACCAGGAAGAACGCCATGTTCCCCAGCGACGAATGGAACTCGGGGTCGGTCAGCACCCGGGTGAAGTTGTCCAGGCCGACGAACACCGGCTCCGGGTTGCGCGCCGACCACGTGAAGAACGAGCGCACGATGCCGTCGAGCATCGGCACCCAGTCGAAGATGATGTTGCTGAGCACCGCCGGGGCGACGAAGAGCAGGCCGGTCAGCGACATCGGCCCGAACACCCGCCGCCACTCGATGCCCTGGTGGCGGCGGGAGTACGGGTCGACGTCCAGGACCAGGCAGACCAGCCGGCGACGCCAGCCGACTTTTCCCCGGGGACCGGGCGCCGTGGCCCGGTCCCCGGGGGCGGTCAGCCCGGGAACGGTGACGTTCTCGCGCAGGTCGACCATGTCGTCAGGAGGCCGCCGTCACGAGGTCGCCGCTGGCCTCGTAGTAGTAGCGCTGGTAGATCTGCAGCCGCAGCTGGGCCAGCCCGAGGGCGTGCTCCTTCGCCTCGGTGTCCTCCGGCGTCGCCGCGGCCAGCTCCTGCTCCGCCGTCGCGACGGCGCCCTGCAGCGTCTCGAGCGTCGGGATGTCGGCCACCCACTCCGGCGCGGCGACGCTGGTCACCATCTCGTCCCAGTCGATCTCGCCGTTGAGGAACCGGGTGACGTCGACGTCCCAGCCGGCCTTGCCCCACTCGACCACCGAGTAACCGAGGATCTGCCGCGCGAAGCCGCCCTCGGGCTCCTCGAGCACGAAGCTGGACATGCTGTCGATGAGGTCGACGCCCTCGACCGGCGAGATGGAGCCCGCCGTCTCGACGTACTTCGCCTGCTCCTCCTGGCTGGACAGGAACCGCAGGAAGTCGATCGCCACGTCCAGCCGCTCCGGGTCGTCGGCCAGCGCCGCGTTGACGCTGAAGCCGTACTCGTGGATGCCGGCGCCGCCGACGTTGGCCGGGCGGTCGACGACGTACGGCTCGGCCGCGTCGGCGTCCTCCTGGGTGATCCAGTCCTGGTCGACGGCGTAGTCGAGCGTCTCGGTGCCGAAGTAGGGCACCGGGAACAGGCCGAAGCCGTCGGGGAATGTCTCCTCACCGAGCGACGAGACCAGCGTGCCGTAGTCCCAGAACGTCGTGTTCATCATGGCGGCGCGGCCGCTGGCGAACGTGAGCACCTCGGTCTCCGGGGTGTTCTCCGTCCAGCTCTCCTGGAAGTAACCGACGTGCTGCGCCATGAGCTTGAACATCGCCGGATAGTACGGCGCGCTGGTCAGCGGCAGCTGCGATCCGCCCGCGTAGCAGGTCAGGATGTAGAGCTTGTCGTTGTAGAGCTCGTCGCTGAACGCCGGGTCGTTGAACTCCGGCGCGAAGAACTGGTCGGCGTAGCCGGCGCCGAAGCCGTAGCCGACCTGCGACACCTTGCCGCCGACGTCGTTCGAGCCGGCGATCGGCGCGACGTCGTCGTTGCCGCTGAGCGCCTCGAGCCACTCGAACAGGTCCTTCCAGTCCTCCGGCGGCGCGTCCGGGTCGAGGCCGGCCTCCTCGATGAGGGCCTTGTTGTAGATGTACATCTTCCCGGCGCTGACCTCGGGATTGCCGTCGTTCGGGACGAACAGCAGCGCGTTCGGGCTGGTCCCGTTGTCCTCGACGGGGAACGCCGCCTCGCCGCCGGTGAAGGTGTCGATCCAGGGACCGCCCTCGGCGTACGGGCTCGGCTCGGCCAGGTAGTCGCGCAGGTCCAGCAGGTTGGCCGCGAACGTCGAGCGCTGCGCCGACTTCATCTGGATGAGGTCCGGCGCGGTGTCGCCGGCGAACCCGGTCTCGAGGATGTTGCCGTACGAGGCGTCCTCCTCGTGCCGGATCTCGATGGCGATCTCGGGGTGCTCGGCCGTGTAGTCGTCGATGATCTGCTGGTAGCCGGCGTGATAGTTCGTGGTCGAGTCCGGGCCGTGCCAGGTCAGCAGCTCGAGGGTGATCTCGGGCTCCTGCTCCGGCTCGCCGTCCGAGCACGCCGACAGCGCCGCCAGACCGGTCATCGCGGCGGCCAGGGCGGCGGCTGCGGTCTTCCTTGTCATGTTCGCCTCCTCGTCGAGGGACATCTGGGGATGGTGCCCGGCTACCCGGCCTGCTCGGCCCTCGCCGGATCGCTGCGCTTGTTCACGAGATAGAGGTGGACGAGCGCCAGGACGACCTCGCCGTCCTGGTTCGTCACGCGCACGTCCTCCTCGACCAGCCCGAACCGGCCGGGGTGCCGTCGGTGGTCGCTCCTCGCGGTGATCTCGGCGCGGACCGAGATCGTGTCATCGATGAAGACCGGGCGGATGAACCGGATCCGGTCGTAGCCGTACGTCATCGCCTCGGGGTTGACGTCGGTCGCGGTCATCCCGACGGCGACGGAGAGGACGAGCGTGCCGTGCGCGATCCGCCTCTTGAACGGCTGCGTCGCACACCACTCGGCGTCCATGTGGTGGGGGAAGACGTCGCCGGTCTGCTCGGCGTGCACGGCGATGTCGTCCGCCGTGATGGTGCGCCCGCCGAACTCGCGCGTGGTGCCGACGACGTAGTCCTCGTAGAACGTGCTCGGGTAGCTCGGACGGCCGATCACGCGGCGACCCCCTCGTGGCACTCCCGCAGCGCCGCCACCGTCGCCCGCGGGCTGAGGTCACCGCGCAGGCACCGGTGGACCAGCCGGCCGGCCGCGTCCTGCACCGCGAGCCAGCCGGGGTGGCGGGGCCGGACGCTCGCCTGCTCGAGCGTGGCCCGGGTGGTGCGGAAGAAGCCGAGCGTGGCGTCGTTGCAGGCGTCGTCGTCCCACGCGACGGCGTTGCCCGGCTGCCCGCCGGCCGTGAAGTACGGGCCGGCCTGTGCCTCAGCGCCGGCCAGCCAGAACGCCAGCTCCGTCGCGAGCCCGGGGTGGCCCGTCGACGCGGAGACGGCGATCCCGGCGCCGCCCAGGCAGGACCCGGTGATGCCCGGCACGTCGGTGTACCGGAGCCGGTGCGCGCGGAAGCCCGCCCGCGCGTAGTTGGTGTAGCCGAACGCCAGCGGCGCGTACCACCAGTCGTCGCCGCCGCTGAGCCGCTCCGCCGTCTGGATCGGGTTCTCGTCCAGGCAGAACGACGGTGTCCGCTCGGCCAGCCGGGTGAGCAGGTCGAGGGCGTCGAGGGCTGCGTCGTCGGGAATCGGGGCACCGTCGTCGGCCGCGGGGTTCCCGCGCTGCGCGGTGACGGTGAGGAAGCTCGAGATCGCGTCCACCGGCTTCGACGGCCAGAGCACCCGGCCGGCCGCGGCCAGCTCGAGCACCTCGTCCCACGTGGCCGGCGGCTCGGGCAGCAGGTCCGGCCGGTGGAGGGCGACCTGGGCGGCGGCGTCGACGGCGAGTGCGTACTGCCGGCCGCCGTGCCGGTACGTGCCGTGGCTCGGGCCGACGCTCTGCGCGGCCAGGGTGGCCAGTTCGGCGTCGCGACCGGTCCCGTCGAGCGGCAGCAGGTAGCCGTCGCGGTGCGCCTCCGGGATGTGCGGGTGGTCGATCACCAGCAGGTCGTAGTGGGCGGCCAGGTCGGCGAGCGGCTCGTCGGCGAAGCCCTGGAGCGAGCGGGCCGTCCAGGTGACCTCGACACCGTCGTCCCGCCCGGTCACCCACGTCGCCGTCGCGCCGCGCACCGAGGCCAGCCCGCGCGGGTGGTCCCAGGTGATGCCGCGCAGCCGCGTCATGCCTCGGCCCTCGCAGACTCGACCCTCGCGGACTCCAGCAGGTAGTCGCCGCGGATCCGCTCGGTGTGCTCCCCCAGCCGCGGCGCGCCGGCCGGCGACGTCAGCGTGTGGCCGTCGATCCGCAGCGGGCTGCGGGTCGTGTGCACCGCGACATCGTCGCCGCGGCGCACCGTCTGGGTCATCCGCAGCGCAGCGAAGCCGGGGTGGCGGACCAGGTCGGCCAGCGGCAGCACCGGCGCGGCCCACATGTCGGCGGCGTCGAGCAGCGCCAGCCAGTGGCCGGTGTCCTGGGTGCGCAGGTGCGCGGCGAGCAGCCGCTCGATCTCCTCGCGCTCGCTCCACCAGGTGGCCTCGTCGGCGAACCGGCCGAGGTCGAGGCCCAGGACGTCGCCGAGCTCCGGCACCGGGTTCATGGCGATGGCGAGGTAGCCGTCGGCCGAGGGATAGATGCCGTACGGCGCGGAGAGGAACGCGTTGGCGCCGTACTCACCGCCCCGGTTGACCTCGACGGTGTTGTCGTTCAGATGGGCGCTGATCAGCTCGAACTGCAGGTCGAGCATCGCCTCCATGAGCGACGTCTCGACCAGCCCGCCCTGGCCGGTGCGCTCGCGGCGCAGCAGCAGCGCCGTCACGCCCTGCGCCAGGTGGCACGACGCGAGCAGGTCGGCGACGGAGATGCCGACCGGCACCGGGCCCTGGTCGTGGTGGCCGTTGAGCCAGGGCAGCCCGGACATCGACTGCGCCAGCAGGTCCTGGCCGGGCCGGTCGCGCCACGGGCCGTCGGTGCCGTAGCCGCTGACGCTGCCGTAGACGATGCCGGGGTTGAGCTCGCGGACGGCGGCGTAGTCGAGGCCGATGCGCTCCATGACGCCCGGCCGGAAGTTCTGTATCAGGACGTCGGCCTGGGCGACCAGCCGGCGGACCTCGGCGAGGTCGTCGGCGTCCTTGAGGTCCGCGGCGAAACTGAGCTTGCCCCGGTTCATGATGTGGAAGGTGAGCGTGTCGCCGTCGCGCCACATGCCGGCGAAGGCCAGCCGGCGGCCGATGTCGCCGCCCGCGGGGCGCTCCACCTTGATGACGGTGGCGCCGAGGTCGGCCAGCCGCATCGCCGCGACCGGACCGGCCAGGAACTGGCTGAAGTCGAGCACCAGGATGCCGTCGAGCGGGCGGGCGGGGGCGCCGCCGTCGCCGTCGGCGGTCGTCTCGGTAGCCGTCACAAAGCACCTGCCCCGTCATTGGAGAAACGATTTACCAATTAAGGTGGAAGCGCTGTCCGGTGTCAAGACACCGTCACTTGACCGTGATGTGCGGGTGCGGCGAGGATCGCAGGCCGCGACACAGAGAGGGGCTCGATGAACAACGCACTGGTGGTCCGGGGCGGCTGGGACGGGCACGCCCCGGTCGAGGCGACGGACCTGTTCGTCCCGTTCCTGCGCGAGGCCGGCTTCGAGGTCCGGGTGTCGGACTCGCTGTCGGTTTATGCCGACGCGTCGCTCATGGGCGCGGTGGACCTGGTGGTGCAGTGCTGGACCATGGGCGAGATCACGGGCGAGCAGCTGGCCGGGCTGACGGGCGCGGTGCGGGCCGGCACCGGGTTCGCCGGCTGGCACGGCGGCATCGCCGACTCCTTCCGGTCCAGCTCGGACTACCTGCACCTGGTCGGCGGGCAGTTCGCGACCCACCCGAGCCGGCCGGAAGCGGACCGGGTGCCGGGCGGCGGACCCGAGAACAACTATCTGCGCCATCGCATCCAAATCGTGCCGTCGCGCGCCGACCACCCGATCGTCGCCGGCCTCGCCGACTTCGAGCTCGAAACCGAGCAGTACTGGGTGCTCGCCGACGACTACAACGACGTGCTCGCCACCACCACGCACCCGGCCCGCCCGGACCAGCCCTGGCACCGCCCACTCACCTGCCCAGCCGTCTGGACCCGCGACTGGGGCCAGGGCCGGGTGTTCGTCGCGACCCCGGGCCACCAGCCGGACATCCTGCGCGATGAGAGCGTGCGGACCATCGTGGAGAGGGGCCTGCTGTGGGCGAGTCGGTGAGTATTGGCATCGTCGGGACCGGGGCGATCTCGGGGCAGTACCTCGAGACGCTGGCCGCGCTGAGCACCGTTCGGGTGGTGGCCGTGGCCGACCTCGACGCGGCGCGAGCTGCCGCCGTCGTCGATGGACTGTCCGAGGACTCCGGGCACGACGGGGTGCGCGCGGTCACCGTCGACGACCTGCTCGCGGACCCCGAGGTGGACGTCGTCGTCAACCTCACTCCCCCGGCCGGGCACGCACCGGTCGCGCTCGCCGCGATCGAGGCGGGCAAGGCCGTCTACAACGAGAAGCCGCTCGCCTCGACGGTGGCCGACGCACGGCGGGTGCTGACCGCGGCCGCCGCGGCCGGGGTGCGGGTCGGCGGCGCACCCGACACCGTCCTGGGCACCGGCGTGCAGACGGCGCGCCACGCCATCGACACCGGCCTGATCGGCACCCCGACCGCCGCCACCGCGACGTTCCTCTGCCCCGGCCACGAACGCTGGCACCCCAACCCCGACTTCTACTACACCCCCGGCGGCGGACCGCTGCTCGACATGGGCCCGTACTACGTAACGGCACTGGTCACGCTCCTCGGGCCGGTGGTGGCGGTGCTCGGCGCCGGCAGCACGGCCCGGCCGTCGCGGACCATCGGCAGCGGTCCCCGGGCCGGCGAGGAGATCCCGGTCGAGGTGCTCACGCACGTCACCGGCGTGCTCAGGCACGCGTCCGGCGCACTGTCGACCATCACGATGAGCTTCGACGCCGTCGCGACCAGGGCCGAGCCCATCGAGGTGCACGGGCCCGCAGGGTCACTCGTCGTGCCCGACCCGAACCGGTTCGACGGCGACGTCCTGCTGCGCCGGCTCGGCGGCGACGACTGGGAGACGCTGCCGGTGGCGGCGGGCTACCGGATCGGCGGCCGCGGGCTCGGGGTCGCGGAGCAGATGACGGCGCCGACGGCGGCCGACGCGCGGGCCAGCGGGACGCTGGCGCTGCACGTCCTCGACGTCATGGAGTCGGTGCTGCGATCAGCAGCCGACGGCGGCGGAGCGGTCGCCGTCGAGGCACAAACACCACGGCCCGCAGCCGTCCCGCTGGCCGACGAGCCGGGCCGGGAACCGTCGCCGCTGCTCGGGTAGCGTGCCCTCATGCAGACACCCGGTGCGGAAGCCCAGAACCCGTTCTTCGCCGTCAGCGACCTGCCCTACCAGCTGCCGCCGTTCGCGCTCATCGAGACGGCGCACTACCTGCCGGCGTTCGAGCGCGGCATGGCCGACCAGCTGGCCGAGGTCGAGGCCATCGCCACCAACGCGGAGCCCGCGACCTTCGAGAACACCGTCGCGGCGCTGGAGCGGTCCGGGCAGATCCTGCAGCGGGTGTCCGCGGTGTTCTTCAACCAGGCCTCGTCCGACGCCGACGCGGAGGTCCAGGAGATCCAGGGTGAGGTGTCGCCGAAGCTGGCGGCGCACTCCGACGCCATCCACCTGGACAAGCGGCTGTTCGCCCGCATCTCGGCGCTGGTCGAGGGCGGCGAGGCCGACTCGCTGGACGCGGAGTCGCGGCGGCTGCTCGAGCGCTATCACCTCGACTTCGTCCGCGCCGGCGCCGGCCTGACCGACGAGCAGCAGGACCGGCTGCGTGCCGTCAACGAGGAGCTGTCGGCGCTGCAGACGGCGTTCCAGAACAAGCTGCTCACCGACACCAACGCGACCGCCGTCGTGGTCGACGACGTCGCCGAGCTCGACGGGCTGGCCGCTGACGCCGTCACCGCCGCCGCCGCGACCGCCCGCGAGCGCGGCCTCGACGGTTCCTATGTGCTGACCTTGGGGCTGCCGAGCGGCCAGCCCGTGCTGACGTCGCTGACCAACCGCGGGCTGCGCGAGCGCATCCACCGGGCGTCGGTCAGCCGCGGCGCCCACTGCGACGACAACGACACCCTGCAGACGGCCGCACGCATCGCGACGCTGCGGGCCGAGCGGGCGGCGCTGTTCGGCCACCCCGACCACGCGACCTACGTCCTCGAGGACCGCACCGCGAAGACCCCGGCGGCCGTCCACGACATGCTCGGCAAGCTGACGCCGGCCGCCGTCGCCAACGCGCACGCCGAGGCGGCCCGGCTGCAGGAGGCCATCGGCGACGAGTTCGAGCTGCAGGCGTGGGACTGGGCGCACTACTCCGACAAGGTGCGGCGCGCGACGTACTCCATCGACGCCGCCGAGCTGCGCCCGTACTTCGAGCTCGAGCGGGTCCTGCGCGACGGCGTCTTCTACGCGGCTTCGCAGTTGTACGGGCTCTCGTTCACCGAGCGGGAGGATCTGGTCGCGTACCACCCCGACGCCCGCGTCTTCGAGGTGTTCGACCACGACGGCAGCGGGCTCGGCCTGTTCATCGGCGACTTCTTCACCCGCGACTCCAAGCGCGGCGGCGCCTGGATGAACTCCTTCGTCGAGCAGTCGTTCCTCATGGGCACCAAGCCCGTCGTCATCAACAACCTCAACATCGTCAAGCCGCCGGCCGGCGAGCCCGCGCTGCTGACGTTCGACGAGGTCAACACCATGTTCCACGAGTTCGGGCACGCCCTGCACGGGCTGTTCTCGAACGTCGCCCACCCGACCTTCTCCGGCACCAGCGTCTACCGCGACTTCGTCGAGTTCCCGTCGCAGGTCAACGAGATGTGGGCGGTCTGGCCGTCGGTCCTCGAGAACTATGCGGTGCACCACTCGACCGGCGAGCCCCTGGACCCGGGGGTCGTGCAGCGGCTGCTCGACTCGCAGATCTGGGGCGAGGGCTTCGCGACGACGGAGTACCTGGCCGCGACGCTGCTGGACCTCGCCTGGCACGAGATCGCTCCCGGGACGGTGGTGGACGACCCGCTGGCGTTCGAGGCTGCTGCGCTGGCGCAGGCCGGGGTGGCGCTGGAGGCCGTGCCGCCCCGGTACCGGACCTCGTACTTCGCGCACATCTTCTCCGGTGGCTACAGCGCGGGCTACTACTCCTACATCTGGAGCGAGGTCCTCGACGCCGACACGGTGGAGTGGTTCAAGGAGAACGGCGGCCTGCTGCGGGCCAACGGCGACCACTTCCGCCGCGAGCTGCTGTCGCGTGGCGGCAGCATCGACTCCATGGAGGCGTTCCGCAACTTCCGCGGCCGCGACCCGCAGATCGAGCCGCTCCTCGTCCGCCGCGGCCTCGCCCAGTAGGGCGGCCCGCCGCGCATAGGGTCGGGGACATGCAGAGCGTGCGGATCATCGAGCAGTGGCCGGTCGACAACGCGGCGGCGGTGGTCGTGCGGGCGGACGGCGGCACGGCCGGCGCGCACGGCGACCAGGACCGGGTGTTCCGGCTGGCCTCGGTGACCAAGCCGATCACGGCCTACGCAGCCCTCCTCGCCGTCGAGGAGGGGGCGGTCGGCCTCGACGAGCCCGCCGGGCCCGAGGGGTCCACCGTCCGGCACTTGCTCGCGCACACGTCCGGGCTGGCGTTCGACGAGCACAAGGTCGCGTGGGCGCCGGGCAAGCGCCGGCTGTACTCCAACGCCGGGTTCGAGCAGCTCGCCGACCACGTCGCGAAGCGCTCGGGCATCCCGTTCGCCGACTACGTGCGCGACGGCGTCCTGGGCCCGCTCGGCATGACCGCGACGGTGTTCGAGGGGTCGCCGGCGTCCGGGGCACGGTCCACCGTCGCCGACCTCGCCCGGTTCGCCGCGGAGCTGCTCGCGCCCACCCTGCTCGACCCCTCCACCCTCGAGCAGGCCACGACGGTGCAGTTCCCGGGGCTGGCCGGCGTGCTGCCGGGGTGGGGCATGCGCGACCCCAACGACTGGGGCCTCGGCTTCGAGCTGCGCGACGGCAAGTCGCCGCACTGGACCGGCACCACGAACTCGCCACGCACGTTCGGCCACTTCGGCCAGGCCGGCACGTTCCTCTGGGCCGACCCCGACCTCGGAGCGGCGTGCGTGGCGCTCGCCGACCGCGACTTCGGCCCGTGGGCGGCGGAGGCCTGGCCGCCGTTCAGCGACGCGGTCGTCGCCGAGCTGCGCGGCTAGTCGAGGAGCACGGGAGCCGCTGAGGCAGAATGCCTCCGGTGCGCATCCGGATGCTGGGCCCGCTCGAGGTCCTCGACGACGACGGCGCTCCGGTCTTCGTCGCCGGCGCGCGGTTGCGCACGCTGCTGATCATCCTGGCCCTCTCACCCGGCCGGCTGGTCCCGGCGGGCCAGCTGGTCGACGGCATCTGGGGCGACGATCCGCCGGCGGGAGCCGTCAACGCGCTGCAGGCGCTGGTGTCGCGGCTGCGCCGGGCGCTGCCGGGGCTCGCGGTCGAGCTGCACCCGGCCGGGTACCGGCTGGCCCTGGATCCCGACACCGTCGACGTCGCGCGGTTCGAGCGGCTGGTCGCGGCCGCCCGGTCCGCGCCGGACGACGCCACGACGGCGGAGCGGCTGCGCGAGGCGCTCGACCTGTGGCGCGGCCCGGCCCTGCTCGACGTCGCGGAGTCGGAGTTCTTCGAGGCGCCGCGGGCCAGACTCGAGGAGCTGCGGCTGGCGGCGACGGAGGAACGGGTCGACGCCGCGCTGCGGCTGGGCCGCGGCGCCGGCCTCACCACCGAGCTGACCACTCTGGTCGCCGAGCACCCGCTGCGTGAGCGCCTGGTCGGGCAATTGATGCGGGCACTGGTCGCGGCCGGCCGCCCGGCCGACGCGCTGGCGGCCTACGAGCGCACCCGCGAGGCGCTCGCCGACGAGCTGGGCACCGATCCGTCGGCGGAGCTCTCCGACCTGCACACCAGCATCCTGCGCGGCGAACAGGCCCCGACGGCCCGACCGCCGGCACCCGAACCGCCGGCGCCCGAACCGCCGGTCGCGAACACGAGGCCCACGCGGACCAACCTGCGCACCGGCCTGACCAGCTTCATCGGCCGCGAGTCCGACGTCGCCCGGGTCCGCGACCTCGTCGGCGAGTACCGGCTGACGACGCTGACCGGGCCGGGCGGGTCGGGCAAGACCCGGCTGGCCGGCGAGGCGTCGCGCGCGCTGGTGGAGGGCATGCCCGACGGGGTCTGGCTGGTCGAGCTGGCGTCCGTCTCCGCCGGGGCCGACGTGCCCGCGGCGGTGCTCGGCGCGCTGGACCTGCGCGACCAGACCTTCGGCGGCAGCGCCGACGACCCCACCACCCGGCTGGTCGCGGCGCTGCGCACCCGGACCGCGCTGCTGGTGCTGGACAACTGCGAGCACGTCATCGACGCCGCGGCGACGCTGGCGGACCGGCTGCTCGGCGACTGCCCCGACCTGCGCATCCTCGCGACCAGCCGTGAGCCGCTCGGCATCACGGGCGAGGCGGTCTGGCCGGTCGAGCCGCTGGCCCTGCCCTTCGAGCACGACGGCGACGTCGCGGCCCTGCTGGAGGTCGGCGCCGTCAGGCTGCTGGTCGACCGCGCCCGCGCCGTCCGCCCCGGCTTCGTCCTGACCGAGGCCGACGCGCCCGCCGTCGTCCGCATCTGCCGCGCCCTCGACGGGATGCCGCTGGCCATCGAGCTGGCGGCCGCCCGCCTGCGCACCATGACGGTGGAGCAGCTGGCCGCCCGGCTGGACGACCGGTTCCGGCTGCTCACCGGCGGCAGCCGCACCGCGCTCCCCCGCCACCACACACTGCGCGCCGTCGTCGACTGGAGCTGGGGACTGCTGGCCGAGCCCGAGCGGGTCGTACTGCGCCGCCTCGCGGTGTTCGCGCACGGGGCGACGGCGGAGGCTGCGGCCGAGGTGTGCGGCGACGGGTCCGACGTACTGGACGAGCTGATCTCGCTGAGCGACAAGTCGCTGCTCGTGGTCGACGACGACGGCGACGCGCCCCGGTACCGCATGCTCGAGACCATCAAGGCCTACGCCCTGGAGCGGCTGGTCGAGGCGGACGAGCTCGAGGCTGTCCGTGGTGCGCATCTGCGCTGGCTCATCGAGCTGACCGAGACCGCCGAGCCGTTCCTGCACCGGGCGGAGCAGCTGGTGTGGCTGCGGCGGCTGCGCGCGGCGCACGACGACATCACGGCGGCGCTGCGCGGAGCGATCGCGGCCGAAGACGCCGACGGCGCGATCCGGCTCGTGGTGGCCTGCGGCTGGTACTGGTGGCTCAGCGGGCACAAGGCCGAGGGGATCGAGCTGGCGATCCAGGCGCTGGCCGTGCCGGGCCACACCGACGACGAGGCGAGGGCGACCGCCTGCGCCGCCGTCGCCTTCCTGATCACCAGCGGGGTGGGCGACCTCCAGGACGCACTCGTCTGGATCCAGCAGGCCCGCGAGCTGTCCGCCGGAGTGGCGCAGCCCGGCCCGTTCCTGCGGTTCATGGCTCCGCTGGCCGTGATCCTCGATCCCGGCGGCGATCCCCGTACGGCCCTCGGTGAGGCCTTGACGCCGCTGCTGAACGACCCCGACCCGTGGTTCCGGGCGCAGGCGCGGCTGACGCGGGCGCAGATGCTCGGATCGGCGGAGCGGGAGGCCGATGTCGCCCAGGCCCTCGCGGAGTTCAGCGATGTCGGCGAGCGGTGGGGCATCTCGTACGCGCTCACCATGCTGGCGGACCTGTACGCCCGGCGTGGCGAGCTGGACCGCGCGATCGAGCACTACGAGCACGCCATCGTCGTCCTCACCGAGATCGGCACCGTCGACGACATCGTCATCATGCGCAGCCGGCTGGCCCAGCTGCGCTGGCTGGTCGGTGACCACGCCGGCAGTGCGGCGGCCATCGACCAGGTCGAGCGCGAGGCCGAGCAGGTCGCCTGGCCCGACGGCCTGGCGATCATGGCGCTCAATCGCGCCAACCTCGCCGCCTGGGCCGGCGACACCGTGACCGCGCGGCAGCAGCTGGCCCGCGCGCAGGACCTGCTGCGCGGGGTCCCCGTGCATCCCGTGTTCCGGGCGCAGGTGCTGGACACGCAGGCCCACCTGGACGTCACGGAGGGCCGGTGGGACGTCGCGGCCGAAGCCCGGGCGGAGGCGCTCGGGGCCGTGCAGACCAACGACGCCGACGAGGAGTCGGTCGCGCGGGTGTTGTCCGGGATCGCCGAGCACGCCCTGCACGAGGACCGCGCGGCCGACGCCGTCCGGCTGCTGGCCGCCGTCGAGGCGCTCGCCGGCGGACCGGACCGGTCCGTTCCCGAGGTCCGGCACGCCGAAGAGGCCGCCCGCGCCGCACTGGGCGACGAGGCGGCCTCGGAGTTGCTGGCGGCGACGAGGCGCGAGCTCAGCGGCCTGGACGGCGACGCGGCCCGCTCGTGGGTGAACGAGCTGGCCGCGTCGGTCCTGGGACACCCGATCAGCGCACCGGCGGGCGGCGGAAGAGCTTCATCGCCCAGAGGTAGCTGAGGACGCCGATCACCGCGGTCCAGCCGAGCGCGAGGACGGCGTTGTTGCCGATCCCGGTGCCCAGCAGCAGCCCGCGAACCGTCTCGATCACCGGGCTGAACGGCTGGTACTCGGCGAACCAGCTCAGTCCGGCCGGCATCGAGTCCGCCGGTACGAACCCGCTGCCCAGGAACGGCAGCAGCACGAGCAGCGTCGGCGTGTTGCTGGCGGTCTCGACGCTCTTGGCCGACAGCCCGAGGGCGACGGCGAGCCAGGTCAGCGCGACGGCGAAGAGCGCGATCAGGCCGACGGCGGCGAGCCACTCCATCGCGTTGGCGTCGGGGCGGAACCCGATCGCCAGCGACACCCCGAGCACGATGGCCAGGCCCACCAGCGTCTGCAGGAAGCTGCCGATCACGTGCCCGGTCAGCACCGCGCCGCGCGAGATCGCCATGGTGCGGAAGCGGGCGATGACGCCCTCCTGCATGTCCATGGCCACGGAGATCGCCGTGCCCTGGATCGCGGCGGCCACCGTCATCAGCAGCACACCGGGGACCAGGTACTCGATGTAGTCGGCCCGGCTGCCTGCCGCGCCGCCGAGCCCGGCGCCGAGCGTCCCGCCGAAGACGTAGGAGAACAGCAGCAGCATGATCACGGGCAGGGCGATCAGCTGCACGGTCATCGCGGGATAGCGGGCCCACCGGCGCATGTTCCGGCGGAGCATGGTGCGCGAGTCGCGGGCGGCGAGGGCGAGGGTGCTCATCGGACGGTCTCCTTGGTCATCGAGTCGTCAGTGGGGTCGACGGCGTCAGCTGCGGTCTCGGCCGGGCGGCCGGTCAGCGCGAGGAACACGTCGTCGAGGTCGGGCGTGTGGACGGTGAGCGACGCGACCTCGATGGAGGCGACGTCGAGGTGGTCGAGGACGGCGCGCAGCGAGCGGACGTCGCCGTCGCTGGGGATCTGCAGGGCCAGCGCGGCGTCGTCGCGGCTGGAGCCGGCGAAGGTGCGGGCGGCCTGGTCGAGCTCGGAGGGGTCGGTGAACTGCAGCCGGATGTGCCCGCCCGGGATGAGCCGCTTGAGCTCGTCGGACGTGCCCTCGGCGACGATCTTGCCGTGGTCGAGCAGCGCGATCCGGTCGGCCAGCTCGTCGGCCTCGTCCAGGTACTGCGTGGTGAGGAAGATCGTGACACCCTCGGCGACGAGTCCGCGGATGGCGTCCCACATGATCCGCCGGGTGCGCGGGTCCAGGCCCGTCGTCGGCTCGTCGAGGAAGATCACCTTGGGGTCGCCGACCAGCGTCATCGCGAGGTCGAGCTTGCGCCGCATGCCGCCGGAGTAGGTCGCCGGGTTCTTCTTCGCGGCCTCGACCAGGTCGAACCGCTCCAGCAGCTCCGCCGTCCGCCGCCGGCCCTCCGCCTTGTCCAGGTGGTTGAGGTCGGCCATGAGGAGCAGGTTCTCCTCGCCGGTCAGCAGGTTGTCGACGGCGGAGAACTGGCCGGTGACGCCGATCGCACCGCGGACGCCGTCGGCGTCGGTCGCCAGGTCGTGGCCCGCCACCCGGATGCTGCCGCCGTCGGCCTCGATGAGGGTGGAGAGGATCTGGACGGTGGTGGTCTTGCCCGCGCCGTTCGGGCCGAGCAGCGAGAAGACCGTGCCCTCGGGGACGGTGATGTCGATGCCGTCGAGAACGGTCTGCTCGCCGTACGACTTGCGCAGGCCGGTCGCGGCGATGGCCGTCGGTCGGTCGAGTGTCATGGGGGGCCTCGTTTCGGTGTGTCCCGGTGCTGATGCGACAACACTCCGCCCCGGCCCTGACACCGCCGTGAGGCCGCGCTGACACGGCGCTGACATGGGCTGACATGGCCGCTGACAGGCGCGTGTGCCGAGGTCAGTAGGCTGTCCCGGTGCCCGTCCTCCCCGCATTGGCCGTGACCGCGCTGCTGCTGGGGGCACCGGCTCCCGCCGCTGACCCGCCCGCGGACACCGTCGACCAGCTGATCGAGCAGCTGCGCGACGACCCGATCCTGGTGCAGCCGTCGATGGGCATGGGCGACTCCGGCATCGCGCACGACGCGCTGACCTCGGCCGCCGCGGACCTCGACCTGCCGGCCTACGTCGTCCTGGCCGACGTGCCCGACGACCTCACCGGCGCCGAGTACCCGAGTGAGGCGGCGGCCGCGCTGATGCGGGCGGCGCTGGGCGACGGGCTCTACCACGTCGAGTTCCGCGGCGAGATCTCCTACACCCAGGCCTGGGGCGACGAGGACCTGGCCGATGCCGGGACGGCTCCGGTCACCTATGCCATGGACCGTGCCGAGTCGAACGCGCACGGCGACTACCCGCGGGTGTCGGCGCTGTTCGAGGCGGTGCTGACGCTGCGCTGGGCGGAAGCGCCCCTGGACGAGCTGCCGGACGACGTGGTCGACGAGTACGCCGCGCAGCCGTGGGCGTTCCTGCCGGACTCCGGGTACGATCGCGCCGACGCGACGGCCGGGCGCTGGGTGGCGCTGCTGGCGACGGTGTTCGGCGTCCTGGTCGCGGGCACGATCATCACGCTGGTGGTCGCGCGGGCGAAGCCGCTCGGCCGGGGCGGCGTGAAGCGGCGCCGGACGGCGTTCGCGGCGGTGCCGGACGACATCGCCGCCAGGGCGCAGCGGCGGCTCGACGACGCCCGGCGGAGGCTCGCCGAGCTGCCGGCCGCGCAGGTCAGTGGCCCGTTCGGTGAGGCGGCGGCGACGGCGATCGAGGCCGGCGACCGCGTGCTCGCGACCGGTGATCCGCTCGACGCCGTCGGCGCGGTGGTGCTGGCCGAGATCGCGGGGCGTGAGCTGGACCGGGCCGGCTCGCCGAAGCGGCCCCCGTACCACCCCTGCTTCGTGAACCCGCTGCACGGCGAGGCCCGCGACACCGTCCGCCTCGACGGCTCGTCCATCGACGCGCCGGCCTGCCGCGACTGCGCCCGCTCGGTCGGGCCGATGCTCGCCGTCCGGCGGCGGGTGCGCGGCCCGGTGCCGTACGCCGACACGTCCACCGTCTGGGCGCGGACCGGATACGGCGCCCTGGTGAGCGACCTCGCCGAGCAGGTCCTCGAGGATCGGAGCGCACGCCGATGAGGGCACGAGTGGTGGGACTGCTGATCACGCTGGTCCTCGCGGCGGCGGGCGGCGCCCTCGCCTGGTGGCTGGCCTCCCCCGCCGTCACGCCGGACCCGCCGCTCACCGAGCGGGCCGCGGCCGCTGCGGCCGGCCTGGGCGCGGACGGCCACGTCTACGTGGACCCGGCCGCATCCGGTGTGTTCTCGGCCGAGGAGCTGGACCGGCTGGGCGAGGCCGCGGCCACGTCGGACCCGCAGGTGTTCGTCGTGGTCTGGCCCGCCAGCGATCAGGCGGGCTACGGCTCGACCTCCGACGTGCTGCGCCAGATCGGCGGCGAGACCGAGCGCCCCGGCGTGTACGTCGAGGTCGATCCGGGGGTCGACGTCGACAGCGCCGACATCGGCATCGAGGGCGAGTACTTCTCCCTCTACGGCGCGCTGGACGACGAGACGGAGTGGACGAGCGCGGCCGAGACGGACCGGCTGCTCGCCGCGATCGACGAGAACGACGGGCGGGAGTACACCGTGGGCGAGGACACCGGCAGCCACTACTGGGGCGGGACGGGCGGCATGATCACGGCCGGCCTGGTCATCGGCGGGTTGAGCGGCATCGGCGCCGGGCTGGTCGGCCTGGCCGCGTGGGCGATCGTGCGGCACCGGAGGGCGGCGGCGTGAGCGACGAGACGGTGTACCAGCCCGACCCCGCGGCCATCGCGGCCGACCTCGCCGACGACGGCGTCCACGTCGACGCGTCCCTGGCCGGCCAGGTCACGCCGGCGCAGTTGACCGAACTGGCCGATCTGGTCGACGGCACCGACCCGGCGGTGTTCGTGCTGGCCGTCCCCTTGAACTTCAGCGTCGACGTGTCGGCCAACCAGCTGGTGACGCTCGTGCACCAGCAGCTCCCCGAATCGGACGGCGACGGCGTCTACTTCGTCTCGCGCGGGTCGGTCGACTACGGCTGGTCGACCGAGACCACGAGCTACGGCGTCCAGACCGACAACGAGAACGCGCTCGCGACCTACGTGGCCGGCGACCTCTACCCGTCCGCGCTCGGCGACCAGCTGATCGAGGCCGTCGACCTGTTCACCAGCGGCACGGCCCGAGAGGTCTACGAGGAGCAGCACCCGGATGACTCCGTCCCCAGCGGTTCCAGCAGCGCGGACGACGACGGTTCCGGCTCGGTGCTCCTCTGGGTGGGCCTGGCGGTGGCCGCAGCGGTCGCCGTCGTCGCCCTCCTGCTGCGCCGGCGCCGTCCGCGCGGGGACGTCGAGCTGAAGCGGCAGGCCCTGCAGCGGATCTCGTCGGCGCAGACCCGCGAGTGGCGCCGCCGGGCCGAGACCGAGACCGCCGCGCTCGGCGAGCGGATCCGGGCGCTCGAGATCGAGCGCGGCGACGACAGCGACACGTGGTCGGCGGCCCTCGACCACTACCAGGCGGCGACGGCGATCCTCGACCGCTCCGACGCGGCGGCCGACGCCATCGGGGCGCTCGTGCTGGCCCGCCGCGGCGATGACGCGCTCGGCCACGCCGCCGACGGCGGGACCTGGACCCCGTCGGTGGCCTGCTTCTTCAACCCGCTGCACGGCCCGGCGACGACGAAGGCGACGTGGAAGACGGCGGCGGGCAAGCGCGACGTGCCCTGCTGCGGGGCCTGCCGGCGCGACATCGGCAAGCGCCGCGAGCCCGAGATCCTCGACCTGCCGACCGGCGACACCGTCGTGCACTACATGGACTCCGGTGCTGAGCCGTGGGCGTCGACGGGGTTCGGCGCGCTCGCGCCCGACCTGCTGGACCGGCTGCAGGAGCGGCCCCGCTAGTGGCGCATCAGCCAGGTCGATGTGAGATCTCGGCGTGATCCGTGTGGCACTGCTGTCGCTGTGACAACAGTTTCCCCACCCACTCAGCGCAGTGATCTCACACCATTGCGATAGTCAACCTGCCTCGATGCGATCAGAACAGATCACTTGCACCCACCGATCCGGTCAAAGCCTCGCCGCCACACTCCACTGGCCCAGACCTTTGGCAACACGACTCAGGTCGTGGTGAGGGTCAGCTCGAAGGTGTACATCGACGCCCGGTAGAGGTGCGCGCCGTACTCGACGGCGCGGCCGGTCTCGTCGTAGGCGATGCGGGTCATGGTGAGCAGCGGCGCGCCGGCGTGCTCGTCGAGCAGCCGCGCCTCGCCGGCCCGGGCCGCGCGGCCGCCGATGGTCTGGGTGGCGATCTTCAGCGTGACCCCGGCCGCGCGGATCATGGCGTACAGGCCGTTGTGCTCGAGCGAGCGCGCGTCGAGGCGGACCAGGCCGGTGGGCACGTAGTTGCTCATGATCGACAGCGGCTCGTCGCCGGTGAACCGCAGCCGGCGCACGGCGTAGACGGTGTCGCCCTCGGCCAGGCCGAGCGCCTCGGCCACCACCTCGGCCGGCTCCTGCACCTCGAAGGAGAGGATCTGCGTCCGCGGCTGCTTGCCGGCGGTGCGCAGGTCGTCGTAGAGGCTGGACAGTTCGACGGGGCGGCGCACCTTGGGCTGCACCACCTGGGTGCCGACGCCGCGCTTGCGGACCAGCAGGCCGCGGTCGACGAGGTACTCGATGGCGCGGCGCATGGTCGGGCGCGACAGGCCGAGCTGGTCGGCGAGCTGGATCTCGTTGTCCAGGCGCGTGCCGGGCGGGTAGGCGCCGGACTCGATCAACTGCTCCAGATGCTGCGCGACCTGGAAGTACAGCGGCACCGGACTGGTGCGATCGACCACAAGCTCCGGGATCCCCTCGGCCACGCGAACCCCCTCACCTCGGTGATGCGTACGTCAGTATGTTAGGACATTTGCGCGGCAGCCCGCGTGACCGATCACATGAGCACCCAGTGAGGCCGCCATCATGGAAGGTCTAGACCTCGTCAGAAAGTCATGACAATCTGACAGCCGGACATCGACGTTCGGCTCTGGAGGATCGATGAGGTTCAACACCGGGCTCGGCGGCACCGCCGGGCTGCTCGCGGCGGCGCTCGTCCTCGCGGCGTGCGGAAGCGACGACGACGGCGGCACGGCGGGCGGCGACCCCTCGCAGAACGCCGACGCCACCGAGGTCACGCTGACCATCACCGACAACGCGATCGCCGGTGGCAAGAACTCCGAGGGCGCCGCGTGGGTCACCGACTACGTGATCCCCGAGTTCACCGCCATGCAGGAGGCGAAGGGCGTCGACGTCACCGTCGAGTTCGAGGAGAACGGCGTCGACGACGAGGACTACAAGACGAAGATCGCCCTCGACCTGCAGTCCGGCGCCGGCGGCGACATCATCAGCATCGACGGCATCTGGACCGGTGAGTTCGCCGAGGCCGGTTACATCGCCCCGCTCACCGACATCGCCGGCGACGCCGTCGAGGACTGGGACGGCTGGGAGCAGATCCCCGACGCCGTCCAGCAGGCGATGTCGTTCGACGACCAGGCTTACGGCATCCCCGTCGGCACCGACGGCCGGGTCATCTACTTCAACAAGGAGCTGTTCGCGCAGGCCGGGCTGCCCGAGGACTGGCAGCCGACCAGCTGGGACGAGATCCTCGAGGCCGCCCGGTCACTCGCGGCGCTCGAGGGCGTGACGGCGCTGCAGGTCAACGCCGGCGTGCCGATGGGCGAGGCGACGACGATGCAGGGCTTCCTCCCGCTGCTGGCCGGCACCGGCGAGGAGATCTGGGCCGACGACGCCTGGACCGGCGCCTCCACGGGCGTCACCGAGGTGCTCGACTTCTACTACCGGGTCTACGGCCACGAGCCCCTCGGCGACCCGCTGCTGCAGCAGGAGGCCCAAGGCCGCGACACGTCGTTCCAGCTGTTCGCGAACGGTGAGCTCGGCATGCTGATCGAGAGCGACTACCTGTGGCGCTCGGTCATCAACCCCGACGGCGGCATCGCCCCCATGGCGAACCGCGACGAGGTCGTCGGCTGGGCGAAGATCCCGGCCCGCGAGCCCGGCGCCGGGCTGAACGGGCAGGACTTCGTCAGCATGTCCGGCGGCACCGGCCGTGTCATCAACCCGAACACCGAGTTCCCGCAGCAGGCGTGGGAGCTACTCGCGTTCATGAACTCCCCCGAGGCGTTCGAGGCGTTGATCGAGATCGCCGGGGCGCGCATCACCCCGCGCGACGACGTCAACGCCCAGGCACTGGCCGGCGACCCGCTCATGGAGTTCATCGCCGCGGAGGTGCTGCCGATCACGGCCTACCGGCCGGCGCTGGCGATCTACCCGCAGGTGTCGGTGGCGCTGCAGAACGCGACCGCGGCGGTCGCGGCCGGCACGCCGCCCGAGGACGCGGCAGCGGACTACCAGAGTGAACTGGAGGGCATCGTCGGTGACGACGGTTCCATCGCCGACTGACGTCGACCCCGGCCGCCCGCCGGGCGCCCCCTCCCCCGAGGAGAACGGCGCTCGGCGGGGCTCGGGCCGGGATGCCGCCGTCGACGACGGGGACGCCGCCGGTCTGGGCCGGTGGCGGGCGGCCGGGTTCGTCGCGCCGGCCCTGCTGGTCGTCGCGATCTTCCTGGTCTTCCCGGCCGTCTGGACGCTCTACCTGGGGCTGACCAACTGGCGGTTGACCGGGCTGGCGGCCGCCGAGCCGGAGTTCGTCGGCACCGAGAACTACACCGACGCGCTGAGCGACCCGGCGTTCCGCAACTCGCTGCTGCTGACGCTCGCGTTCGTGTTCTTCTCCGCGATCATCGGCCAGTCGATCCTGGGGTTCGCGCTGGCCTGGGTCGCGCGGCGGCTCCGGCCGGCCGTCCGCTCGGTGCTCGAGACCGTCGTGCTGCTGGCCTGGATCATCCCGGCGTCCGTGGTCGCGTTCCTGTGGCTGGCACTGCTGGACCGGCGCGAGGGCACGCTGAACGCGCTGCTGGGAACCGACGGCACGGCCTGGCTGCTCGAGTACCCGATGCAGTCGATCATCGTCTTCAACATCTGGAACGGCACCGCGTTCTCGATGCTGCTGTTCAGCTCGGCGCTGGCCTCGGTGCCGCCGTCACAGTTCGAGACGGCCCGCATGGCCGGCGCCGGCACGTTCGCCACCCTGCGCGACGTCGTGCTGCCGAACATCCGCGGCCACATCCTGACCAACACGCTGCTGATCACGCTGTGGACGTTCAACGTCTTCGCGCCGTACCTCATCACCGCCGGCGGGCCGCAGGGACGCACCGAGATCCTCGGCATCTACATCTACCGGGTGGCGCTGCGCGACGGCGCGCTCGGCCAGGGCGCCGCGCTGTCGCTGATCATGATCATCATCAACCTGATCGTGGCGTCGGTGTATCTCCGTCTGTTGAGGGAGCGCCGGTCATGACGGTTCGTGAGGCGCTGGGCGCCGTCGGCCGGTACGTATTCGTGGGCGTCGTGTTCGTGTTCTTCGCGCTGCCACTGCTGTGGCTGCTGTCGGCACCGTTCGACACCGCCCCGTCGGTGCAGGTGTCGCTGCCGGACTTCACGCTGGAGAACTTCCGCACGCTGTGGGACAACCCGTACGCGATGCGCTCGCTGGGCAACTCGGTCCTGATCGCGGCCGGGACCATGGCGATCACGCTGGTGCTGGCCGCGCTGGCGTCCTACGCGCTGTCCCGGGTCCGGATCCCCGGCCGCGACACGCTGCTCTACCTGCTGCTCCTGCTGTCCTCGATCGTCACGGGGACGGCGGCCATGGTGCCGACGTTCCTGCTGATGACGGAGCTGGGGCTGATCGACCGGCAGCTCGGGGTCGTGCTGGTGCTGACGGGCGGGCTGCTGCCGACGGCGATCTTCATCCTCAAGGACTTCATGGACTCGACGCCGCGCTCCTACGAGGAGTCGGCGCGGGTGTTCGGAGCGTCGTCGCTGCAGATCCTGCGCCACGTCGTCGTCCCGATCGCCCGGCCCGGGCTGGCCACGATCGCCGTCTGGGCGGTGGTGCAGGTGTGGGGCAACTTCCTGGTGCCGTTCATCCTGCTCCGCTCCCCCGACCGCCAGCCGGCCGCCGTCGTCATGTTCACCTTCTACACCGAGGGCGGGCAGCCCAACCTCGCCCTGATCTCGACGTTCTCCCTGCTCTTCTCCATTCCGGTCGTGGCCATGTACCTGTTCGTGAACCGCCGCTACGGCTTCCGCTTCCACGGAGGGATCAAGCGCTGATGGCGGCGATCACCACCCACGAGCTGGTCAAGGAGTACCCAGGCGGCGTCCGGGCGGTCGACGGCCTCGACCTCACCATCGAGGACGGCGAGTTCTTCGCACTGCTCGGCCCGTCGGGCTGCGGCAAGACGACGCTGCTGCGCACGATCGCCGGGCTGGAGACGGCGACGGCCGGCGGCTTGTCGATCGGGTCCCGGGACGTGACGGCGTTGCCGCCGGGTGAGCGGCGGGTCGCCATGGTGTTCCAGGACTATGCGCTGTTCCCGCACATGACGGTGGCCGACAACATCGCGTACCCGCTGAGGATCCAGAAGGTGGACAAGCCCTCGCGGCTGGCCACGGCCGAGTCCGTCGGTGAGGGGCTGTCGCTGGCCGGATTGATGGCCCGGCGGCCGGCCCAGCTGTCCGGCGGGCAGCAGCAGCGCGTGGCCCTGGCGCGCGCCGTCGCCAGCAAGCCCGAGGTGTTCCTGTTCGACGAGCCGCTGTCCAACCTCGACGCGCGGCTCAGGCTGGAGGCGCGGACGTTCCTCAAGCGGCTGCAGCGCGACCTCGGCGTCACGACGGTGTTCGTCACGCACGACCAGGCCGAGGCGCTGGCCTTGGCGGACCGGATGGCGATCATGCGGTCGGGCCAGATCCAGCAGATCGGCACGCCCCGCGACGTCTTCCGCCGGCCGGCGAACACGTTCGTGGCCGGGTTCGTGGGGTCGACGCCGATGAACCTGCACGCGGGTGTGGTGCGTGACGGGCGGGTGGCGGTGGCCGGGGCGTCGCTGCCGCTGCCGCCGGGGCTCTCCGTCCCTGACGGTTCTGCGGTGATCTGGGGCGGGCGGCCTGAGTACCTGCGCTGGTCGGCGTCTCCTCTGCCCGATGCGATCGCCGGCACCGTCACCGTCGTCGAGAACCTCGGCGCGTCCGTGCTGGTCACCGTCGAGGCCGGCGACGACGTCCTGGTGCAGGTCGTCGTCGACGAGGACGACGAACCCGCGCCGGGGACCGCGGGCTGGGTCTCTGTGCGGCCGGAGCGGACGCTGCTGTTCGACGCCGCGAGCGAGGAACTGCTGGAGCCGGTGGCGGCCGCGGCATGACGGTGCTGCTGTCGCGCCGGCTGACCCCGGCCGACCGCGCGTCGTCGTCGTATCTCTCGGTGCCGTTCGAGGTGCCGGAGGGGACGTCGTCGGTGCACGTGGTGCTGTCGGTGGACGGCGGCTCGGACGGCGGTGGCGCGGTGATCGATCTGGGGTGTGCGGGCGCGGCCGGGTGGCGGGGCTGGTCGGGCGGGGCGCGGCAGCGGTTCACGGTGACGGCCGACGCTGCGACTCCGGGGTACGTGCCGGGGCCGCTGGAGCCGGGCGAGTGGTCGGTGGTGCTGGGGCTGTACCGGGTGCCGCCGGGCGGAGTGCCCGTGACGGTGTCGGTGACGCTGGACGACCCGTCGGCGCCGCTCGACCCGGAACCCGTCGGGCCGCCTGTTGTTCCTGGGCCGCCGCGTCGGGTGCTGCCCGCCGATGCCGGGCTGACCTGGCTGGCCTGCGACTTCCACGCCCACACGCTGCACTCCGACGGCTCGCTGCCCGTGGCCGGGCTGGCTTCGTTGGGGGCGGCGGCGGGGCTGGACGTGCTCGCCGTCACCGATCACAACACGGTGTCGCACCACGCTGTGCTGCCGTCGGTGGGTTCGCGATACGGGATCACGCTGCTGCCCGGCCAGGAGGTCACGACCGAGCGCGGCCACGCGAACGCCTTCGGCTTCATCCCGTGGGTCGACTTCCGCGAGCCGGCGTCCACGTGGGTGTCGGCGGTCGACGCGGCCGGTGGCCTGTTGTCGATCAACCACCCGCTGGACGGCGACTGTTCCTGGCATCAGCCGCTGGACGAGAAGCCGCCGCTGGCGGAGATCTTCCACCACACCTGGATGGCACACGAGTGGACCGGGCCGCTGGCCTGGTGGAACGCGTGGGGCCTGTCGACGGTCCCGATCGGCGGCTCGGACTTCCACTCGGTTGCCGACGGGCGCCCGCTGGCGCGGCCGGTGACCTGGGTCGCCGCCGCCTCGCCATCGGTGCCGGACGTGCTGGCGGCTCTGCGGGCGGGCCGGACGGCACTCTCCTGGGGCGTGGGCGAGCCAGTGTTGCTGCGGGTCGACGGCGAGCTGGTCGCCCTGGGCGCCGACGGCCTGCTGCTCGCGGACGTGTGGGGTCGCCGTCAGGTCGTGCGCGGCGACCTCGCCCGCTTCCCCTCCGCCGACGGCCCGCACCGCCTCGAGACCGGCACCGCCGCCGTCGTCGCCCTCACTCCCTGACGCCTGCGGCCTCGCGGTACGCGGCGGTCAGCAGCGGCAGCACGTCGGCGATCTCTTCGGTCCGGATGTAGTTGCCGGCACCGATCTGGTCCGGATGCCGCTCGTCCAGCTCGCGGAGAGTCGCCGGCGCCTCCTGCAGGAACACCGAACGGAACGGCGACACGAACCCACCATTCTCGTTCCAGAGCGTGACCAGACCCCGTCGTTGACCATGGATGTGGACCCGCAACGTCCAGCGGTTGCGTCCCGCCGCGGTCTGTAGGGTGGCGAGTCGCTGCCGCTCGAGGTCGATCGCCCAGGTCAGCAGTTGCTGAAGCAACGAACGGCGCTCCGGCTCGACGGTGTCGATGGACGCCGCGAACACCTCGGGCCCGTCGGTCACCGAGGGCTCCGGAGACGGCATCCGCCCAGCAGGCGGCAGCTCGGCGATCGCCCGGTCCGGCTCGATCAGCTGCGGTACCAGCACTCGCCGCCCGCCGACGTCGTAGGCCGTGACGGTGACGAGGTCGAGGTCGAGGCGGTCGTTGCTGACGTCCTGCAGGTAGCCGACCAGCTCGATCAGCTCGGGCGGCGCCGTGTCGATGACGACGACGCAGCGCAACCGACCCTCGTCCAGCGCGGCCGCCAGTGCGGCCCGGAACGCCGTGGTGTCGAACGCGGGGTTCCCGGCCGCCGCGTCCGCCGCCTCGGCGATCGACGTCAGCTGCCGCTTGGCCAGGTGCGGCGCGACCACCGCCTCCAACCCCGCGACGTCCAGCCGCCGCAGGAACGCGGCGTACCCGAGCACCTGCGTGAGGACGAGGCGGCGGTCGGTGTTGGAGGCCAGCTTGATCTCGATGACCACCGGGGTCCCCGTCTCGGTCTCGACCGCGAGCAGGTCGGCGTAGCCGGTTCCGCAGCGCACCTCGCGGCCGAGCACGGTCAGTACCGGCGCGCCCGCCAGCGGCAGCATGCCGGGACTGCCCTCGATGAGGTCGTGCAGCTCCCGCTCGAGCGCGAACCGCGCCGGCTCGAGGGCCTTCCAGACGCCGTCGGTCTCGGACCAGATGCCCGGCATGCCGCCACCGTAACGAGACCGCCGGACAGATGGCGGGTGGTTCGGTGGGGCCATAGCGCCACCAAACCGCCCACCATCCCGCACCGCGCCGGGATGGTTGAGGCATTGGTGTCGCCAGGACGACACCAATCCCTCAACCATCACCCCGAGCTGCGCGAGCGCCTAACCTCGGGGAGACAAACCGTGACGGAAGATGCGCACCGCGGTCTCCGCGGCCTTGTGGCGCGGCAGCGCCCCCGACGCGACCGACTCGGCCGTCACGTAGATCAGCGAGTACATGACGCCGGTCACGAACGACGGCGCGATGTCGGGGTCGAGCTCGCCGTCGTCCTGGGCGGCGCGGATGAGTCTGGTCATGTCCTCGTCCTCGTCGGAGCGCCAGTGCGGGTTGCCCTCGAACCGGGCGGGGTCGCTGAAGAGGAAGAGGATGCGATCGGCGAGGTCGACGATCGCGCTCATGATGTTCTCGATCATCTCCATGGCGGTCCCCGATACCGCGACCGCGGCATTCCAGGCCGCCTCGAGCCGGGTCTGCGAGTCGAGCAGCAGCCCGTCCACCAACATCTGGCGTTCCGGGAAGTAGCGGTGCAGCGTGCTGCGGCTGACCTCGGCGCGGTCGGCGATGTCGCCGAGGGAGGCGGAGAAGTCGCGGGCCCACAACGAGGCGGCGGCTTCGAGGATGGCTCGCCGCGTGCGCTGCCGCACTCCGGAATCGGTCGTCGCCGTCACGACTGCCCACCCTACAGCACCACACCATAATAGAACATCGCCACTTGAAAATGAGACACCGCTGTGTCATTCTCGGCCCATGAGCGCTCCATACAGCCCGCCTGCCGAGGACCGCCCCACCCCCGACCTCCCGACCAGGGACAAGGTCCGGCTGCTCTGGAACTACGCCCGCCCCCACAAGCGGATCCTCATCGTCGGCCTGCTGCTGGGGCTGCTCGGGACGGCGGCGGAGCTCGTCACGCCGCTCGTCACCAAGCAGGTCCTCGACGGGCTCGAGGTCGACGCCTCGCTCCGAGGACCGGTCACCCTCCTCGCCGTCCTGCTGGTCGCGGGCGCCGTCATCGGGCTGGTCCAGGCGATCCTGCTGGGCACGCTGGCCGAACGGATCATCCTGGCCGCCCGCACCGGCATGGTGCGGCACCTGCTGCGCACAAAGGTGACCGAACTCGGCACCCGCAGCGCCGGCGAGATGGTCACCCGGGTCACGTCCGACACCATGTTGATCCGCGAGGCGACCACGTCCAGCATCGTCAACGCGGTCAACGGCGCGGTGGGACTGGTCGGCGCGCTGGTGCTCATGGCGTACCTCGACCTCGTGCTGCTGGCCACCACCCTGGGCGTCATCGTGCTCGTCGGGATCCTCGCGGCCCTGCTCATGCCGCGGCTGGCCAAGGCGCAGCAGGAGGCGCAGGAGGAGATCGGCGCGCTCGGCGGCCGCCTCGAGGGCGTGCTGCGGGCACTGCGTACCGTCAAGGCGGCCCGGGCCGAGGCGCGCGAAACCCGCCGCATCAGCGGCCACGCCGAGCGCTCGGCCGAGCGGAGCATCCGCGCGGTCCGCATCGAGGCCTGGGCCTGGACCATCACCGGCGGCGGCATCAACCTCGCCATCATGCTCATCCTCGGCGTCGGCGCCTACCGGGTCGCGGCCGGCGACATGACGGTGACGACGCTCGTCGCGTTCCTGCTCTACGCCTTCCAGCTCATGATGCCGGTCATGCTGCTCACCATGAGCATGACGGCGATCCAGTCCGGTCTCGCCGCGGCCGCCCGCATCGGCGAGATCGACGCCATGCTGACCGAGCAGGACGCTCCGGGGGCGACGGCGGCAGCTGCGGTCCCGCGCGGGGCCGCGACCACGACGACCACGCTCGAGCTGCGCGACGTCCGGTTCCGCTACTCCCCCGAATCGGCACCCGCGCTCGACGGCGTCAGCCTCAGCATCCCGCGGCACGGGCACACGGCGATCGTCGGGCCGTCCGGCGCCGGGAAGACCACGGTCTTCTCGCTGCTGCTGAAGTTCCTGCAGCCGCAGCAGGGCGAGATCCTGCTCGACGGGCGGCCGTTCGCCGACTGGACGCTGGCCGATCTGCGCAGCCGCATCGCCTACGTCGAGCAGGACACCCCGCTGGTCCCCGGCACGCTGCGCGAGAACCTCGGCTACGCGAACCCAGGCGCCACCGACGACGACCTCTGGGCGGCGCTCGGCACCGTCCGCCTGGCCGACCGCGTCCGCGGCCTCGAGCGCGGCCTCGACACCGAGCTGTCGCCGACGACGATGTCCGGCGGCGAGCGGCAGCGGGTCGCGCTGGCCCGGGCGCTGGTCAGAGACGCCGAACTGCTGCTGCTCGACGAGGCCACGGCGCAACTCGACGGGCTGAGCGAGGCCGCCGTCGCCGAGGGCATCCGCCGCCAGGCCGCCACGGGCGCCGTCGTCACCATCGCGCACCGGCTGTCGACGGTCATCGACGCCGACCAGATCGTCCTGCTCGAGGCCGGTCGCGTTCGCGCCGTCGGCACGCACGAGGAGCTGCTCGGCGCCGACGAGCTCTACCGCGAGCTGGTCGCCGCCCTGCGCATCGCCACCCCGGACCGCGCCCCGGACGCCGTCACGACAGCCTGATCGTCGCGATCTCCCACGGGCCCAGCTCCACGTCGACGCTGTCGCCGTCGACGGGGAGCGGCTCGAGCGCCAGCCCGAGCAGGTCGGTCCGCCAGCAGGTCACGTACGCGCCGGTCACGGTCGCCGTCGTCGGCGCGGCGGACATGGCGACCAACCGCACCTCGGTCTCGTCGCCGCGGGTGCGGATGGCCGACGCGACCACCCCCGGACCGCTCACGCCCAGGCCCGACGACGACGGCGGCAGCTCGGCTCCCGCGGGGGCCGAGCCCGGCGCCACCAGCGCGTCGTGCCGGAACTCCTCCGCGAGCCGGGGCGCGGCCGCCGCGCCCCACCCGCCCCGCCGCGGCACGACCGCCAGCCGGGCGCGCACAGGGACGCCGAGGTACTGCGCGCCGGGCACCGGGAACTCCGACCCGGCCGGCTCGTCGCGCAGCGGGTGCAGGTTGACGCTCATCCAGCCGACGGCGCGCAGCAGCGTCAGCGCGAGCTCGGCGCCGTCGCCGGCCAGCTCGTACTCCGTGACGTGGTCGAGCAGGACGGTCGCCGGGCCGGCGGACACGAACGACGACGCCGGGAACGTCGGCAGCGGGTACTCGCCCCAGCCTCCCTCGGAGCTCAGCCCGCGCACCGTCACCGCGAACTGCCCGTCGGCCGCGGAGTCGGTGACCGGCTCGGGCAGCGACACGTGCAGTCGGACCCTGTGGTCGCGGGCGGGGTTGACGAACGAGACGTCCAGCCGGACGAACGGCTCGCCGGAGCGCAGCTCGACCAGCGTCGTCACCTCGACCGGCACCGTCGACGCCGCGCGCACGTCGACGTCGGCCGACAGCGCCTCCGGCCAGTCGTAGCGCCGGAC
Source organism: Jiangella mangrovi (assembly GCF_014204975.1). Lineage (NCBI taxonomy): Bacteria > Bacillati > Actinomycetota > Actinomycetes > Jiangellales > Jiangellaceae > Jiangella > Jiangella mangrovi. The sequence goes on from NZ_JACHMM010000001.1 coordinate 6,797,764, forward strand.
CACGCGCAGCACGCCGCGCAGCGGGCCGCCCTCGACCTCGGAGACGGCGACCGAGGACGGCTCGTCGACCAGCACGTCGGCCGCCGGCGGGCCGTAGTTGTAGCTGTCGCCGCGGTCGCCGCCGGACACCAGCCGCCCGACCCCGGTCAGCGTCGTCCCGTCGGCGCCGCGTACCGTCAGCGTCCCGTCGTCGGCCACCTCGACACTCAGCAGCGACGACGACAGCGACCGCTCGGTCACCGCCACCGCGTCGAGCACGTCAGCGGCGTCGCCGGACCGCCCGCTCTGCGCCGCCCGCACCGTGACCTGGCCGGACGCGTCCAGCGGGACCGGCACCAGGACCCGTCGCCGCTCCTGTGCGACGGTGCGGACGACCCACTCCCCCGGCGCCGCCTCGGCCGCCGCCGTCAGCTCCGCCCGCAGCGCCGCGAGGTCGAACTCCGGCGTCGACGGCACTCGCGCGACCTCGAAGTCCAGCGCACCCGGCGTGACGGTGTACGACTCGATCTGCTGGCCGAAGAGCTCCCGGCCGTGGATGCGCCGGATCACCTTCTCGAGGTCGGCGGCCGGCAGCTTCTCCTCGGCGAGCAGCCGCTCGGACCGGCCCAGCTCCTGCACCGGCAGCGCAGTGCCGTCGGGCAGCACCGCCGTCACCGCCTCCGCGGGCGACGCGGCGGCGACGTCCAGCTCGGCCAGCACGGTCCGCGGCCAGGGGACGGTGTTGACGACGACGTGCGCGTCGGCCGGCACCCGGGCCGCGACCGACCGCAGCACCGCCGAGCGGACCGCCCGCCCGGCCTGCGCCGCCTCGGCCAGCCGCGCCGCGACCTGGTCGGCGGTCTCGTCGACGCCGCAGCCGGTGACGGAGTCGTGCGCCGTGGACTCGACGATCTTCCGCCAGGCCAGCAGGAACGCCTCGCGGTAGTCGGTGGTGGGCTGGAAGACCGCGGCCAGCGCCTCGGCCTCGCCGACGACGCGCTCGGCCCGGGCCATGGCCTGCTTGAGCCCGACCCGGATCGAGATGACGCCGGGCAGGATGTTGCCGCGGGCGTGGCTGCGCAGCTCGCCGACCACCACCGGCAGCCGCGGGTCGTCGGGCCGGAACCGGCCCACGTACTCCGCCAGGCTCGCCACCGTCAGCCCCGAACCGCCCGGCCCGCGGACCAGGTCCATGAGGTCCGGCCGGGGCGCGGAGTGGTCGGTGCCGAGCATGCCGAGGACGGGGTCGTCGCCGTACCACCCCCGCGTCTCCTCGCGATACGCCGCGACCGCCGAGTCCAGTCGCGACGGGATCGCGAACAGGTCCAGTGCGTTGCCGTAGCCGTCGAACAGGTACTCGACCCGCACCGCGCTGCCGTCGGGCGCCTCCCAGCGGAACGCGTGCCGGTTCAGCGCGCCCGGCGCGCCGCGCCAGAGGCTCGCGTGCTCGATGCCGGCGCGGGCCAGGATCTGCGGGATCTGCGCCGTGTGGCCGAACATGTCCGGCAGGTAGCCCACCGGCATCGCCCCGCCGAGCGCCTCGGCTCCCTGCCACCCCAGCTCGAGGTTGCGCACGATCGTCTCGCCGGAGCAGAGGAACTCGTCGAGCAGGATGTACCAGGGCCCGATGGCGAGCCGGCCCTGCCGGACCAGCTCGGCGACGCGGTGCCGGTTCTCGGGGCGCAGCTCGAGGTAGTCGTCGACGGCGGCGAACTGGCCGTCGAGGGTGAACCGGAACTCGGGGTCGGCCTCGGCGCGCGCGAGGACGTCGTCGAGCACGTCGGCGAGTTTCAGCCGGAACACCTGGAACGGCTCGTACCACTCGCGGTCCCAGTGCGTGTGTGGCACCAGGACGATCTGGGGGTCGCCGTCCGTCATGCGTGCGCCGCCTCTCCGGTGAGGGTCTCGTCGGCCAGCAGGCGGATGACGCGCTGGCTGGTCAGGATGTCGGCACGGCCCTCGGCGATGCCCGCGCGCGGCGGCTCGCCCGTCGTGACCATGCGGTGGAAGTCGGCGAGCTCGTTCTCGAACGACTCGCCGGTGGACGTGAACACCGAGCGGACCTCACCGCCGGCCACCGTCCCGGCCGGCGCCGGCTCGACGACCTCGAGCCGGGTCGCGCCGTTCAGCACGTACGGCGTCCCGAACGTCACCGTCAGCGAGCCGCGGCCGTGGTGCACCGTCAGCGTCTCGGTGTACGCCGGGTAGTCCGGCAGGTAGTGCCAGCTCATCCGCGCGCGAGCGCCGCCGGGCAGCGTGCCGGTGACCTCGACCGATCCGGGGTCCGCGCCCGGACGGGTCCCCGCGGGCCAGAGCCGGGCGCCGTCGACCACCGTCAGGCCGCCGAACAGCGCCCGCAGCAGCGAGGTGTCGTGCACCAGGCTGCCCAGGACGACGTGCGCGTACAGCTCGCGCAGCGACGGCGACGCCCCCGGCCCGAGGGCGGCGTCCAGCAGCTCCTCCGTGCGGGCCCGCACGCTGCCGCCGTCGTCCGCGGAGATGTCCGTCGGCGCCGGCCGCAGGTTCGCGAACGCCAGCTGCGACTCGCCGGTCGGGTGCAGCACGCTCACCTCGACGGCACGGACGTCGTCGATACCCTCGAGCCGCGAGCGCAGCTGCCAGACGGCCTCGTCGTGCTCCTTCATGTAGGCCAGCAGCAGGCCGGGGCGGCCCAGCTCGCGCTCCGCGGCGGCCAGGGCATCGGCCTCGGCGACGGTGAAGGTCAGCGGCTTCTCGCAGAAGACCGAGACCCCGGCCCGCAGCGCCTGCAGCGCGACGTCGCCGTGCGAGCCCGACGTCAGCAGGACGACGCCCTCGGCGCCGCTCTCGGCGACCATGCGCCCGGCGTCGGCGTAGCGCCGCTCCTCGGGGACCCCGTACTGCTCGCCGATGGCGGTGCGCAGCGACGGTGACAGGTCGCAGACGGCGACGAGGTCGAAGAGGTCCCAGCGGCGCGAGATCAGCGGCAGGTGGACCGACTGCGCGACGGCGCCGAGGCCGGCGACCGCCAGCGCGACGCGGTCGGTCACGGCAGCCACCGGCGCAGCGCCTCGCGGTTGGCGCGCTGGTCCTCGACGACCCGCTCCGGCGGGTCCGACGGCGACGGCACGACGTCCTGCTCGACGACGAGCCAGCCGTCGAAGGCGCTCGCGAAGACCGCGTCCATGAAGCCGTCGAGGTCGAGGTCGCCGGCGCCGAGCTCGACGAACGCGCGCCGCTCCCAGACGTCGCGCATGCCGCCCTTCTCGCGGACCACGTCGGCCAGCACGGACGTGCGGGCGTCCTTGAGGTGCAGGTGGTTGATCCGCCCGCCCCAGCGCCGCCAGCCCTCGAGCGGGTCGCCGCCGCCGATGAGCAGGTGGCCGGTGTCGAAGGTGAGGCCGACGTCGGTGCGGGCGAGGAACTCGTCGATCTCCGCGGGCGTTTCGACGTACGTGCAGGCATGGTGGTGGAACGTGGGCTCGAGCCCGGCGGCGCGCACGCGCCCGGCCGCGGTCGCGACGTTCGCCGCCAGGCGGTCCCAGCCGGCCCCGTCCAGCGACAGGCCCGGCGCGGCCCCGCCCGGGTTGGCCCGGCGCAGGTCGCTGCCGGAGTCGGCCAGCGTGGGCAGCGGCGGTCGCGACGGGTCCAGCTCGGCCGCCGCGGTGAAGATCTCGAGGGCGTCGTCCAGCGCGGGCAGCGCCGCCCGGAACGCGTCGTCGTCGGTGAACGGCAGGTCCACCCAGCCGCCCACCAGCACCAGGTCGTGGTCGCGCAACCGGCGCTTGATGTCGTCGCCGCGGCCCAGCCAGCCCACGGGGCCGAGGTCGACGCCGTCGTACCCCAGGTCGTGCAGGGAAGCGAGGATCTCCTCGGGCTCCGGGAGCGGCTGGTCCGCCGTCAGCTCGAAGACACCGAAGCTCACCGGCGCGCCGGCTATCCCCTTCATCGCCACACCTCTCCAGCCGCCGACCTGGAACCCGACTTTGTCCTGACAACAGTACGTACGGTCAGCCTGCCATGTCCTGCGGGGTCCGCGATTCGGGCGTCCGAGTGATTCGGGCTGCCCGAACAGAGCGTCATTATCATGAGATTTCTCTCCTGCCCAGGGGTCCCTCGGAATCTTTTCCACGCGCGGGGCGTTGAGAACGTATGTTCGCTGATCGTGCGGGTACGGTCCGGACACCGACTCGACCTCGAGGGGGACCCATGGCAGCTGCACCCAAGGCCACCAGCGCGGCCACGCCGCGGCGCCGTCAGGCGCGTTCCGAGGGCGAGCCCGACCTGGTCGGCCGCTACCTCGCCCACCTCGGTTCCACGCCACTGCTCACGGCGGCCGAAGAGGTCGAGTTGGCCAAGCGCATCGAGACCGGTGTCTACGCCGAGCAGCTGCTGGCCGGTGCCGCCCCCGCCAAGCGCAAGCTGACGCCGTCGTACCGCGCCCAGCTCGAGGTGCTGGTCCGCGACGGCGAGGCCGCCCGCGACCACATGATCCGGGCCAACCTCCGGCTCGTCGTTTCGGTGGCGCGCAAGCTGTCCGGCCGCGGGCTGCCGTTCCTCGACGTCATCCAGGAGGGCAACCTCGGCCTCATCCGCGCCGTCGAGAAGTTCGACTACGCCAAGGGCTTCAAGTTCTCCACCTACGCCACGTGGTGGATCCGCCAGGCCATCCAGCGCGGCCTGGCCGAGCAGACCCGCACCGTCCGGCTGCCCGTGCACGTGTCCGAGACGGTGGCCAAGCTGCACCGCATCGACCGCGACCTGCAGCGGCTGCTGGGCCGCGACCCCACGGTCGAGGAGGTCGCCGAAGAGGCCGGCCTGCCGGTCGAGAAGGTCGTCGAACTGCGCCGGGTCTCCCGCGACCCGCTCAGCCTCGACACCCCCATCGGCGACGACGGCGAGTCCAGCATCGGCGAGCTCATCGAGGACGACGACGCCGTCCAGGCGTCGGACCTGGTCGAGCGGCGGGCGCTCAGCGAGCAGCTGCGCAACGTCCTCGACTCCCTGCCCACGCGCGAGGCCAAGATCATCGGCATGCGCTACGGCCTGGTCGACGGCCACGAGCACACCCTCCAGGACGTCGCCGACGAGGTCGGTGTGTCCCGCGAGCGGGTCCGCCAGCTCGAGAAGCACGCGCTCATGCTGCTGCGCGACCCCCGCCGCAACGAGTCCCTCATGGCCTGGGCCAGCTGAGACCCCGTTCACGAACGCCCCTGGCACCCGCTGCCAGGGGCGTTCGGTGCGTTCTCACGTGCCAGCGGCAGCGGCAGGGGCGGTGCCCGCGTCAGCGGCGAGTGTCAGTGCCCGCCCGTAGGGTGGGCACCCTCCCAACCGGGCGGGGACCGGACTCGGCCCTCACACGCGGACGACGTGATCAGCCCGCGTCGATCGGGCCGCGTCGGCAGCCCGCGTCAGGCGGGCGGCGTGAGCAGCCCGTCGACGTCCTGCACCTCGCCGGTGGCGATAGAGCGCCAGATCGCCTCGCCGGTGGCGACCGCCCGGGCGCCGTCGGCGGCGTCGGCCGGCAGGGCGAGGTCCAGTGACTCCCTGCTCGGGCCGACGAACAGGTCGTGCCGCAGCAGTGGGTCGGCGCCCTCGTGGCCGCCGGCGACGGAGGCGACCTCGATGGTGCGCGCCTCGCCGAACAGCGGCCGGTAACTGATCTCGTCGGACCCGGGCAGAGCCCCGCCGCCGGGCAGCCGGCTGTGCAGGGTCTCGATCTGCCCGTGCGTGCCGTTGATCGCGACCCGGTAGCCCTCCCACGGCGACGAGAAGTCGATCGTGTACGACAGCGCGATGCCGCCCCGGTAGGCGACCAGCGCGCTGTAGGTGTCCTCGACGTCGATCTCGTCGTCGTACAGGTACATGTCCTGGCCGGCCGGGTACTGGTGGCCGTAGGACAGCCCGAACAGGCCCACGCGGTCGGCGTCGGCGCCGTCGGGAAAGGTGTTGCTGCCCAGCTGGGCGCGGTAGTACGGGTCCTGCTCTCGCTGCCGAACGCCGGTCAGCGGCTCGCCGTTCTCGTCGCGCGGGCGGTGCGGGCTGTCCGGGCCGTAGTAGTACCGGCCGCCGAGCGCGAAGACCCGCTCCGGCACGTCGTCGAGCCACCACGACACCAGGTCCAGGTGGTGGGTGCTCTTGTGCACCGTCAGCCCGCCGGACAGGTCGCGGCGCCGGTTCCAGCGCAGGAAGAAGCTGGCGCCGTGCCGGATGTCGACGTGGTAGTCGAGGCTGACGTGCGTCGGCCGGCCGATGGCGCCGTCGAGGATGAGGCGCTTGATGGTGCGGTGGCGCAGCGTGTAGCGCAGGTTGTGGGTGACCCGCACCGTCGCCTTCGACGCCTGTTCCGCGGCCAGGACGGCGGCGGCGTCGGCGGCGGTCGTGACCATCGGCTTCTCGACGATGACGTCGACGTCGCGGCGCAGCGCGGCCAGCACGTAGGCCGCGTGCGTGTGGTCCGGCGACGCCACCACGACGACGTCCGGGCGCACCTCGTCGACCATGCGGTCGAAGTCGTCCGGCGCGTACCAGGCCAGCGGCGCGTGCCCCGGCGGCAGCAGCGACTCGTTGAACGAGGTGACCCGCGCCTCGTCGGGGTCCACCACCGCGACGACGTCGGCGTGCTCGGAGTAGTCCTCGGCGTTCTCGCCGTAGCCGAGCGCGGTGTCCGCGCCGCCCAGCGAGCCGAGGATGGGCCGCACGAAGCTGGCGACCCCGCGGTTGGACAGTCCGGCGATGGCGTAGCGGGTCATGCCCCGAACCCTTGCAAGAAGCTCCTGCAAGTGTCAAGGCATGCTTGCAACCACACAGAGAAATGCCAGTTCACAGTCAGACAAGCGCTTGCGATAATGTGCTGACCGTGACCCCAACGCCGCTGGGCTTCGCCCCCAACCTGGACGGCTATGTCGACGCCGCTCTGGACCTCCAGCGCCACGTCGAGCGTCGCACGCGACGCCGGCTGGCCGAGTGGGAGGAACGGGTCGGCGGGGTCACCGGGGTCGCGTCGGCGGCCGAGGTGCGGCGCGAGGGCGAGCGGGTCCGGTCGGCGGTCCTGCGCGGGCTCGGCGGCCTGCCACCGTCAGATGGCACGGTGCCGCCGGTGCGCTGGTGCGGCGTGGTGGACGACGTGCCCGACGACGCGGGATACCGCATCGAGCGGCTGGTCATCGAGACCGCGCCCGGCGTCCACGCGACGGCCAACCTCTACCGTCCCGCCGGCGACCCGCCGGCCGCCGGACGGCCGGCCGTCGTGTTCGTGTGCGGGCATGCCGACGAGGCGAAGGCGTACCCGGAGTACCAGACGGTGTGCGCCCGGCTGGCCCGCGCCGGGCTGGTGGTGCTCGCGCTGGACCCGTTCGGCCAGGGCGAGCGGTTCGGCTACCTCGACGACGCAGGCCGGCCCATCGTGGCCGGCGGCACGGCCGAGCACACGTACGCCGGTCTGCAGTCGTGGTGGCTGGGGCAGTCGCCGGCCCGCTGGTTCGTGCACGAGGTGCGCCGGGCCGTCGACCTGCTCGAGAGCCTGCCCGGCATCGACGCGACGAGGATCGGCCTGACCGGCAACAGCGGCGGCGGCTGGCTGACGACCCTGGCGACGGCCGTCGAGCCGCGCATCGCCGCGGCCGCGCCGGCCACGTTCGTGACCTCGCGCGGCCGGTACCTCGACGGCGGGCAGCACCAGGACGCCGAGCAGGTCCTGCTCGGCGGCACCGAGCACGGCGTCGACCACGCCGACCTGCTGGTCGCGGCCGCACCCCGGCCGGTCACGGTGCTGGCGGCCGAGTACGACTTCTTCCCGATCGAGGGCACGGCAGAAACCGTGCGGCGGGTCCGGCGCAGCTACGAGCTGCTCGGCGCCGCCGACGCGCTCACGCTGGTCACCGCGCCGACGACGCACCAGTACGCCCCGGCGCTGGCAGCCGCCGCGACCCGGTTCTTCTGCGCGTCCTTCGGCCTGCCGGAGCCGGACGACGAGACGGAGCCCGCGACGCTGCCGCCGTCCACCCTGGCCTGCGGAGCGAGCCGGGGTGCGGCCTTCCTGCACGATCTCATCGCAGCCGACTACGCCGCGGCCCGACCGGCGGGCGACGACGACCTCGAGAGCTGGCTGCGCGACCGGGTGCGGTCCGGGCGGGACGTGCCCGACGACCCGGGCGTCCGCTGGCTGCCCGGTCCGGCCGGCACCTGGCACGGCTTCTGGCGCACCGAGACCGACCTGTGGGGCGCCGGCGTCCTGATCCCCGGCGAGACCAACGCCCGCCCGGGGCTGCGCCTGGTCCTGCTGCACGACGGCACGACCGAGCTCACCATCGACCACCCGGTCGTCAGGCGGGCCGCCCGCGACGACCGCGTCGGCGGGCCGCTGCTGGTGCTCGACGTGCGCGGGCAGGGCGCCCTGCTCCCCCGCGACCGCTCCGGCCGGTCCCCGCTCAGCCACGACAGCACGATGTACAAGCTGCTCGCCGACCTGCTCTGGCTCGACGACAGCCTGGCCGCCGGCCGCGCGTTCGACGTCACGCGCGCCCTCGACGTCGTGCTGGGCGACGCGCGGGTGCGGGCGGAGCATCCGGGCCTCGGCCAGGACCGGCCGGTGCACGTCCACGCCGCCGGGCTCGGCGCGCACCATGCCATGCTGGCCGCGGCCGCCGACCCGCGCATCGCCGACGTGACGGCGTCCGGGCCGGTCGTCGATCTCGACGGCATCATGACCACGCGCCTGCACGACGACGGCCGCGGCGCCTGGCACGGCGTGCTGCCCGGGCTGGCCCGGCTGGCGCCGGGGCGACGGCTGCACGAACTGCTGGGCGACCGGCTCAGGGAGGTTCCGTGACCACCGTCCACCCGGCCCGCGCCGCGCTCGCCGGCGGCACCACCGTCGACTGGCTGTTCACCGGCGACAGCATCGTCGCCGCGGCGAAATGGACCGGCGTGCACCGCGGCTACGCCGACCTGTTCGCCGAGCGGGTCCGCTACGGCCTCGGCCGCCGCGACGACACCGTCCTCAACACGGCGGTCAGCGGCTGGCGGGTGCCACAGCTGCGCGACGCGCTGCAGCGTTCCGTGCTGCGGCACGCGCCGCACGTCGTCGTCATCGGGCTGGGCAGCAACGACGCGAACGAGGGACCGGCCGGGCTGACGGCGTTCCGGCGCGAGTACGCCGCCGTCGTCCGCCAGATCGGCGACACGACCGGAGCGGCCGTCGTGCTGCAGACGCCGCCGACGGTCACGCCGTACCGGCCGCAGTCCGCCGACCTCGACGCCTACGCCGACGCCGTCCGCGAGGTGGCCGCCGAGACCGGCAGCCACCTCGTCGACCACCACGCCGTCTGGCGGGCCGACGGCGACGACGCGCTCGCCCTGCTGGTCGACGGGCTGCACCCAGGCCCTGAAGGCCACCAGAAGCTGGCCCGCGACCTCCTCACCTCCCTCGGCGACCCCCACCCCACCTGGGGCGTCGCCGGGCCGTAAGGCGGCTGACCAGCCAGGCCGGTGGGCGGGGAATGCCGTCAGGGGTAGGCTGCGGGCGTCCGAGCGAGGAACGAGCGAGGCGGGCGGAGACGGCATTCCCCGCCCGCCGACCGGGACCGGATCAGGCCGCGGCGTCGCCCTCCGGCTCATAGGCCACGCGGGAGCGGGTGCCGCGCAGCCGCGGATCCGCTACCGGCACGGCGGACAGCAGCGCCCGCGTGTACCCGTGCCGCGGGTCGGCGAACACCTGCTCGGCCGGCCCGTGCTCGACCATGACGCCGAAGTACATCACCGCGACCTGGTCGCAGATCCGCTCCACGACGGACAGGTCGTGCGAGATGAACAGGTAGGTCAGGCCGAGGTCGCCCTGCAGGTCGGCGAGCAGCTCCAGGATCTGGGTGCGCACCGACACGTCCAGCGCCGACACCGCCTCGTCGGCGACCACCAGCCGCGGCTCGGTGATCAGCGCCCGGGCGATGCCGATGCGCTGGCGCTCGCCGCCGGAGAACGCGTGCGGGTACCGGCCGGCCATCGAGCGCTTCAGCCCGACCCGCTCGAGCATCTCCTCGACCCGGCCGTCGAGCTCCGAGCCGGAGGCCAGCCCGGCGACGCGCAGCGGCTCGCCCACGACCTGGCGGACCGTCATGCGCGGGTTGAGCGAGCCGTACGGGTCCTGGAAGACCATCCGGATCTGCCGGCGGTACGGCAGCAGCTCCTTCTCGCTCAGCGAGGCGAGGTCGGCGACGGACCCGTCGGCTGACGTGTACAGCAGCCTGCCCGCCGTCGGCCGGTAGGCGCGCAGCACGCACCGGCCCAGCGTCGTCTTGCCGCAGCCGGACTCGCCCACCAGGCCGACGGTGCTGCCCTCGGGGATGTCCAGCGTCACCTTGTCGACGGCGTTGACCCGCTCGGTGCGGCGCCGGCCGAACATCGTCCCGGCCGCGCCCTCGAACGTCATCTCCAGGTCCTCGATCCGCAGCAGCGGCCGCGGCGACGGCGCGGCCGGTACCGGCGAGGGCGAGGGGATCGCGACGGCGCTGCGCTGCGGCAACGCGGCCAGCAGCTCCTGCGTGTACTCGTGCCGAGGGTCGTGGAAGATCTGGTCGACCGGGCCGTGCTCGACCACCTTGCCGTGCCGCATGACGACGACGTCGTCGGCGATCTCGGCCACCACGCCGAGGTCGTGGGTGATGAACATCAGCGTCATCCCCAGCGACTCCTTCAGCTCGGCCAGCAGGTCGAGGATCTGCGCCTGGGTGGTGACGTCGAGCGCGGTGGTCGGCTCGTCGGCGATCAGCAGCGAGGGACGGCAGACCAGCGCCATCGCGATCATGGCCCGCTGCCGCATGCCGCCGGAGAGCTGGAACGTGTAGGCGCCGAAGCGCTCCTCCGGCCGCGGGATGCCGACCCTCCGCAGGTCGTCGATCACCCGCTCGCGGGCTGCGGCCGGCGTCAGCCGTTCGTGCAGCTCGAGCAGCTCGCCGATCTGGTCGCCGATGGTGTGCACCGGGCTCAGCGACGACATCGGCTCCTGGAACACCAGGCCGATCTCGCGGCCGCGGATGGACCGGATGCCCGGCCCGGTCGCGTCCAGCGCCGCGAGGTCGACGACGGGGGCGTCGGGCGCCGGGCGGTACAGCACCCGGCCGGCGTCGACGCGTCCCGGGTGGTCGACCACCTGGATCACCGACCGCGCGGTGGCGGACTTGCCCGAGCCGGACTCGCCGACGATGCACGTGGTGGAGCCGCGGCGGATCCGCAGGGAGACGTCGTCGACGGCCTTGACCGCACCCTCGTCGGTGTGGAACGTCGTGCACAGGCCCTGCAGCTCGAGGATCGAGCCCGGGTCCATCGGCCGGTCGCCGCCGACGGTGGCCGCGGCGATCTCGCGAGCGGCGTCCCGCTCCAGGGTTCGACGGCGCCAGCTCACGTCGTCCTCCTTCCGTACGGGTCGGCCGAGTCACGCAACCCGTCGCCGACGAAGTTGAACGCCACCACCGCCACGACCACCGCGAGACCGGGCAGCAGCAGCCACGGCGCCGTCGCCACCACCTGCACGCTCTGCGCGTCCTGCAGCAGCACCCCCCAGGAGACCGCCGGCGCCCGCAGCCCGAGGCCGAGGAACGACAGCGACGTCTCGGCGAGGATCATCGCCGGCACCGCGAGGCTGACCGTCGCGATGATGTGCGAGAGGAACGACGGCAGCATGTGCCGCGAGATGATCCGCCGGGTCCGCACGCCGTCCAGCTTCGCCGCCAGCACGTAGTCCTCGGTGCGGGTCTGCAGCAGCCGGCCGCGGATGACCCGGGCCAGGCTGGTCCAGCCGAGCAGCGACAGGATGATGGTGATCATGAAGTAGGTGCGGGTGGGTCCCCACTGCGGCGGGATCGCGGCGGCGAGGCCGAGCCACAGCGGCAGCGTCGGGATCGACATGATCAGCTCGATGATCCGCTGGATCACCGAGTCGATCCAGCCGCCGAAGTAGCCGGAGATGCCGCCCAGCACCAGCCCGAGCACCAGTGAGATCGCCACCCCGGCCAGGCCGAGCGAGAGCGAGATCTGCGCACCGTAGATGATCTTCGACAGCAGGTCGCCGCCGGTGCGGTCGGCGCCGAGGAGGTAGAACCGCTCCCCCGCCTCGGTCGGCCCGAACAGGTGGATGTTCGTGTCGATGACGCCGAGCAGCGAGTACTCGTCGCCGCGCACGAAGAAGCCGAGGTTGACCACCCGGCTGGTGTCCTCCTCGAACACCCGGGCCAGCGTCTCCGGGTCGGTCGACCCCGTGGTCGGGTGGACGTAGAAGCCCTCGGAGAACGAGAAGCTGGGCAGCTGCGGCGGCTGGTAGGCGTGGTCGGCGCTGGTCGTGTCCTTCGAGAACGGCGCGAAGAACCCGGCGAAGATCGCCACGACGTACATCGCGATCATCACCCACAGGCCGGCCATGGCCAGCCGGTGCCGGCGGAAGCGCCACCAGATGAGCTGGCGCTGCGAGGCGACGGTGACGTCGGCGGTGCTGCGGCCGGTCTCGGTGGCCAGCTCCGCCGGCGTCTCGGCGGGCGCGTCGGCGGACGGGTCGGCCGGGCGCGGACTCTGGTCGGGCAGTTGGTCGGTGCTCATCGGCCTCACGCCTTCCCGAATCGCACGCGCGGGTCGATGGCGGCCAGCAGCAGGTCCGAGATCAGCGTGCCGACGACCGTCAGCACCGCGATGATGAGGATGATGCCGCCGGCGAGGTACATGTCCTGCGACTTCAGCGCCTCCAGCAGCAGCGGCCCGATGGTGCCCAGCGCCAGCACCTGCGCGACGATGATCTCGCCGTCGAACAGCGACGGCAGGTGCCAGCCCGCCGTGGAGACGAACGGGTTCATCGCGATGCGCACCGGGTACTTCGCCACGAGCCTGCTCTCGGACAGGCCCTTCGCCCGCGCCGTCACCACATAGGGCTTGTTCAGCTCGTCGAGCATGTTCGCCCGGGTCACCCGGATGATCCCGGCGGTGCCGGCGAGGCCGATCACCACCACCGGGATCCACAGGTGGCCCAGCAGGTCCACGAACTTCCCTACGCCCCACGGCGCGTTGACGTACTCCGGTGAGAACAGCCCGCCCACGCTCTGGTCGAACAGCGCGAACCCGAGGTACGCCAGCACCAGCGCGGCGAGGAACTGCGGCACCGCCAGCGCCACGAACCCGATGCCGGAGATCGTGTAGTCGCCCCAGGTGTGCTGCTTGATCGCCGAGTAGATGCCGGCCGGAAGCGCGATCGCCCAGGTGAACATCAACGTCGCGATGCCCAGCGCCAGGGTGAGCGGCAGCCGGTCGGCGATCAGCGTCGACACCGGCTGCTGGAACTGGAACGACAACCCGAAGTCGCCGTGCAGCACGATGTTGCCGATCCACTTGAGGTACTGCACCCAGAACGGGTCACCGATGCCGTAGCGCTCCCGCAACGCGTCCATCTGCGCCTGGTCGACGCTCTGCCCGGCCGCCTCGAGCCGGGCCACCTGGGTACTGAGGAAGTCGCCGGGGGGCAACTGGATGATGAAGAACGCGATCATCGAGATCGCGATCAGGGTCGGGATCACATGCAGGACCCGCATCGCTATGAAGCGCCACATCAGGGCGTGAGTCCTTTCCCGTCACTCGGCGAAGTACAGCTGCTCCGGCTTGGAGATGCCCTCACGTCCGTAGTAGAAGGACAGCTTCGGCTCGTCGTCGCGGACGTTGCGCAGCGCGGTCTTCGCGATGACCGGCTGGAACGGCAGTCCGACCAGCCCGATCGCGTAGACGTTCTCGTCGTGCTGCCGCATGATCGCCTGGCCGGCCTCGATCCGCGCGTCGTCGGAGCCGGCGGTGCGCATCGCGTCCCAGTTGTCGATCAGCTGCTGGAACTCCGGGCTCGGCGCCATGCCCTCGGCGCCGGACGACGAGTACCACGCGCCGTAGGCCGGCGCCGTGTGGCTGTTGTTGGCGGTCGGGACGAACCAGACCGGCTCCAGGTCGAAGTCGTCGGACGGGTGGGCGACGCCGTCGAAGTCGAAGTCGTTGGCCATGCGGATCTCGGTGTACAGGGTCTGGTCGGCCGGCCGGGTGACGACCTTGATCCCGATCTCGGCCCAGTTCTTCCGGACCATCTCGAACACGTCCGTGGGCGCCAGCCCGGCGTCGAAGTCGAGATAGATGATGACGAACTCCAGCGGGGCGCCGTCGGCGCGCAGCCGGGTGCCGTCGCCGTCGCGCTCGGTCAGCCCGATCTCGTCCAGCAGCCGGTTCGCCTCGTCGACGTCGTACTCGAGGAACCGCTCGCCGCTGCCGTCGACGTAGTAGTCCGAGGACTCGGTGGCGATCGGGTGCCGGATGACGCCGAGCCCGCCGAGCAGCGTGTCGTTCAGTTCCTCGCGGTCGACGGCGTGCGACAGGGCGGCGCGGAACCGGACGTCGCCGAACAGCTCGCGCAGCACAGGGTCCTTGTGGGAGAGGTTCGGGCAGATCGACATCAGCCCGGCCGACGGCTGCCAGCGCAGCACCTCGAACGCCTTCTGCTCGGCGTTCTGCAGGTACACCTGGGTGGAGTTGTAGCCGAGGTAGAAGCCCTGGAAGTCGAGGTCGCCGTTGGCCGCCCGCAGGTCCAGCGCGTCCTGGTCGAGCACCTGGATCTGCATGGTGTCGATGTAGGGCAGCTGCCGGCCGTCGGGGTCGGTCTTGTAGTAGTACGGGTTGCGCTCCAGCGCCGCGGTGCCGCTCTGCGCGCTGGCCGGGCTGGTGACCTTGAACGCGCCCATGACCGGCCGCTCGACGTTGGTCCACCAGTTGTCCCGGTCGAGGAAGTACTGGTCCCAGGTGTCGAAGCCGGCCGCCGCCGTCGCCGCGTCGACGGCGGCGGGGTCGGCGAGGTCGGCGTGGAACTGCTCGAGGTAGTGCCGGGGCTTGATGAACTGGAAGCTCACGCCCGGGTGGCACAGGAACTTCTCGAACAGCGCGAACGGCTGGGTGAAGCTGATGATGACGGTGAGCTCGTCCGGCGTCTCGATGGTCGGCCGGGCCTGGCCGGCGTCGGAGAACCAGAACGCCGGCGACGGGAACAGCACGTCATGGTTGAGCACGTGGTCGACGGTGAACTTCAGGTCCGCAGAGGTGAACGGCGCGCCGTCGGACCACTTGAGGCCCTCGCGCAGCACGAACGTGTAGGTGCGGTTGTCTGGCGACTTCTCGAAGCTCTCCGCCAGGCTGGGCTGGGAGCCGTCGGCGGCCTTGTTCCACTCGATCAGGCCGGAGGCGGCGAAGGCCTGCAGGGCGCCGTCGTGCACCGGCGTGGTCTGCGCCCGGCGCAGGTTGCCGCCGAACCGGCCGACGCTCTCCCACGGCTCCACCACCATGGGCGACGACGGCAGCCGCTCGGCCAGCGCGGGCAGCTCGCCGGCCTCGACCCGCTCGGTCAGCATGGGCGACTCCAGCAGGTCCGGGTCGCCGCCGGCCGAGCCGAAGGGGTTGGGCGTGTCGTCTCCGCCCGAGCAGGCCGCGGTGCCGAAGACCGCGACGGCGGCCGCGAAGCCCCCACCGGCCTTCAGCAGCATCCTGCGCGAGACCACGATCTGTTCTGCCGACATCGGCATCTCCTCACCTCTCAGGTGCTCGTCCAGCAAGTCCGTCGCCCGCCTGGGCGTTCGCGCAGATCAGCAACGCCGATCCCGGGAGCGTTGGGGAGAACCTACCGACCGCAAGCGGTTGCCGCAATAGCAACAGGTTGCTGTTTCATTGCAAGAGCGAGCCTTCGCGAGCCGCGTCGCCCTCCCCCGGCGCCCAGGCCGGATCGAGCGGCTCCTGCGCCGCGAAGCCCGACGTCACATCGACGAACCGGCGCCGCGCCCCGGACTCCGCAACGGCCGCGGCGACGTCCAGCACATGGGTCGCTACCTGGGCGTTCGCCCGATGTGGCCGTTCTGCCGCGATCGCCTCAGCCAGCTCCGCGACGCCCAGTCCACGGCCCAGCCGGGCCCCTTCGGTGGGCACCTCGCGCCACTCGTCGGTCCCGGCCGGGCAGAGCCGCAGCGGGCCATCGAAGCGGTTGGGGTCCGGCAGCCGCAACGTGGCCTCGGTGCCGCCGATCTCGAGGAAGCCGTGCCGCTTGCGCGGCGAGTCGAAGCTGAAGACGGTGGTCGCGACGGCGCCCGAGGCGAGCTCCAGGACGGCACTCGTGTGCGTGGGCACCTCGACGGCGAACCGGTGCCCGGCCTGCGGCCCGCTGGCCACGACCCGTTCGGCCGCGCCTTCGCGTTCCATCGCGGCCACCCGCCGCACCGGCCCGAGCAGCACCGTCAGTGCCGTCAGGTAGTAGGGCCCCATGTCGAGCAGCGCGCCGGCGCCGGCCGCGAACAGGAACTCCGGGGCCGGATGCCAGCGATCCGGGCCGGGGTCCTGGAAGCAGGCGATCGCCGACACCGGCCGGCCGATCGCGCCGTCGCGAACCAGCCGCAGCGCCGTCTGCACCCCGGCGCCGAGGAACGTGTCCGGAGCGCTGCCGAGCCGGCGCCCGGCCTGCTCCGCGGCGCTGACCAGCAGGTCCGCCTCGGCGCGCGACCGCGCCAGCGGCTTCTCGCCGTAGACGTGGTGTCCGGCGCGCAGCGCGGCGAGGCCCACCTCGGCGTGTGCGGCGGGGACGGTGAGGTTGACGACGATGTCGACGTCCGGCCTGCCGATGACGTCCTCCGGCCCGCCCGCGTGCGGCACCCCCGCCGCGTCCGCCGCGGCGCGCGCCCGCCCGACGTCGAGGTCGCCGCAGGCCACCACGTCGAACCCGGGAATGCGGGGCAGGTTCTCCAGGTAGGTCCGGCTGATCGTGCCGCAGCCGACGACGCCGATCCCGACCCGCGCGCTCACGTCGCCACCGCCGGGTCGAGCCGGGCGAGAGCGACCCGGTTGCGGGCCAGCAGGTCCAGCACCGGACCGGCGCAGCGGTCGATCTCGAGGATCCGGGCGGCGCCGGGTGGAGCGGCGGCCAGCACGTCGGCCACCGGCAGGCTGCCGTGGCCCAGTTCCACCTGGTCGGCGGCGACGTCGCCCGGCCCGTCCTTGACGTGCACGGAGCGGACGCGGTCGCCGAGCCGTTCGAGCAGCGCCGCGACGTCCGCGCCGCCGACGTGCGCCCAGTAGAGGTCCACCTGGAACCCGACCTCCGGCGGCGTCGACGCGGCCAGCACGTCGAGGCCGTGCCGCCCGTCGGGCAGCGTCGCCAGCTCCCAGTAGTGGTTGTGGTAGGCCAGGTCGAGGCCGGCCCGGGCCGCCCGCTGCTGCCACGCGGCCAGCCGGGCGCCGACGCGGCGGATGCCGTCGGCGTCGGCCCAGTCCTCCGGCTCCGAGCGCGGGACGACCAGCGTCCGTGCGCCGAGCGCGGCCACCCGCTCCAGCGTGACGGGGTCCGGCTCGCACGCGTGGACGCTCGGGATCGCGAGGCCGTGCCGGTCGGCGTCGGCGCGCAGGCCCCGCACGTCGCTCAGGTCGTGCGGCTCGACGGCGTCGATGCCGGCGGCGGCCAGCGCGGCGAACGCGCCGGCCCGGTCGCCCACGTCGCGCAGCGAGTACAGCTGCGCGCCGACCAGCGCCGTCATGCCGGCTGCCCGGCGTGGAACCAGGCCCGCAGGCCGGCGTCGAGCGGCGGCACGTCCAGCGCGCCGCCGCCCGTGCGCAGCGACGTCGAGGCCGTCGCCGCCGCGGCGACCGCCGCCCGCGCGTCGACCGGCGAGGTCTGCGTCGCTCCGCCCTCGCGGACGAACCGGAGGAACTCGCGCAGCAGTGCCGGGTCGGCGCCGTGGTGTCCGCCGGGTGCGTCCGGGATCGGGAACGTCTCGTCGCCGTCGGGCGCGAACTCGGTGCGCCGGTTCCACAGCCGCACGACGCCGCCGGGGCCGAGGCCGAAGTTCTCCAGCCGGCCCTCGGTGCCGATGACCGTGTAGTTGCGCCAGTAGTCCGGCGTGTAGTGGCACTCGGAGTACGTGGCGTACACGCCGTTGTCCAGGGCCATCGTCATCATCGAGAGGTCCTCGACGTCGATCACCGGGTTGAGTCCGGTCTGCGCCAGCGGCGGCCAGTTCCGCTCGCGGTCCAGCCATTCGGTGACGACCTGCCCGGTCCGGTCGGCCCGGTCGGCGACCTGGCCGTACACCGTCAGCCCGCCCATCGCGCTGACCCGGGCCGTGTGCCCGCCGGCCAGCCAGTGGATGACGTCGATGTCGTGCGCGCCCTTCTGCAGCAGCAGAGAGTTCACCTTCGACCGCTCGGCGTGCCAGTCCTTGAAGAACCGGTCGCCGCCGTCGCCGACGAAGTAGCGGCACCAGATGGCCTTCACCTCGCCGATCCGGCCCGACGTGATCAGCTCGCGCAGCAGCCCGATGACCGGCATGTGCCGCATGTTGTGGCCGACGTACAGGCGGCTGCCGGTGCGCCGCGCGGTGGCGAGGATCCGGTCGGCCTGCTCGACGGTGATCGCCAGCGGCTTGTCGACGAACACCGCGATCCCGGCCTCGAGCAGCGCGCAGGCGTGCTCGGCGTGCAGATGGTCCGGCGAGGTGACGAACGCGGCGTCGACGCCGACGGCGATGAGCTCGTCGACGGTGGCGGTGGCCGCGACGGCCGGGCCGAACCGCTCGGCGGCGCGGTCGCGGGCCCGTGGCAGCGGGTCGCAGGCGGCGACGACCTGCGCCGACGGGTCCAGGTCGGCGGCGGTCTTCGCGATGATCCCGCGGTTGCCGTTGCCGACGACGCCGAGCCGCAGTGGAGCGTTCTGGGCCAGGTCCGGGCGGTGCGGAGAAGTTGACGGAACAGCCATGCCAGGGACGCTACGGGACGCAAACGGTTGCCGCAAGGAAGCATCGTCGATCATGGCGACATGCAGTGTGAACGCGTCACAAACTCGCCCAGATGCGCTACGCTCGGCGTGTTTGCAGCACGATGCACCCGGGGACCATGCAGGAGGAGACACCGATGAGCGTCACGCTCGCCGACATCGCGCGGGCCACCGGCCTGTCCGCCTCCACGGTCTCGCGCGCGCTGTCCGACCCCGACAAGGTCAACCCGCGCACCCGCGACCGCGTGCGCAAGATCGCCCAGGACATGGGCTACGTGCCGAACCAGGTGGCGCGCTCGCTCACGTCGGGCCGCAACGACCTCATCGGGCTGATCGTGCCCGACATCGCCAACCCGTTCTTCCCGCCGATCATCAAGGCCGTGCAGGCACGTGCCAGCGCCAAGGGCAAGACCGTCCTGATCGCCGACGTCGACGAGCATGCGTCCGACGAGATCCAGCGCGCCCGCGTCATGCGCAAGCGGGTCGACGGCCTGGTCGTCGTGTCGCCGCGCACCCCCGACGACCGCCTCGACCAGCTCGCCGAACTGCGGCCCATCGTGTTCGTGAACCGCGAGGTCAAGGGCGCAGCCAGCGTGATCATCGAGGACTCCGAGGGCATGCGCGAGGCGGTCGAGCACCTCACCGCGCTCGGCCACCGCCGGGTCGGCTACCTCAACGGCCCGCGCCGCTCGTGGTCGAACACCCAGCGGCAGAACGCGGTCCGCGAGGCGTGCGCCGCCCACGGCGTCGACCTCGTCGAGTTCGGCCCGTTCGAGCCGCAGATCCAGGCCGGCGTGCGCGCCGCCGACCTCGTCCACGCCTCCGACGTCACCGCCGTCATCGCCTACGACGACATGATCGCGCTGGGCCTCATGGCGCGGCTGAACGAGCGCGGCGTGCGGGTCGGCCCGGACATCAGCGTCATCGGCATCGACGACAGCCCGATGTCCGGCATGGCCTACCCGACGCTCACCTCGATCCACGTGCCGGGCTCCGAGGCCGGTGCCCGCGCCGTCGACATCGTCCTCGACCTCGCCGACACCGCGGGCGAGGCCGAACCCGCCGTCGTCCAGCTGGAGACCCGGCTGATCGTGCGCAGCTCGACCAGCCCGGTCCGCGACCGCTGACGGCTCAGCCCAGCGCGGCGACCGTCCCCCACCCACCCCGAGTTGATCATGGAGAAGGTCGGCTCCCAGGGCGGCCGAGAGCCGACCTTTCCCATGATCAACTCGGTTGGAGGGCGGCGGCCGTGGCCCGGGCGCCGTGGCGGGCGAGATCGTCGAGGCGGGCGGTGAGGTCGGCCACCCAGGCGTCGTCGGCGGCCAGCTCGGCTGGGACGACCGCGGCCGTGCGCAGCAGCCGGGCGACGTCTGACGCGGGGACGGCGCGCAGGGTGTCGCGCGCCGGGTCGCTCACCGTCAGCGGGCGGCCGTCGTCGTCCACGCCGGCGACGACGAAGCGGAGCCAGGCGGCCACCACCAGGGTCGCCGCGGCGGACGTGCGACCGGCGGCGCTGGTGGCGAGCAGGGTCGGCACGACCCGGACCGGCAGCTTCTGCGAGCCGTCGGAGGCGACCTGGTCGCAGCGGTGCCCGAGCGCGGGGTTGGCGAACCGCTCGAGGACGGACGCCGCGTAGGCGGGCAGGTCCCAGCCCGGCGGCGCGTCGATGGTCGCCAGCACGTCGCGGTGCAGCGCCTCGACGGCCGTACGGATCGCCGGGTCGGCGACGGCGGCAGCGATGGTCTCGTGGCCGGCCAGCGCACCCAGGTAGGCGATCATCGAGTGCGCGGCGTTGAGCACCCGGAGCTTGGCGGTCTCGTGCGGGCCGACGTCGGTGACCAGCTCCGCCCCGGCGAGCTCCCACGCTGGGCGGTCGCCGGCGAAGTCGTCCTCGATCACCCACTGCGTGAACGGCTCGGCGGCGACCACGGCATCGTCGGCGGCGCCGACCAGCCGCAGGGCGTCGGCCCGGTCGGCCGGCGTGGTGGCGGGCACGATCCGGTCCACCATCGCGGACGGGAACCGCACCGACGCAGCGATCCACCCGGCGAGGTCGCGCGCCAGCGGCGCCGGCAGCCGGGCGGCGAACTCCCCCACCAGCGCGCTCAGCCGGCGCCCGTTGCCGATCAGGTTGTCGCAGGACAGCACCGTGACGGGGCCGGCGTCGGCGGCCGCGCGTCCGGCCAGCCCGGCGACCAGCAGCCCGAGTCCGGTCCGCGGCCGCTCCCCCGCCGCGACCGCCGCGACGTCGGCCCGCACGGTGTCGTCGTCGAGCAGCCTGCCGGTGACCGGGTCGCCGAGGTAGCCCTTCTCGGTGATGGTCAGCGTGACGACGGCGATCCGCGGGTCGGCGAACTTGGCCGCCACGTCTGCCCAGTGCGACGGCGCGTGCCACGCCTCGCTGACCGCGCCGACGACCTGCGCCGTCACCCGCTCGCCGGAGCGGGTCAGCACCGTGTAAAGCCCGTCCTGCCGGCGCAGCGCCTCGACGACGCCGGTCGAGCGCGGCGCCACCTCGACGATGCCCCAGCGCGGATCGCCGGTCGCGGCCATGGCGAGGTCGGTGTAGACGGCCTGGTGCGCCCGGTGGAACGCGCCGACGCCGAGGTGGAGGACGCCCGGCCGGGGCGCGGGGCCGCGCGCCGCGCGGGACAGCCGGTCCGCCACCGTCACATCACCGCGCCGAGCTGCCACGGGGCGAACTCCTCGTCGCCGAAGCCGAGCGCCTCGCTGGCGGTCTGCCGGCCGGACGCGGTGGCGACGACGGCGTCGAGGATGCGCCGGCCCATCTCGTCCAGGCCCAGCTCGCCGTCGGCGACGACGCCGCAGTTGAGGTCCATGTCCTCAGTCATCCGCTGGTAGACGGCGGTGTTGGTGGCCAGCTTGAGGCTGGGCACCGGCTTGCAGCCGTACACCGAGCCGCGGCCGGTGGTGAAGCAGACGACGTTCGCGCCGCCGGCCACCATGCCGGTGACGGACACCGGGTCGTAGCCGGGGGTGTCCATGAACACCAGGCCGCGGCTGTCGATGCGCTCGGCGAACCGGCGCACCGCCCGCAGCGGCGTCGAGCCGGACTTCGCCACCGCGCCGAGCGACTTCTCGAGGATCGTGGTGATGCCGCCCTCCTTGTTGCCGGGCGACGGGTTGTTGTCGAGGCTGCCGCCGTGCTTCGCGGTGTACTCGCGCCACCAGGCGATGCGCTCCAGCAGCGCGTCGGCGACCTCGCGCGACTCGGCGCGGGCGGCCAGCAGGTGCTCGGCGCCGTAGATCTCCGGGGTCTCGCACAGCACCGCGGTGCCGCCGTGGGCGATCAGCAGGTCGGCGGCGACGCCGAGCGCCGGGTTGGCGGTGATGCCGGAGTAGCCGTCGGAGCCGCCGCACTTCAGCCCCAGCACCAGCTCGGACACCGGCACCGGCTGTCGCTGGACGTCCAGCTTCTCGAGCACTTCGCCCACGGCCCGGATGCCGGCCCGGACGGCGGTCGCGGTGCCGCCGGCCTCCTGGATGGTCATGCCGACGACCGGGGTCTGCTCCGGGAGGTCCAGCTCGGCGATCTGGTTGACCTCGCAGCCCAGGCCGAGCACGATCAGCGCGCCGAAGTTGGGGTGGTCGGCGTACCCGGACAACGTCCGCTTGAGCAGGTCCAGGCCCTCGCCGTCGGACGCCAGCCCGCAGCCGCTGCCGTGCGTGATCGCGACGATGCCGTCGACGCTCGGGTGCGCGGCGAGCATCCCGGACATGCGCACCTGGTCGGCGATCAGCTTGGCCACGGTGGCCGAGCAGTTCACCGAGGAGATGATGCCCACGTAGTTGCGGGTGGCGACCCGGCCGTCGGCGCGGACGATGCCGTCGAACGTCGCAGCGGGCAGCGGCTCGGGGGCGACGCCGGCGCCGATCGCGACCTCCTGGTCGACGGTGTCGTGATAGCCGAGGTTGTGCAGGTGCACGTGGTCGCCGGGCTCGATGGGCGCGGTCGCGTGCCCGATGACCTGGCCGTACTTGAGCACCGGGTCGCCGGCGCCGACGGCGGCCAGCGCGACCTTGTGGCCGGCCGGGACCGGCTGCCGGCTGACGAGCCCGGTACCGGGCACCGGCGCGCCGGCCGCGAGCGGGTCGAGCGTCACCGCCACGGAGTCGTCGGCGCGCAGCCGCACCAGCCGGGTGGGTTCGGATCTCACAGGGGTCCTCCAGAGGGTGGTGCCGGCAGCCACCGGCCGCGCAGCACGGTGGCCCAGGCCCGGAAGCCGGGGTCGAAGATCGCCAGGTCGGCGTCCATGCCGGCGGCGACCGAGCCGCGGCGGCCGGTCAGTCCGGCGACGGCGGCGGGCCGGCTGGTCGCCGCGGCCACCACCTCGGCGAGCGGCCAGCCGAGATCGTCGTGCAGGTGGGACAGCATCTGCGGCAGCGTGCTGGTGCTGCCGCCGAACGCGTCGGCGCCGGCCACCATGCCGACGCCGTCGGCGACCACGCACTCGACGGTGGCCAGCCGGTAGCGGTGGCCGGGCGGCATGCCGGTGCCCGGGGTGCCGTCGGAGACCACGACGAGCCGGTCGCCAACGCAGCGCCGGGCGATCTCCAGCAGCTCCGGCGGGAGGTGCCGGCCGTCGGCGATCACCTCCGCTGTCAGGTCCGGCGCGGCCAGCGCGCCCTCGAGCAGGCCGGGGATGCGCCAGGGCCCCTCGCGACGGGTGGTGGACTGGCCGCTCCACAGGTGGGTGACGTGGCGCAGCCCGGCATCGACCGCCGGACCGAGCTGGGCCGCCGTCGCATCGCTGTGCCCGGCCGCGACGACGACGCCCGCGGCGGCCAGCCGGCGCGTGGCCTCGACGGCGCCCGGCAGCTCCGGCGCGAGCGTGATCATCCGCAGCGTCGCCGCATGCTCCAGCAGCACGTCCACCTCGCGGGGCGACGGCGGCAGCAGGACGGCGGGGTCGTGCGCCCCGCACTGGGCGGCCGCGAGGAATGGCCCCTCGAGGTGGACGCCGAGCAGCCGGGCCGCGTCGGCGGTGGTTCCGGCGACGAGGCCGGACAGCGACGCGATGCGCGCCGTCAGCACGTCCACCGGCGCCGACACCAGGCTCAGCTGGATGCTGGTGACCCCGGCGGCGGCGAGGTGCCGGAGCACCGCCGTCACCGCGTCGCCGTCCGCGTCGTCGAAGGCATGGCCGGCCGCGCCGTGCACGTGCAGGTCGATCAGGCCCGGCGTGACGATGCGCCCGCCCACGTCGACGACGCGGGCGCCGTCCAGGGCCTCATCGGAGGCCGCCGGGACGACCGCGGCGATCCGGTCGCCGTCGACCAGCACCGTCCGGTCCGGCTCGACCCGGCCGCCGCTGACCACCGTCGCGTGGGTCAGCGCCAGCATCGCTGCCACCTTTCTGCAACCGCTTGGATCGGGCTCAGCCGACCGGGACCTCCAGCTGACCGGCCGACTCGGGGTCGAGGAACAGTGTCGCGTGCCCGGCCCGGCGCAGGACGGTGGCGGGGCAGGCCGGGCTGATCTCGTCGTTCAGCGCGGCCGCGACCGCCGCCGCCTTGCGCCGGTCCGGCGTGCACACCAGCACCTGGGCGGCCGACAGCAGCGCCGGGACGGTCAGCGAGATGGCGGTGGCCGGCACGGCGGCGTCGTCCGGGAAGTGTCCCTCGCCCACCTGCTGCGCCCGCGACGCCGGCGTCAGCGTGATGACCCGGGCCAGGCGCTGGTCGTCGAAGTCGGCCTCGTGCGGCTCGTTGAACGCGATGTGGCCGTTCTCGCCGATGCCCATGCAGACCAGGTCGAGCGGCTCGGCCCGCAGCAGGTCCTCGTAGCGGCGGCACTCGGCCTCGGCGTCGGGGGCGTCGCCCTCGATGTAGTGCACCTTCGCCGGCCCGAGCGGCTCCTCGATGCGCTCGCGGATCCAGCGCCGGAAGCTGGCCGGGTGGCCGGCGTCGATGCCGACGTACTCGTCCAGGTGGAACGCGGTCACGCGGTCCCACGGGACGTCCTGCGAGCGCAGCGCCTGCACGAACGCGAACTGCGAGTTGCCGGTGGCGAAGACGGCGCGCGCCCGGCCGGTCCGGGCGACGGCGTCGCGGAGGACGGCGGCCGCACGCTCCGCTGCCGCCTGGCCCATCTCGGCGGTGCCGGAGTGCACCTGGACCGTGAGCTCGCCGGCCTGGAACTGGGTGATCGGTTCGGACACAGAGACCCTCCTGTGGGCATCGCTGGACGACGTCGCCGCAACCCTACTGCAAGTATTGACACAAATGCACAACCGCTTGCAGTCTTGTCCGCACCCCACTCCGCCCCAGGTCTTGGAGGATCGATGAGCTCCCTTCCGGATGCCCGCCCCGACCGCACGGAGAACCACACCCTCACCCGCCGGGCCTTCACCGTGGCCGGCGCTCTCACCGCCGCCGGCGCCCTGACCGGCGTCGGCACGTTCGTCGCCGGCTCGCCCGCCTACGCCGCCGTCCGCCGCGGCACCGCCGACGCCCTGGTCCCCGCGTTCCCCGGCGCACTGGGCTGCGGCATGTACACGACGGGCGGGCGCGGCGGCGACGTCTACGAGGTGACCAACCTGAACGACTCCGGCCCGGGGTCGCTGCGCGAGGGCGTGAAGGGCAGCAACCGCACCGTCGTCTTCCGCGTCTCCGGCACCATCTACCTCAGCTCGCGCCTGGACATCAGCGGCTCGAACCTCACCGTCGCCGGTCAGACGGCGCCCGGCGACGGCATCTGCATCGCCGGCTACCCCACGCGCATCGCTGGGCAGAACGTCGTCGTGCGATATCTGCGCTGCCGCATGGGCGACATCGCCGGCGTCACCGAGGACGCGATGTGGTTCCGCCGCACCGCCGACGTCGTGCTGGACCACTGCTCGCTGACCTGGAGCACCGACGAGGCGCTGTCGCCGTACGAGAACACCCGGGTGTCGGTGCAGTGGTGCATCGTCGGCGAGAGCCTGACGATGTCGGTGAACCCCGAAGGGCGGCACGGCTACGGCGGCATCTGGGGCGGCGAGAACGTGTCGTTCCACCACAACCTGATCATCCACAACTCCAGCCGCAATCCGCGGTTCGCGCCGGTCAACGCGACCGGGCCGGACTACGCGCTGACCGTCGACCACCAGAACAACGTCGTCTACAACTGGGGCTTCAACTCCGCCTACGGCGGCGAGGACTCCGCCGGCATCAACATGATCGGCAACTACTACCGGCCCGGCCCGGACACGCTGGCGGAGCTGCGCGACCGCATCGTCGAGCCGACGGTCAGCACGCTCGGCGGGCCGGGCGTCTGGTACGTCGCGGACAACTACGTCGACGGGTCGCCCGAGGTCACCGCGGACAACACCCTCGGCATCGACGGCGACGTGCCGATCACTCTGCGGACCGAGCCGGTGCCGTTCCCGCAGCCGCTGCCCACGGAGGCGGCCACCGTCGCGTTCGAGCGGGTGCTGAACGAGGCCGGGGCGATCCTGCCGCGCCGCGACTCCGTCGACGCCCGGCTGGTCGAGGACGTGCGACGGCGCACCGGCCGGCTGATCAACTCGCAGACCGAGGTGGGCGGCTGGCCGTCGCTGGCGTCGGCCCCGGCGCCGGCCGACACCGACCACGACGGCATCCCGGACGACTGGGAGGTCGCCAACGGGCTGAACCCGGACGACCCGGCCGACGGTGCCGCGGTGGGCACCGACGGCTACACGAACCTCGAGCGGTATCTGAACTCCATCAGCGGCCCGGCCACGGCGAACCCGTCGGTCACGCTGCTGCAGCCGGGCACGAACGCGCTGCTGGGGGCGGCGCGGGCGGACGCCCGGGTGGTGCTGACCGCGAGTGCCACCGGCCACGGCGCCTCGATCGACCGGGTCGAGTTCTACGCCGGGGACGAGCTGATCGGCACCGCGACGCAGGCGCCGTACCGGGTGGAGTGGACCGGCGTGGCGGACGGCACGTACTTCGTCACCGCCCGCGCCGTCGACACGTCCGGCAACGCCACCTCCACGACGTCGACCCCGGTGCACGTCAACCGGATCACCCGCACCGCGCCATGGGCCGGCGTCGACGTCGGCCGGGTGCCGGTGCGTGGCGCGACCTCGGTGGCCGGCGACGTGGTGACGGTGAAGGGGTCGGGCGCGATCGGCGGGACGGCGGACAGCTTCCGGTTCGCCTTCCAGCGCCGCGACGGCGACTGCGAGATCGTCGCCCGGGTCGACGCGATCAGCAAGGTGTACCCGGAGGTCGCCGCGGCGGTGATGATCCGCTCCGACCTCGCGCCGTCGGCCCCGTTCGCGACGATGGAGCTCACCTACCTGGGCAGCGGCAAGGTGTCGCGGTTCTCGGCCCGGCCGGTCGACGGCGCCGAGGCGGTCGTGACCCAGTACCCGGCCGTCCCGGAGGAGGTGCCGATCGACACCCCCTACTGGGTCCGCCTCACCCGCCGCGGCACGACCGTCGCCGGCGCCGTCTCCGCCGACGGCGTGACGTGGCACGAG